>CALUIV010000016.1 GCA_944320775.1 uncultured Paraprevotella sp. | reverse complement strand
ATCACAGGAAACCAATCCTTGAGATAAATCTTTTTGTCGGCGGTAGCAAGATGATGCAGAATCCAGGCCGCATTATAAGAAGAACGGACACGAGTGGCATAAAGCATCGTGCGGCACACGTCGGATATACCGGCCTCATCGTGATGCAGAGTCTCTGCCAACTGTAATATCTGATGTTTGGAAAACCGTTCATCCAAAACAAGTTCCCATCGGTTAATCTCAATATTCATAAATTGTACCATATCGAATCAAGTCGTATTATAACCTCAAATTACAGCATGTACTGAAAAATCAAGGAATTTATCTGAAGCCGAAGTTTTTACGATCGTCAGCCGGCATTCCGTATAGTCGAATACAGAAAAAGGTATCATGACCTTCTGCCCAACAGGAGCGGATTTATAAAACAAGACCGAATGCCCGTCGAGCGTTTCCATACAGACATGTATATTATGTTCTTTATCTCCTGTAGCCTCAAAACAAAGCATATAGTCTCCTTTTTCCAATGTCAGGGCAGGATAAACATTATTGTCTGCGAGAGGCTCTTGTGAGGAGATTCCATAAGAAAAACGTATCGAATCCGAACTTACGGTCCAGCCGTGTTTTTCCGGTCTGAATCCTTTGGTATCAACATTAAGCCGCCATTTCAAAGTGCTGTCGCAAGAATCGGTCAATGCATACCGGCTCATGAAGTTCCACATGGTTAAAGCCGAATTGCCTTCAGGGGTACGGTCAGTGAAATCGCTATGGCCCATCCCGTCTATTTCATAATAGACGAAAGGAAAACCACCCGGACCGGCCTTATAGATCTGACGACGGTACTTGCCCGACTCAACCTTTATTTCCGGCACAGGAAAACATCCGTTTCGCGCTACCATATTATCACAGATAACCGGCATACAGGCATACTTTACAAAACCGTCGTTCTTTCCATGAATATGCAAAAACGGAACAGGACGAACGCCCATCGGACGGTGGTGGAATTCATTCAACGGAAAACCACTGATGGAAGCAAAAGCGGCAAAGATATCGGCCGCAGTACCGGCATTGGAATAGGTCATCATACCTCCGTTGGAAAAGCCACAACAATAGATGCGCGAACGGTCTATAGGATAACGCAAAGCAACTTCCTCAATAATCGCCTTGAAGAATTCCAGATCTGCATTTGGTTCTCCAGAAGCATTCCAACCGGGAACGCGTCCGCCGAAAACAGGAAAGAACTGCTCATCGCCTTGCGGATACACCACAATACATCCCTGCTCATCAGCCACTGTTGTACGAAAGGGAGACCGGTCAGTAGCATGGCCGGCAGCACCGTGCAAGGAGAAGACCAAAGCCGGACGCTCGAGACTATCGGGAACATAAAGCACATAGCCTCGGATTTTACCGCACAAAGTAAGTGTATACAGCGTATCTTCCCTTGCTGCCCAGACTGAGCAAGAAAGTAAGAATACAAATAAAAAAGACCAGAACCGATGTATCATCATCTCAACAACATAGAATTGATATACAAAAGCATTACTCCAAGTCTTGAATCGTATGACTGGACCACTCCAGCAATTTCTGACTGTAATAATTGAACTCCACGTCTGATGACTCTTCTGCAATAACAGCCGCCAATTCCAGTATCTGACGATCTGGTCCGGACATTTTCTCTTTAAGAAGCTGCATGGTAGAAACGTAAGAACCAGTTTCCCACAAATACTTCATCCGAACCGTAAAACGGGCTGCTTTGTAAAGCCCGACAAGCACATCCCAATCTTGTTTATGAAGAAAGTTGTGAGAACAGGCATGATAAAGATTGCCGGCACCAGTTAATACAGCCCGACGGATGTCTTCATCAGAAAACAACGAATGAAGATGTTTTAATGAACCGATAATTGGTTTTGTGTCCAGAAAAAGCTGGATCAGATCAGATTTTTCCCAATGAACCAGTTCACCTTCTCCGGAAACGAAACCGCAAATACGCTCGCGAAACTCCAACCGATCCAACATTTCCCGATAACGTTGCAAGTCAACAAAGGACACCTGATCCAGAATAACAACGACATCGATGTCGCTCGTATCCGTCGGCTCACCCCGTCCGAAACTGCCCTGTAAACCGAAAAAACGCAAACGGTCGCCAAAACTGCATTTCAATTTCTCCTGAAACTGTGCCAACCATTCTTTAATATCCATCTTACTGCTCATTCTACTCTAGTTATTGATGTACAAATATTCTGAGACAAACATTATTTAATCATTTCACCTCAGATCTCGTATATACATATATTCCTTTTCAAAGATACAATATTTTTATCGCCACTTTTAAAATATAAGATGTTTATTTACGAAAAAATAAAGCAAGCAAAAAAACATTTTTAAGAAACCAGCCAATAATTTAAAACCAAGACACCCTAAAAGATAAAAGGGATCGTATCAAATATTGTATTAATGATACGATCCCTTTAGGTATTATATGACAATCTGTAACTTTTCAGAATAGTCATTAATGCCTGTCTAACTACCCTCAAATAATTTTCCAAGAAATTCAGGAATCGGCAAACCCTCTTGTTTTAAGCGGGTCAGACAAAGAGTTCCTTCATTAGTAAGTGAAAAATACATTTGACGTTTATCCCGTTCACCAAGATCTCGTTGAAGGAAACCTTTATCTTCCAATAATCTAAGCACTTTTGAAAGATGGGAGGCCTTCAGCCTTGTTGTTTGCGCAATCTCACCTGCTGCCACCCGATCTCCTCCAATACAACATAACACCATAGCCTCATTCAGGGAAATATCATATATGATTGTGAGATTGTTTTCCAATTCGGCCATGGCTCTACACAAATCACTCATCATACAGATACAAGGTATCTTTTCCATAATCAGATAAACAAATTCACATTAGCATGCTCTGCCCGATCCATGTATGTAGCTACTCCGCCTATCGTTACATTATCGAGCAATTCTTCTTTCTTCACCCCCATCACATCCATAGACATTTGACATGCAATAAATTCTACTCCATTATCAATTGCTTGCTGTCTGAGTGTTTCCAAAGATTCTATACCTTTATTTTTCATGATAAATCTCATCATTTTGGAACCGATTCCTCCCATATTCATTTTTGAAAGTTTAAGATGCTGAGAACTTGATGGCAACATCATACCAAACATTTTACCAAAAAGATCTTTCTCGACACGTGGTTTCCGTTCCTTTTTAATAGCATTCAATCCCCAGAAAGTAAAGAATATAGTAACTTTTTTTCCAGTTGCTGCAGCTCCGTTGGCCAATACAAATGTAGCTAAAGCCTTATCCAAATCATCGCTAAACAAAATAAATGATTTTCCATCACCATCCGATTGCGGCTTAACAGATTCGGCTGCACATAAAGTTGCTTTCTCAACAAGTACACGATGGATCCCTGCCGAAGATGCAGATGAAACAAAACGGTTGCCAGTAGTCCGACACCAAGCCTCTGCATCTCTCGGGAAACCGGCATCCGTAGCGGATATTTCCAGCCGTTCACCCGGTTTAAGTTCTTCTATCGCACTTTTTAATTTCAATATCGGCCCAGGACACTGCATACCACAAGCATCCAACTTAACCGTCTTAATCTTATCTGCATCAGCAGTGCACGAACAAGCCTGACTCGTTTCACGTAAACATGTATCTGCATCCTCATCAGGAATACAAACTTTTGCAACAGCTGCTTTATATGTTTTCAAGCCCCCAATTAAATTCCGAACCTCCCGAAAGCCATTTTCTTTTAAAATATTAGAAGCCAAATATCCTCTCAATCCAATACCACAATAGACGTATACAGGTTTATCTGATGGAATTTCCTGTAAACGGTCACGCATATCATCCAGTGGAATATTTATGGAACCGGATAAATGTCCCAAAGCATACTCATCGGAAGTACGGACATCAACCAAAGTAACTTGGCTAAGATCGGCATCCCGGAGTTCACGCCAATACAATGGGGTCATTTTTCCCGACAAAATATTTCCTGCCACATAACCAGATACAGCAACAGGATCCTTAGCCGAAGAAAAAGGTGGAGCATAAGCATGTTCCAAACGTGTCAGATCATAAACCGTACCACCATTTTTCAAGATTAAAGCATATTCGTCAATCCGCTTGTCCACACCGTCATATCCTACAATCTGCGCACCATACAAACGTCCATCCTGAGGAGAAAATGTAATCTTGATATCCATTTGCAATGCACCTGGATAATAACCGGCATGAGCTCCTGAATGTATCGTAGCTGACAGATAAGGCATTCCCAGCTGTTTCAGACGTTTAGCAGGAAGTCCGGTTGATGCAACAGTCATATCAAAAACTTTGGCAATAGCCGTACCAACAGAACCTTCATATTTGAGCCGATTACCAAACACCATATTATCGGCTACAATACGTGCCTGACGATTTGCCGGTCCTGCCAAAAAATTTAGCCAAGGTTTGCCTGTAAGCGGATGAGGAAATTCAATTGCATCGCCCACAGCATAAACATGAGGGTCTGACGTCTGAAGATATTCATCAACATATATACCTTTCATTTCCCCCAATTTTAACCCTGCCTCTACTGCCAGTTTAGTTTCTGCACGCACACCAATAGATAAAATTACCAAATCAGCAGTAAGCGAGATTCCTGACTGGAAACTAATATTTAACGTAGCTCCATCTTCTTGAAAGGATGATACGGCTTGTTTTAAATAAAGACGTATCCCTTGTTGCCGTAAATGCTCGTGAACAAGTGCAGCCATTGAGTAATCTATCGGCCCCATTACCTGATCAGCCATTTCCACTACAGCAACATCAATTCCCGCATGTTTCAGATTCTCGGCCATTTCCAATCCAATAAAACCACCACCGACAACTACTGCGCGTTTTACCACATGATTATGGATATATTGCTTTATCCGGTCTGTATCCTGAACATTCCGTAAAGTAAAAATACCTTTACTCATTATTCCTGGTAAAGGCGGAACAACTGGTGAGGCTCCAGGAGATAACAATAATTTATCATAAGTTTCTGAATAAGTCCGACTATCTGTAGTCCGCACAGTCACGGTTTTATTTCTCGTATCCACCGAAATAACCTCTGAATTTGTTCGAACATCAATACGAAATCTTCTACCAAACGCTTCAGGAGTTTGAACGAAAAGTTTATTTCTATCATCAATTACCCCACCAATATAATATGGTAAACCACAATTAGCATACGAAATATACGCCCCTTTCTCTAATAAAATAATTTCAGCACTTTCTGTATTTCTGCGTATCCTTGCCGCAGCTGTGGCTCCTCCAGCCACTCCACCTACAATTAAATATTTCATAAATAAGATTTTTATTTCAATCTATAAATATTTTCCACAGGAAAACTTTTGCAAATAAAACATTTTATTTTTAATAGTCCATATGCATTAATAGCTTTTAACTATATATTGATTTAATTGGTTATTTTAGAAATATACAGAGCCATATGTCAATCTTAGAGATCTGAACGACCATAACAGTGCATGCTGTTTAAATAAAATGGATAAGACGATAGAAAGCATTGCTGAGGATATTATTAATGAAATACACATAATACTTAAAGATAAATCAAATAACAATGAATATTTGAAAAAAGTTTCAGAAAAATGAAATTTATCGACTATAATGAGTATAATTGGTTAAAACATTAAAATAAATAGATTATGTTTACAGAAAATTTTATCAAGAAGAATTATTCAAAAGGAAAACTTACATTAGTAGGTGGTTGTCCAGCTGTGGGAAAAACCACTTTTGCTATCTCTTTGGCAATAAGTCTTGCCAGACAAAACAATAAATGCTTTTATTTCTCTTGTGAAATGGATGAAGAGCAACTCGTAAGAAGAATAAAACTCCAAATAGGTAAAAGCGGATATAATGAAGTAAAACACAAAATTTTCATAGATAATGCAGAAATTATTAATTTGAGCCATATACGCAAGCAGATTGAAGGTATTTTCCCTGATTATGTTATTGTGGACTATATTCAGTTGATAAGAGGAGAAGATTCTATGACTGACCGATATGGAGAAATGCACTCTATCTTGAATGGCTTGAAAAAAATGGCAAAAGATTTGGATATTTCAGTAATAGTCTTGAGTCAACTTAATAGAGGATTACGAACAGAAGAGAACTATTATTTGAGTACTAACAGCTTTAGGGAACTCTCTAAGACTGTTTTGTATGATGTTAAACTAGCGTGTATTCATCGTGGTGAGTATTCTAAGCAATATGAATATGATTGTAAGGGTGAACGAATAGAAGGTTTAATAAAATATGTGTCTTTTCAAGAGACTGGATACGATATTACGAACCTGATATTAAACCATGAGACAATTGAAATATCAATGTATTTACCTAGGAAGATACTTTTATACATACATGGATTATCATCTTCTGGCATGTCTGAAACAGCATATACATTACGTAGACTTTTACCGGAATATGAGATACTCTCTCCAGACCTACCTGTGAATCCACAGGAAGCATACGAGATGTTGAAAGACATATGTAAACAGAAAAATCCAGAACTTATTGTCGGAACCTCCATGGGGGGAATGTTTGCTCAATTACTAAAAGGATATAAAAAGATATTGGTAAATCCTGCTTTTCATGTTTCTGAGTTTATGCGTACTATAATTGGACGACAGGAGTTTCTAAATCCACGCCGAGATGGAGAAACTCATTTTGAAATAACTTCAGAACTATGCGATACTTATCAACAATTGGAATCCTGTCAGTTTGATGGTATTTTGGATTTTGATAGAAAAAATACATATGGCTTGTTTGGTACAAAAGATACATTAGTACATGGGTATAATGAATATAAATCTGTTTATGAGAATGCAGAATGGTTTGAAGGAGAACATCGGTTGGATGAAAAAATCATAAAAACTGTAGTTATACCTTTGATTAGGAAAAATGCACTCCAATCATCCCCATTATTTAATTTGTCATTATCATCTAAAGAATTGTTTCATAGCAATTTCCTAAGTTGGATGGCACAGCAATATCCAGATTTCTTTGTTGAAATATGTAAGAATTTAGGATGTAAAGTAGGATGGTCCAATACTCATTGGAGTGTAAAGAGGGAGTATATGAATTTCGATCTGTGTATTGAAGCAGATGGAAATATAGTCTTAGTCCTTGAGAATAAGGTAAAAAGTATTCCGTCTAAATTACAGCTGGATGAATATGTTGGCAAGTTGAACAAAAAAGAGAAACAAGATAATGAAAATAGAGACTTGGTTCTGTTGTCTTTATCCACTCTCTTTCCTGATAAACAGGCTATTGAAAATGCTATGAAATGGCAAATCAGAAGTTACGAGGACTTATGGCAAGCCATTGTGAAGAATAAGCATAATTTTATACACAATCTCTATGAAAATGACCTGATAGAAGATTATTGTTTATTCATTGCCACTTTGCATGAATTGTCAAAGAGTTGGAAAGTAGAAAACACTAGCCGCTTTCTGATTCCTGAAAATGATAAAAAGGCATTCAAGGATTTACGTATAGCTGACTTGCAGGACAAAGTCTGGTACTCTCAATTGCTGGAACGATTGAATTCCTGTTTGAAAGAAGATAACAGATGGGATAACATCATATCAGGAATGAATATAGAGGACATAGGAAGAGATGAAAGTAAATGTTTGTGCGAGGTGTTCACAAACTGTGGATTTACCCACGGACAAGGATTACTTGAAGCCAAGATAAAAATCAACAAAGAATATGTACTATTAATCCAAATTCAAGGAAACAGATACTGTCATGGGATAGAATGGATTAAAAAAGGCAAATGGAATTATAATCAGTTATGGGAGATGACAAAAGAAGAAGAAGGTATAAACAATATATCTTTTTTCCAGTTTACAATAGATAAACCTGCTCATTTCCCCAATATATGTAAAGATATAGAAGAACCTATTATAGCTAGGAGAAGGAAAGATGAAATACGGAACTTTAATAAATACGGAGACAGATTCTTGTACCAATCCAAGCAAATCAAAGAAGAAGCGCTTGTTTCCGAAGTATTGAATGCAATAAAGAAAGAATTAGGGTTGATTGTAAATTCATTCAGAAATATTTAGTGGTATTAAAATATTATGTTTTTTATGTAAAAAATCAAGTTTCAATATTTATATATGGTATAATTTCTTATATAGAAAAATATTTCTCTTCAGGCTATGCTCTATATCGGCATAGCCTTTATTGTAAATTTACGTATAAATAATTGTATTATGGAAAAAAGCAGAATATTGACAGAAAGATTGATCGTAAGAATACCCGAGAAAGAAGATATAAATGATATCTTTCTTATGATGAGTGATAAACACACAGCAATAAATACAGGTTTTCGTCCGATGAGCAATCCTAGTGAGGCAGAAGGTAAAATTCGTAGAGGCATTGAAAATTGTAATATGTTTGTTATTGCACTTAAGGAAACGCCATCTAATGTTATAGGTATGATAGAGTACAGTATAATAACTAGAGTTTCTTCTTCACTTGTGGATAATGATTATGAACTGTGTTATTTTATGAATGAGGAATTCCGTGGAAGAGGTTATATGACAGAAGCAGTTTATGCTATGAAGGAATATCTGTTTAAAAAAGAACAAGCTTCCTCTTTGATTATCACAGTTTTTCCTCGCAATGATTCTTCCCGTAGAGTAGCTATCAAGAATGGTTTTACTTATAAAGGTATCGAAAGACAGCGTGGTATTACTGGTTATGGAGAGATTGCTGACTTAGAAGTTTATATTATACACAGGAACGATTTCTTCAGTGAAAACAATTCAAACAACAATTTGGATTCTATTATTATGGCAGAGAAGCAAAAATGGATTAATGAGGGTGGAATATATTATCCTATTCCTGGTTCAGCAACATTATATTCCAGCCCCGGTGAAGGTATTTTCAGAATTTATGAAGATTCACGTTTTAAGAGATTGGGATTGGAAAAGATAGATGATTCTTTTGTATTTGATTTCAAAATCTATGATTTGGATTGTGATGAAATAATGAATCGAATTATAAAGACATGGACTTCCGATATTTTTAAGGAAAGCAACAAAAATCTTGGAGTTATATTCAATGGATTGAAAGGAACTGGGAAAACTATAGCTGCAAAGATTCTGAGCAACCGTATAGGTTTGCCCGTTGTTATCATTTCCAAATCTCAGGAAGGTATATTGGAATTTATACAATCCCTTAATTTTGAGTGTGTAATATTTATAGACGAAGCCGAAAAGACTTTCAATGAAGACAGGGAGATTCTGTTAAAAATGATAGATGGGGTATATAATAGCAAGCGTAAGTTATACATTCTTACAACAAACAGATTGTCTGTAGATGAGAATCTTTTGGGCAGACCCGGAAGAATACGTTATATCAAAGAGTTTACCAATTTGACAACTCGTGCAATAAATGATGTGATAGATGATAACCTTCGTGATATATCAATGAAAAATGAAGTTCTGAAACTGGTTGATACACTTGAGATTTCAACAATAGATATTCTAAAATCCATCATTGACGAGTGTAATATCATGGGTGAAGTTCCTTCTGATATGATGCTTAATATTCCTAAAGCAAAATATAAATTGAAGGTCGTATCATTTGATAATCTTAAGCTTTGCTTTCATGAGGAGATAAAGGAATGGTTTAGGAATAATATGGGAATATATGATACGATTGAAGATTTATTGATGGGTAAGGTTGATGATATTGACGGAAAAACGGGAAAAAGAAATAAAGAACTTCTGGAAGAGAAGTATGATTGTAGTATTGAAATACAAATACAACCGTCTGTTTCTCAAGTACCTTATATAGGTCAGCATATAAATTATGCTACAGTAATATCAGAACCGGATTCTTTTGGATTCTTCAGTACAGAATCGGACTGGGACGGAGAGGTAAACTTATTATGTATCAGTCATTATGGTGGACGCCCTTCTCTCTATAAAGGAAACTTATACTGATGCGGAACATCTTGTCTGCCGGTGTCTCGAAGTCACGTGCCCTACCTTGCTTGCTCTTCTTGCTGCTGAAGAAAATGAAGTCAATCACTTTGGCATTTAGTTCCCAAGCAGGAGTGAAGTCTATCTTGACATAGCCTCCTGTTATATTCAGTCCATGACTGTGATTCATGCCAAAAGCAACTTCATACAGATTGGCATCACAGTCATTTTGGGCAATTGTAGCCCATGTATGACGAAAAGTATCATAACAGTAGTAATCCTCCTTCTTCATTCCCATATCGGCACATATCTTTCTGATTCCAATATTTACGTTGGCATTGAAACTGTCCGGATTGCTGTAACGCTTATGGAATTTGAAAAGATATTCATCATTCTCGTCTGAAAGATACTTGTCAAATGTAGGCTGAATAAACGGTTCAACACGCATCTCAATATAGGTTTCATCTTTTCGGATGTGCTTTGTCTTAGCTCTTATCCGATAATACCATCCTTATAGTTTTCTTTTTTAAGTTCAAATATATCTACGGTGCTTATTCCGCCCAGACACAAGGATAGAAGTGCTACGTCTCTGCCCTGCTCCGGAAGAGAGGAAATCATTTTGGTTTCCGATAAGGGACGATTGAAAAACTCCCTACATGCCTCTGCACAGATGGCTCTTTGAACCGTACTGTCAGATTTAGGAATGGATACCTTTAACCAAGGATTGTATTTGATTCGCACGATACCACGTTCTTCATCGTTCAGCTCTATAAGTGCCCTTTTGAATATCTGTCTTAAACAGGTCGGGTACATTTCTTTCGCCCTGTTCGTCAACGAAAGGCTATTAATCCATCTTGTCAAAACAGAAGATGACAGGTGAGTAAACATAACTCAGGTTGTTCCCAAATATCTTTCGAGGTAGTTTACAGCCAGGCGATAATTCTTAGCATTACGTTCATGTCCTTCAGAGGACATACGGTTAATGAACTTTGTTGCATAGTCACTAAAGCATATTTTTTCATCTGAACGGATAAGAAATTCAATTAATTCAGCAACAGAATAATTTGAGATACCCTTACGGTTTATCATATCACTATAACGTAGGATCTCTCGTGAACAATATTCGTTGGCCACAATATCCTTGATTTCGCCATTCTTAATGATTTGTTTGTTCATAATGAGCTTATCGGTTTTAATATTACCCATTCTAGAACGGTGGACAATACGAATGTACACTGGATAAAATCCGTCAGTTTTTTTCTTACGACTACTTTAAATACTGCCATATAAAATTGATTTACAACCTACTAATAATGTATGCGTTGGTGTATGCGCCACTGTTTAAGAGTGTATGCGTGGTGTATGCAAGTACTGTTTATTTGGCTCATTTTTTGCGGACAAATGCACGAACCGCCTAAAAACAACTTAGGCCGTAATGTCTGAAAAACAGTCCATTACAGCCTAAATTAATGATTATCTTATACTATTTATGCTTCCTCAACGGCAGCCTGCGCCGCAGCCAAACGTGCAATAGGTACACGGAATGGTGAACAAGACACATAATTCATACCTACTTTATGGCAGAACTTAACTGAATTTGGTTCACCTCCATGTTCGCCACAAATACCTGTACGCATACCTGGGCGAACGGCATGACCTTTTTCTACTGCCATCTTGATCAACTGACCAACTCCATTCTCATCCAATACCTGGAACGGGTCTACCTTTAAGATCTTCTTGTCGAGATATGCAGGCAAGAAGCTAGCAATATCATCTCGAGAGTATCCAAAAGTCATCTGAGTTAAGTCATTCGTACCAAATGAGAAGTATTCAGCCTCTGAAGCAATCTTATCTGCTGTCAACGCTGCACGTGGAATCTCAATCATGGTACCAACCTCAAAGTCGATACGTACACCTTCCTCAGCAAATACTTCCTCTGCAGTCTTCATGATAACTTCTTTCTGCTGCTTGAACTCATAAAGGATACCAATCAACGGAACCATGATTTCCGGCATCGGGTTCTTACCTTCTTTCTTCAATTCACAAGCTGCACTCAAAATAGCACGAGTCTGCATAGCAGTAATCTCAGGGAATGTGATACCCAAACGGCAACCACGATGACCCAACATTGGGTTGTGCTCACAAAGACTTTCTACACGACGCTGAATTTCAGCTACGCTGATACCCATTTCCTTAGCCATAGTTTCCTGGCCCTTCAAATCATGAGGCACGAACTCGTGCAAAGGAGGATCGAGCAGACGAATATTCACAGGACAACCATCCATAGCTTCAAGAATACCCTTGAAATCAGCTTTCTGATATGGCAATAATTTAGCCAAAGCTTTTTCACGTCCTTCTACCGTATCGCTTAGAATCATTTCGCGCATAGCGATAATCTTCTGTCCATCAAAGAACATATGCTCTGTACGGGTCAAACCAATACCCTTCGCTCCAAAGCTACGTGCCATTTGAGCATCATGTGGTGTATCCGCATTCGTACGAACCTGCAACTTGGTATATTTATCACAAAGATCCATCAATTCCTTAAAGTCACCACTCAATTCAGCAGCCTTAGTCGGAACTTCCCCTGCATAAACTTCACCGGTAGAACCATTCAAAGAAATATAATCACCTTCTTTAAATACCTTACCTTCGATTTCAACGGTCTTATTCTTGTAATCTACATTAATGGCACCAGCACCAGATACACAGCACTTACCCATACCACGAGCAACCACAGCAGCATGAGAAGTCATACCACCACGAGCGGTCAGGATACCCTCTGCAGCAGTCATACCAGCCAAATCTTCTGGAGATGTCTCAATACGCACCATAATTACACGGTGACCATCATCATGCCACTTAGCAGCATCATCTGCAAAAAATACAATCTGACCACAAGCAGCACCCGGAGAAGCAGGCAAACCACGAGTAAGAACTTTGGCTTTCTTCAACGCTTCCTTATCAAAAATCGGATGCAACAACTCATCAAGTTTGTTCGGCTCGCAACGCTTCAACGCTGTCTTCTCGTCGATCATTCCTTCACGAACCAAATCCATAGCAATCTTCACCATTGCCGTACCAGTACGCTTTCCGTTACGTGTCTGCAAGAACCAAAGTTTGCCATCCTGAACAGTAAACTCCATATCCTGCATATCGCGATAGTGATTCTCCAACTTGGTCTGCAACTCATCCAATTCTTTATAAATTGCCGGCATAGCCTCTTCCATAGAAGGATATTTAGAAGCACGCTCTTCCTCAGAAATACCCTGAAGAGCAGCCCAACGCTGTGAACCGATCTTCGTAATCTGCTGTGGAGTACGAATACCGGCAACAACATCTTCACCTTGTGCATTAACCAACCATTCTCCATTGAACAGATTCTCACCGGTTGCAGCATCACGGCTGAAACATACACCTGTTGCAGAAGTTTCACCTAAGTTACCGAATACCATGGCCTGTACGTTAACGGCTGTACCCCATTCTGCAGGAATTCCTTCCATCTTACGATAAAGAATTGCACGTTCATTCATCCAAGAATCAAATACAGCACAAATAGCACCCCAAAGTTGTTCCATTGGATCATTCGGGAAGTCCTTACCAGTCTGTTTCTTGATGCTTTCTTTAAAGAGTTTTACCAATTCCTTCAATTCGTCCAGATTCAAATCTTTATCCAGAACAACACCACGTTTCTCCTTAACCTGCTCAATTATAGCTTCAAATGGATCAATATCATCTTTGTTGACTGGTTTCATACCCAATACAACATCACCATACATCTGTACAAAACGACGATAAGAATCATAAGCGAACTTTGGATTACCACTTTTTGCAGCCAAACCTTCTACAACCTCATCGTTCAAACCGAGATTCAAAATCGTATCCATCATACCCGGCATAGAAGCCCGAGCACCAGAACGCACAGAAACCAACAAAGGATTCTTAGGATCTCCGAATGTACAGTTCATCAAGCTTTCAATATGCTTTACAGATGCCTCTACATCGGTTTTTAATAGTTCTACGACTTTATCTTTACCGACTGCATAATATTCATTACAAACATCTGTCGTAATTGTAAAACCAGGAGGCACAGGCACTCCGATTAAATTCATTTCTGCCAGATTGGCACCTTTACCACCGAGAAGATTTCTCATGTCTGCTTTACCTTCAGCTTTACCATTACCGAAGGTATAAACTCTTTTTTCACTCATTTTTCACAATGTTTTTGTTAGTTAACAAAATACCTTTATGCAAACTTAAACAAAAAATACATAACTCAAAAGAGTTTAGAGAAAAAAAGAGTTTTTTTTATTACTTTTGTCGTCATAATATTAATGTACAATAATAGACAATTTAAAGAAATGGCTCGCAAGAGAAAAGAACTCCCTATTTTAGAGAATATTACTATCACAGATGTTGCAGCAGAAGGTAAAGCACTAGCCAGAATAGAAGATTTGGTTGTATTTGTCCCTTATGCAGTACCAGGCGATGTCGTCGACTTACAAGTGAAGAAAAAGAAACACCACTATTGTGAAGCAGAAGTGATACGCTTTCACCAGTATTCTGAAAAACGCGCCACGCCATTCTGCCAACATTTCGGCGTATGTGGTGGATGCAAATGGCAATGCCTACCCTATGAAGAACAGATAAAGTATAAACAGAAACAGGTTTACGATAACCTGACAAGAATAGGAAAAGTATCATTGCCCGAGATGCTTCCAATTCTTGGTTCTGTTAAAACTGAAGCTTATCGAAACAAGTTGGAATTTGGTTTCTCAAATAAACGTTGGATCACCCCGGAAGAAATTAAAAATGGAACACAATTTGAAAACATGAACGCGGTTGGTTTTCATACGTCTGGTTCCTTCGATAAAATTCTACCAATCGAGAAATGCTGGTTAATGGACGACATAAACAATAAAATTCGAAATGCCATTCGGGACTATGGATATAAGAAAGGATTGTCTTTTCATGACCAACGTGAACATGCCGGACTGCTTCGTAATATGATGATCCGAAACTCGAATACAGGCGAACTGATGGTTTTAATGCAGTTCTGTATTACGAACCCAACCGAACAAACGCAAGCATTAGAATTAATGCAGTACCTCGGTGACACCTTTCCAGAAATCACGTCTTTACTTTATGTAAACAATCTAAAATACAATGATACAATAGGTGATTTAGACGTGATAACGTTCAAAGGCAATGACCACATCTTCCTTGAAATGGAAGGATTGAAATTTAAAGTCGGACCAAAGAGTTTTTACCAGACTAATACGGACCAAGCTTATGAATTATACAAAGTAGCACGCGATTTTGCAGGATTGACTGGAAATGAACTTGTATATGATCTCTATACCGGAACTGGAACTATTGCCAATTTCGTTTCACGCAAAGCGAAACAAGTTATTGGTATAGAATATGTACCTGAAGCTATTGAAGATGCACGAGTAAATTCTGAGATCAACGGAATTACAAACACGTTGTTCTTTGCTGGCGACATGAAAGATATCCTAAATAAGGATTTTATCGAAGAATATGGTAGGCCAGATATTATTATCACTGATCCTCCACGTGCAGGTATGCATCAGGACGTCATTAACACAATTCTCTTTGCCGAACCTAAACGTATTGTTTACGTAAGCTGTAACCCGGCAACTCAAGCACGGGATTTGGCTGCTCTTGACGAAAAATATAAAGTTTGCGCTGTACGTCCGGTTGATATGTTCCCACACACGCAACACGTAGAAAATGTTGTCATGCTGGAAAAACGGTAAAACTTTACATCGCAAAATCTATTACAGGAATAAGAACCAGATCTGATTAAAAAAATATAAGAAAGATCTGGTTCTTGTTGTTATTCTACTAAAGATACAAATTTTCAAATATCTGCTTTTATATTATAAAAAGCGGAAACCAACACCAAGCATTAAATGATCTGGCCTGGAAAAACGACTAAGCTGGTAACCTATATGCAAATAAAAGTTTCGGGTAATCGAAGTCTTCAAAGCCAACACCTGATAGAATCCGCTCATATCATCAGACCGATGAAAAACATTCCAACCGAAACCAGCATTAATTGAAAAAACAGGCATCGTCAACTCACCCCGAACGGAAAGTCCTACAGCAAACTGTTCTGTAAACGGTGGTCGATAAAATTTTAGAATTCCCGATTCGTCTTTCTCCCCTACATAATTTTGCACATTAGCACTCTCATCATATTGCAAATCCAAAGATACCCCAGTCTTCCAATTCTGATTCCATCGGTACATTGGAGCAAATTGTAAGCCAAGCACACAAAAATACCCTGGAACTAAATATGGATTTCCCTCATATAAAAATGCTTTGGCTCGTGGTGCTGCATAACACATCAAGTCATAACTGAGATGGCGTTGCGCTTCTGCAACCTCTGTCAACTGAGTTCGAAATAATGGTCGAACGGAATGATTTCCCCAAAAATAAATAAGTCCCATCCGCATACCAATTGTATTTACACCAACATTGGGATCATGTGTATTCCCATTTGAAAAATGTGTAAGATCTAAACCTGCACCAATATGACAGGAAGAATTCAATTGCCAGTTAAACAAAATCCCTACATTAAGATAAGCATTTATTCGTGAACCTACAACGGTATTATTCGGATTATCTGTTTCATGATAAGGATGCCATCCAAATGAAGCACCAAAGTTCCATTCGTAATTTATAGAAAATTTAGAATGGAATTTATATATAGGTGCTCCTTGAAATACATACAAAGTTAATGGATTTCCCAACTCTGATCTGTTGTAAAAAGTATGATACGAAAGTCCTATACCTTGATAAGCATCTGGATAAAGTTGGCCAAGATCTGTTGCTTGAGTAAAACGGAATGCATATTGGACATGCCCAGATATACTCGTACGCATAGGATGTTCCATAATATTTGTACCCCGAAAAAAAGAATTAGTCGGGATCAAAAACACAGGACGAAAATTCAAACTAAATCCATGCTCAATCTTCTTTGTTGGATTCGTATTAGCCTCAATTCTACTCAATGCATAAATGTTAGTTTCCGAGAAACCAAACAAGAAAAAGCAAAATGAAAAGCTATAAAACACTTTTTTAAAACCCATTTTATTAAAAATACCTAAAGCAGGAAACGTTCTACAGCATAAGCGACACCCTCTTCATCATTTGAACGGGTTATGTATTGAGCTGATTTTCGGACAACTTCTTGTGCATTAGCCATTGCCACTCCAAATCCGGCAAATTCTATCATGGATAAATCATTATAACCATCTCCAAAAGCCATCATATCAGCAGACGTCATTCCAAGTTTTCCTAATAAAACAGCCAGGCTTCTGGCTTTATCAATTCCAGGCGGAACCAATTCCAAAAAGAAAGGTTCTGAACGAAAAACATTAATCCGGCCTTCCAAATCTTTTTTCATCTTCATTTCCAATTGTTCAAGCCGAGATGCATCTCCCACAATCAAACATTTCGGAACAGGAAAATCAAAGACTTTTAAGAAATCATCAACTGTCATACTTGGCATTTTATTTAAAAATGCCTCATGCTGAACATACTCATTATCTGCGTCCTCAGAAACGATATATTCATCTTTATAGCTCAGCAAGACAAAATCATGTTCACGAGCACATTGTTGAAAATAAGGATAAACAGCCGGATCCAAGACTTGTTCGAACTGTATTTCCATCGTTTTACAATCAATAATCTGTCCCCCGTTATAAGCCAAAATATAACCTTCAAACCGATCTAATTTTAACTCTTCGGCCAAAGGCATGATACCATATGTAGGACGTCCGGAAGCCAACACAATTTTTACTCCTTGCTGCTGAGCCTGAATCAAAATATCCTTCGTATGTGGTGTAATTTCTTTTTTCGAATTGGTTAATGTACCGTCTAAATCAAGGACTAATAATTTATAGGATGCCATAAAAATAACAATCTTAAGGTATATAAATTGAATTACAGCTTCATGGATAACGCTATCCGATTACGTTGCTTATCAACATGAAGTACTTTAACCTTTACCTGTTGGTGTAAAGATACAATTGTTGTAGGATCTGCAACATACCGATCTGCCATTTCCGAAATGTGTACCAAACCTTTATCATGAACACCTATATCCACAAAACAGCCAAAATTAGTTATATTCGATACAATTCCGGGAAGCACCATTCCTTCTTTCAGATCATCAATAGTATGAACGTCGGCAGAAAATTCAAATACTTGAATCTGTTCACGGGGATCACGTCCCGGTTTATCTAATTCCTTTAGAATATCGGTTAGCGTCGGTAAACCGCAATCTGGAGTCACATATCGGTTCAAATCAATTTGTTCACGCAAAGCTTTTTCTGCAATCAACCGCTCTACAGTTGTTCCCAAATCCCTTGCCATACGTTTCACCAATTCATAACGTTCTGGGTGTACAGCAGTATTGTCCAACGGATTCTCTCCCATAGGTATCCGCAAAAAACCGGCACATTGCTCAAAGGCCTTGGCCCCCATTCGCGGAACTTTCATCAAATCCTTGCGGCAAGAAAAAGCACCGTTGGAATTTCTGTAATCTACAATATTTTTTGCTAACTGAGGTCCTAATCCAGAAATATAAGTCAATAAAGGCTGACTGGCAGTATTTAAATTGACACCAACAGAATTCACACAATGCTCAACAACTTGATCCAAACTTTTCTTTAATTTATTTTGATCAACATCATGTTGGTATTGTCCTACTCCAATAGATTTTGGATCTATTTTTACTAATTCTGCCAATGGATCCATCAGTCTCCGGCCTATGGAAACAGCACCACGCACCGTTACATCATGATCAGGAAATTCATCACGCGCAATCTTTGAAGCCGAGTAGATGGAAGCACCATCTTCACTGACCACAAAAGTTTGTACCTCACGCGTAAAAGATATTTTACGGACAAAATCTTCAGTTTCTCGGCTTGCAGTTCCATTTCCGATAGCTATAGCTTCAATTTGAAATTTCTCAACCAACTGCCGGACTCTGTTTTGCGCCTGAATATATTCATTTTTAGGAGGATGTGGATATACAGCCTCATGATGCAACAAAGCTCCTTGTTCATCCAGACAAACCAATTTACAACCTGTGCGAAACCCCGGATCTACTCCTAATACACGTTTTTGTCCCAAAGGAGCAGCAAGCAACAACTGTTTCAAATTCTCCGCAAAAACACGGATAGCCTCGTCATCAGCATTTTGTTTACTGAGCGCAGCAAATTCATTTTCAATAGACGGTTTAAGCAAACGTTTATAGGCATCAGCCACAGATTCTGCCACCAAAACAGAACAATTACCAGAACCCTTTACATAAATACGTTCCAAACGTTCAACACATTCGTCATCGCTGGCAGGAGCAATTGTCACACGTAAGATTCCCTCGGCTTCTCCCCTACGCAATGCCAATAACCGGTGAGAAGAACAACGTCGGAGCGGTTCTGAAAAATCAAAATAATCACGATACTTACATCCTTCCTCTTCTTTACCTTTGACCACCTTTGCCGATATAATTGCCGTACGATCAAATTGTCGACGAATTTGATTTCTACTCCGTTCATCTTCACTAACCTGCTCTGCTATGATATCTTTTGCGCCGGCTATTGCTTCATCAGTATTTTTAACTTCAGACGTTATAAACTTCGCTGCTCGCTGTTGTATATCATGTTCTTTTTGAAACAATATCAATGTAGCCAAAGGCTCCAAACCTTTTTGGCGGGCAATTTCTGCTCGCGTACGACGTTTGGGTTTATATGGCAAATAAATATCTTCCAATGCAGTTGCATCCCAACACGAAACAATTCGCTCACGAAGCGTATCAGTAAGTTTACCCAATCCTTCTATCGTCGACAGTATTGTTGATTTACGTTTTTCCAACTCCTGCAACTGATCATAACGTTCTTTTATAGCACCGACTTGCACTTCATCCAAACTTCCGGTCATTTCCTTACGATAACGACTTATAAAAGGAATAGTAGCACCTTCTTCCAACAACTGTATTGTATTAACCACCTGTTTTTCCGGGATTGAAAGCATTTTGGAAATTATGTCACCAAACTTTTTTTCCATAAGTTTTTCTATTAATTCTATTTATCCGTGTTATCTGATGCCGCACGTAGAATCATTGTCGTCGCACCTATAGTCACTATTGCACCATCTTCAAGCCGGATACGATCGTTATCCTTAAGAATCTCATTCATATAAAATGTCCCGGTATTACTTGGAGCATCACGCAAGGTATATATCAATTTTCCCTGTTTGTTCCTTTTTACATTAATAATACAGTGAGTCGTATCAATACTAGGATCAACGGTTTCTATCGGAGTAGAAATCTTTGACCCTTTCACGTATCGCCCAATAACGTTATCTCCCATCTTTAAAGGAAGCACCTGTTTAAAATGAAACACATTCTCAACAACAACAATACTGCCATATGCGTCTGAATGTTCTTGTTCATCCAACACTTCTTCCTTACGTGTTGCCTGTAACTTTGACTTCCCTATACGGATACCAAATTGTTTATGACACATTTCACACTCAAAAACAAGCGATTGACCGTCTTCATACTGGGTCTCATCAAACGTAATATAATGATCACACTTAGGACAGCGTACTCTTTTCATAATAATCTATAAATCTATGATTATTTACTTTACAAACTAAATTGAAATATTTTTCTTTTATTGGAAAGAATATAAAAAATGAAAGGCGGACAACCTAAGATGATCCGCCTCAATGACTTTTATTCATTCAGTTTTAAAATCCAGACTCCTTTAAAATCAGTTCCAGCATCGCGAAGTCTGTTTTTCTTTATCTGAGCTTCTTGTTCGGTTTTAAATCCCCTGAAAACGACGCGTACCATCTTTCCTTTCCGGAATATTGTTGCGCCAGGAAATCCTTTATCTTGTAATTGTTCAATCAAAAGAGATGCATTTGACTCCGGAATAGAACTAGCTACAACAACTGCATACTCTTCAACCGTTTCAGAAAACTCTTTTGAAGTTAATACCGCTGAAGATGTTTTTGTTGATGCAGTAGGAACAGGTTCTACAACATTGGCATCTGAAACAGTTACTTTTACCTTTGTTGTATCAGTCGTCAAAACTACCGTATCCGAAACAACTAAAGGATCATATTCCGACGCTTTTACACAGAAATCTTCCACGGACATCTGAGGAACCAAAAAAGACGAAGCCAACATAACACTCTTCCCGACAACATCCTCGCTATGACTTACATTCACATTTCTTATTGGCGTTGCAAAGAAAAAGAATAGCAAAATTGCTGCTGCCATAGTAGCAAGCTGATGAACAGCTTTATGACTAATGTTTATCGTAAATCCACGCTCATCCTTACTCAACAAAGGCTTATAATCTTGGATATATTGTCGACTTGCAGATCCAGCATCTAATTGCAATCTTGGAAATTCCAAAACATCTAATCCATAAAAATCTGGCGTTGAAACACCTGCAGCACACGGAGAAAAAGAAACTTCACCGTCTTCATTCTGATTCAATAAACCTAATGAACCAAAATCGTAAGTGCCATTTTCCAGCAATTGCTGTCTCATTTCAAGCACTTCTGCATGAATCATACGTTTTGCTTCACTCTCAGCCACACAATACGTTTCCATAAAAGAAGCTACAAGCAAACCGTCATTTCCTTGCAGTTTCTCATTAAAACCAACTGTTCTGGACGGAGGCATAAAGATAGCATCCTCATCCAAATACTCGATATCCTTATATTGAGTGACAAAGCCACCAAACTGCGGAATAATGACACATTCATTATCCAACAGTAATAACTCTATATGTTTCGCCAAATTCTTCACATTGCAAAAATACTCTTTTTTTTTATTTTTTCCGAATTTTCAAGCACAAAAAACAAGCTATATAATAATTATAAGTAGAAAGAAAATATTTTCCCAACGCAAGCCAAGACCCTAAACAACATTCAATACCATTTTTTCAGAATATTCCTTGTTTGGTTAGTGTATTTTTTCTACTTTTGCATCAAACTAGAGAAACATGCGATAATAGCTCAGTTGGTAGAGCATTGGCTTCCCAAGCCGAGGGTCGCGGGTTCGAGTCCCGTTTATCGCTCCAACACCAAAACCGCTTGTATCACCGCAAGTGGTTTTTATTTTTTATATTGAACTTATATGAGAATTGACATTATCAGTGTATTGCCAGAATTGATAGAAGGATTCTTAAACGAATCCATTTTAGGTCGTGCCCAGAAAAAAGGATTGGTAGAAATCCATTTGCATAATCTGCGCGACTACTCAACCGACAAATTTCGCAGGGTTGACGATTATCCTTATGGTGGTTTCGCAGGCATGGTTATGCAGTGTGAACCTATAGACCGTTGCATATCAGCACTTAAGGCAGAACGTGATTATGATGAAATCATCTTTACTTCTCCTGATGGAGAAAAATTTGATCAACCGATGGCCAATACCCTTTCTCTCTGTAAGAATCTGATTATTCTTTGCGGACATTACAAAGGAATAGATTACAGAATCCGAGAACATTTGATTACTAAAGAGATAAGTATTGGCGACTTTGTTCTTACCGGTGGAGAACTCGCAGCTGCAGTCATGACAGATGCCATTGTACGAATTATTCCCGGGGTTATTGGAGACGAACAAAGTGCTTTATCAGATTCTTTTCAGGACAATTTACTTGCTGCACCTGTTTACACTCGCCCTGCAGACTACAAAGGTTGGAAAGTTCCAGAAATTTTACTCTCAGGACATGAAGCTAAAATCAAAGAATGGGAATTACAACAATCATTTGAACGAACCAAGGCACTACGTCCGGACTTGTTAGAGAAAAAATAAAAACCTGGAATGATATTTTTCAATACCAAGCAATTAAAAATAAGACAACTAATCCTAAGTAATAAGGCCAAGAGTCTCTAAGTTGTAACATACCCCGACTTGCACATCAATTCTTTATGTGCACAATCAAAATCTATATAAAACAAAAAATCAGTAAGAATATTGCATCAGTCGTTCCTAATTATTACTTTTGTATATGAAATCTTAATATCTCAGGCCTATGACAGAGCAAAAACACAATCTCTACATCATTGCCGGATGTAATGGTGCAGGTAAAACGACAGCCAGTTTCACGGTACTGCCAGAAATGCTGGATTGTCGGGAATTTGTGAATGCCGATGAAATCGCAGCCGGTCTGTCTCCCTTCAACCCTGAAGGTGTTGCCATTCAGGCTGGACGACTGATGATCGATCGGATTATTCATCTATTAAAAGAAGGGGAAACGTTTGCATTTGAAACGACCTTGGCTACGCGTTCTTATGTCAAGCTAATCAAACAGGCCCAAAAAAGAGGATATTTTGTCACTCTATTGTTTTTCTCACTGGCTAGCCCTGAACAGGCAGTAAAACGAGTTGCCAAACGAGTAAGCTTGGGGGGACACAATATTCCGACAGATGTTATTTACCGCAGATACAACAACGGTCTGTCAAACCTATTCAAATTATATATGCCAATTTGTGATTATTGGGCGCTATATGATAACAGCGTATGCCCAACAAACAAAGTAGCATATGGCTGGAAAGATAATAAAATAACAGTCTTGGTACCTGAGATTTTCAATAAATTTAAAAATGAATATAACGAAAGACCCGATGATAATGAATGAACTTGAAGTAGCTGAAATGCAGCGTAAAATCGACGAAGGTATTCTGTTGGCTCAAGAACGATTAATCAAACGGGCCAAACATGACAACCTCACTTTAGTTGTAGCCCGCAATGGGCAAGTGGTGGAACTTTCTGCAGAGGAGCTATAAGCTCCTCTTTTTCGTAGCAACGAACTATCAATTAAAAACTAAACAATAATGGAAATAGGACTAACTTTTACAAGCAAAATAACAGTATCAGAAGAACACTTGGCTATAAATATTGGCAGTGGAGATTTACCTGTATTGGGCACACCGGCAATGCTCGCTTTGATGGAAAATGCTGCCATGAAAGCTGTTGCCCCATATCTACCCAACGGAAGTACAACCGTAGGTAGTCGTATTTGTTCATCACATATCAAACCGACAGCTCTCGGAAAAGAAGTAACAGCAACAGCGGTATTAACAGCTTGCGAAAACAGAAAATTAGTTTTCAAAGTAACAGCATCGGATGAAGGTGGCCTGATCGGAGAAGGCGAACACATTAGATACATCGTAGACAAAGAGAAATTTCTCAGTAAATTATAAAATCCAGGAATAACAAGTAAATTTAATTAAATCTTATACCTACGTAATAAAGAAACAAACACATCAATTTATGAAAAAACATCATTTATTAGCTTCATTATTACTAATAAGCAGCCTGACGTTACCGGCACGATCACAGAATTATACTCCATCAGAAGAGAATATAAAATCACGTCAAGAATTTCGCGATGCCCGTTTTGGTATTTTCTTGCATTGGGGACTTTACTCCATGTTAGCAACTGGAGAATGGACAATGACAAACAATGATTTAAATTATAAGGAATACGCCAAACTTGCCGGTGGCTTTTATCCATCGAAATTCAATGCTGCAGAATGGGTTTCTGCAATTAAAGCATCAGGAGCCAAATACATCTGTTTCACTACCCGACACCATGAAGGCTTTTCTATGTTCCATTCCCAATATTCCGAATACAATATTGTAGACGCCACACCTTTTAAACGGGATGTTCTAAAAGAATTAGCAGAAGAATGCCAAAAACAAGGAATTCGACTACATTTATACTATTCTCATCTAGACTGGTACCGAGAAGATTATCCCTGGGGACGTACCGGAAGAGGCACAGGACGCTCTAATGAAAAAGGAAACTGGAACAACTATTATCAATTTATGAATAATCAACTCACCGAATTACTGACAAATTACGGTCCGATTGGAGCAATTTGGTTTGACGGCTGGTGGGATCAAGATCAAAACCCAAACTTTGACTGGCAATTACCGGAACAATACGCTTTAATACACAAATTACAACCAGCTTGCCTTATCGGCAACAACCACCATAGTGAACCTTTTGAAGGAGAAGATATACAAATATTTGAACGGGATCTTCCGGGAGAAAACAAAGCAGGATTATCAGGACAAGATATCAGCAAATTACCACTAGAAACATGCGAAACCATGAACGGCATGTGGGGGTACAAAATCACAGACCAAAATTATAAATCTACAAAGACATTAATACATTATCTTGTTAAAGCAGCAGGAAAAGATGCGAACCTACTTATGAATATTGGACCACAACCCGATGGTTGCCTTCCTGAGGTTGCAATAAAACGTTTAAAAGAAATAGGTTTGTGGCTCAAAAAGAACGGTGAAACAATTTATGGCACGCGTGGAGGCTGTATTGCGCCACACGATTGGGGGGTAACGACTCAAAAAGACAATCGTTTATTTGTGCATATTTTAAATCTACAAGATAAAGCATTATTTCTGCCTTTAGAAGAAAGCAAAGTAAAACGAGCCTTTACATTTGAAGATAAAAAGACATTAAATTTCAAACGAGTTCCTGGTGGAATAACATTGTTACTTGATGAAATACCAACTGAGACTGATAAAATTATCGAATTAGAATTAGAGAGATCTGGTAAATAAGCAACAAAAAAGTCTAGTGATAAATCACTAGACTTTTTTGTACGCCCTCAGGGATTCGAACCCTGGACCCATTGATTAAGAGTCAATTGCTCTACCAACTGAGCTAAGGACGCATCAACTTTTTAAAAAGATTCATCTCTTTGTACGCCCTCAGGGATTCGAACCCTGGACCCATTGATTAAGAGTCAATTGCTCTACCAACTGAGCTAAGGACGCATCAACTTTTTAAAAAGATTCATCTCTTTGTACGCCCTCAGGGATTCGAACCCTGGACCCATTGATTAAGAGTCAATTGCTCTACCAACTGAGCTAAGGACGCATCAACTTTTTAAAAAGATTCATCTCTTTGTACGCCCTCAGGGATTCGAACCCTGGACCCATTGATTAAGAGTCAATTGCTCTACCAACTGAGCTAAGGACGCATTTGCTTTTGTTTTGCGAGTGCAAAGGTAGTTCTTTTTAATGAAACTGGCAACTTTTTCCTCGTATTTTTAACGATCACTCCAATAAAAACAAGTCTGACGGGACTATTCTTCGCAATACATCCAGTTCAAAGTCCTTTCCCATAATAATACCGTACGACCGGAGTACTGAATCCATTGTTTTCTTAACCAGCTCCGGATGATTATTTTCTTCACTGATATGACATAACCAGACATGACGCATTTGTTCTGTTACATTCTGAGCCAAAAGTTCAGCAGCTTCAAGATTATTCATATGCCCTTTGGGACCAGAAACCCTCCCTTTAAGATATGCTGGGTATGGCCCCATCATCAACATATTCAAATCATGATTTGCCTCTAAAACCAAATAATTGGACTGTCGAATATATTCGGCCATCTTATCTGTGGCGTGTCCAGCATCTGTTATTAAACAAAAACGCACCATATCATAGGAAATAAAATATCCGACATTATCTGTACTGTCATGTGGAACTTCAAAAGGCGTTATACAAAATTCATCCAAACAAAAAGACTTATCCTTCTCAACAACACGAACATAATCACTTGAGATCTTCGTGGTCATACAATAATTTCTATTGATTCCTTCATGAACAGCAGCAGTTGTATAAACAGGAATATGATAATCATTAGATAAATGCCCCAAAGCCTTAATATGATCGGCATGATCATGCGTCACAATAACAGCCTTAATCCGATCAAGAGTCAATCCTCTTGACCTAAAATGTTTTTTAATGTTTCTTATCCCTATTCCTGCGTCAATAAGTATTCCAAAATGGTCTGAAAACAGGAAATAACTGTTTCCGCTACTTCCGCTTCCCAAACTAAAAAATCTTAGCATAGTTCATTTGTTTATGCAAAAATAAGAATTTGACAATGAAAAGACAAATATTTTTCAGCTCTTTAACGGGCCATACGACATCGTCTGGTATACAATCAGAATGGCAAGCCTACGGCAAAATGCAATGCAAAATCCCGTCCGAAATTAGGAGAAAATAATGGAAAATGTTCTTTTCTAGTAGTATATGCAGGATTGACGGCCTTCATTCCGCCATCTAAACGCAAAATAAAAAAATCAAAATTTAATCGTAATCCAATACCATAAGATACCGCAATCTGCTTGTAGAACTGATTAAAAAGGAACTGCCCGCCAGGTTGGTCAGTATACTCACGAATGGTCCAGATATTCCCGGCATCTACAAAAATAGCCCCATGAAGTTTCCAAAACAGAAACGTACGATATTCAATATTCATATCCAACTTTATATCGCCTGTTGCATTTATAAAATCAATACGTCCATCTGTTCCGGAATAACGTCCTGGACCTAATTCACGGACAGACCATCCTCGGACACTATTGGCTCCACCGCTGAAATACCGCTTTTCAAAAGGCAGTATTTTAGAATTTCCATAAGGATAAGCAACCCCAAGTCCCAAATGCAAAGCCAAAGAATTACGATTATCAAAACGAATACTCCGACTTAAATCGATGTCAGCCTTAACATATTGGGCATATGCTATATTAAATAAAGTGTATTGCCCTTCACTTCCGCGTTGAGCTTTTAACAGGTTTGAAAAACCATACAATAAATTACCCGCTGACTCCACATTGAATCGAATACCTGTTGCATTTTTCCCATAACTGGAATTGGGACCGCCATCCCCTTGAGAATTATAGGACAGACTATATCCGAGCTTCATGATAAATAAATTCTCATAATTATAACGCAGAATAGAATTTCGATTATCTTCATCATCTAAATAATCATTCTTAAAAGTCTCGGAAATCCATGGCATAAACACATAGTTCAAATCTATGAGATCAACACGATGTTGCAATTGATATTTCCGGTTACTCCAACGATAACGCAAAGCACCGGTAACGACCCTTCTATGAAACTCTGGCCTATTCTGTAAATCATACATTAAAGCAATTTCTGATGTGGTCTGAATCAAAGAACGATAACGTTTTGTTAAAAACGGAAATTTAAAATCAGGAAAAGTCAATCCTGTTTCTATACTATATTCCAAATAATTCTGGTCTGTATATCCTTCCAGACCAGTAATGGCTTCAAAAGCACCACGTAATTTTATAGAAAACAATTCCGATCCTTTAAAAAGATTTCTGTTCTGATAAGTTAACGCTAAAGCTGCTCCCAAATCACCAGCTGAATTTGTGCCTTCAAGCTCCGTTTCAAAAGAGTGAGTTTTGTTACTTGTTATCAATACGTTACAATCCAACAATGCCGAATCTTCTACTTCTTCCATACGAACAGCAGCCGACGACAACGCCTGCAATCGTCCAAAATTTCGATATGTATACTGTACAGTGCGGTCATTATAAATATCCCCTGAGGCAAACGTAATCTTGTCAGCAAGGAAACTAGGACGAAAATTCAGATGATCTTTATAATAAATCTGACATCCTTCTTTTTCAAGCACATTCAAATCCTTCTGCTCAGGACTCTCAACATCTGAATATACACGTATATTGCGGATACGATATTGTCTGTGACCGGACCCTATACTGTCTGTCTGCATTGGTAATACATACATTGTAAGATCTACAAGATGTTCACCTACAGTTGTATCCGCATCAAAACGAATCAACTCTTTGTTGAACTTATAATAACCATTTTCTAAGAATAAGTTACTCAAACGATTTCTTTCAGCGTCTAGTCGGTTAACATCAAACGGCATCCCTGAACGTAATAATGAATTTTTCTGCTGCTGTGCAAACAGTTGCCACAGCAAGCTGTCTGAAAATTCATATGCCACTCGGCGTACATAGTAACGCTGACGGGAATGTACATTATAAACTAACTCTATCTTTTTCTTTTTCCGAATTTCCCAAGTGCTGACTTCTGCATTTAAATATCCCATATTGGCAACAGCCGCCTGCATATCACGTCGTGTATCTTCCATCAAAAGCGAATCGTAAACAACCGGGGCCTCACCGATCTTCTGCAAGAAACGATTAATCACTTTTGTACTATCCTTTCCCGACAAAGCATATGGTCCCATCGGTACTTTAACCAAACTGAACCATCTGGAATTAGGATATTGTTTAATATAGGGATGAAAATCAGATGCACGCAAAGACTTGCTGTCGGTTTTTACAGAAACCTTATCAAGCATATAAGAACCATCTGGAATAAACTTAGTAGCTGAACATGCAGTCAACATACCCAGTATATATATATATATTAGAAGTTTTCCAAATTGAAACCTGTTCATCTGAATCGTTATATCGCTGTTTGAAAAATCTGCTTGCAAAAGATTTATACTACAAAGATAAACATTATTCAAAACAAAAACGTTTAACAGGTAAACTTAAATGATGAAATTAATGAATTGAGTATAATTATGCCTACCCCAGACCTTTCAAAAACCAAAAATTAGCGTAAATTTGCAGCAAAAAGCTCCTTACAATGATGATCAGTAAAAACCTAATTAAATTAATACGAGCATTAGAGCAGAAAAAATACAGAAAACAAGAAAATGCATTTGTTGCAGAAGGCCCCAAACTCGTAGGCGATATCCTCCCCTTCTTTAAATGCCGTTTTCTAGCTGCAACAGAGGAATGGCTAAGCAGAAACAAACACCAAATCCATAACTTAGAACAAAATGGAATTTCTGTCTATCCTATAACTGTTGACGAATTAAAACGAATTAGTTTACAGAAAAACCCTCAAGAAGTTATCGGAATCTTTGAATGCAAAAACAATATCATACCGAAAACTCTGAATGATCAAAAACTCTATCTGGCTCTTGACGATGTACAAGATCCTGGTAATTTGGGTACAATTGTACGTTTGGCCGATTGGTTTGGTATTGAAGACATATTCTGTACTTATAGTTCGGCTGATATATACAATCCTAAAACCATACAAGCTACGATGGGTGCTTTAGCGAGAGTCAATGTACATTATGTAGACTTAGCAGATTTCCTAAAGCGACAAATGAATATTCCTATATACGGAACTTCCCTAGATGGTGACGATATATATCAACAAGAACTTTCTAAAGGAGGGATTATAGTAATGGGTAATGAAGGTAAAGGAATCAGCGAAGAAATAAGAACAACATTAACAAACAAATTATATATACCAAACTATCCGTCACAACGAATAACAAGTGAAAGTTTGAATGTAGCCATTGCTACTGCTATTGTTTGCGCAGAATTCAGAAGAAGAGTTTGAATTACACTATTTACCCAAACAACGAAAAACAATCCGGTCTGACTTATTTGCATGGTTTCGGGATACAATATGAATAGACCATAATCGATATTTTATTTCCTTTACCCAAGCAGGACACACTGTAGGATACCATTGAAAAAAATCCTCTTCGTGTCCACAAGGAGTAAGAATTTGTTGTGGAAGGAGAAAAAAAATGCCACCAAGCCATTCTACGTACGGACGTTCTCCCGATAAGGGAGAATGCTCCAAATAAAAACCTTCCTGATTTAAAATAACTACTGTATTTTGGTTTATTACATCATTTGCAGACAAATAAAACCGATTACATGCATACTGTTTCTGCGGAACCATCAGAATTTGAATTAACGTTTTCTTTTCCTTTTATAATCAATCGGACTTCCTTGATGTCGCCCACCAGCTGGCAAATCCATACTTTTTACTGAATCCTGAAGCAAAATCGAATCAACAGGCATTGTCTGTTTTAAAGAGTCATTGATCAGGCTATCAGGCAATGCAAGAGTATCGGCACTTAATGAATCAGACAGTTGACGGTGAAAACGTACTAAATGTATGTTCCTTAATACAACAGCTCTAAACTTTTCTTCATCAGACTGTTGTTGTGTTGCATAATATACAAAGCCATTAATTTTTTGAATATTTTTATTCGGTACTGGTTTTATAAATAAATCAACTCGACCATCAGACGTAATACGGCTCTGAACCGATACGATAGTATCTTCATACTGAACAGACATCCCGGAATAGACATTACGTCCACCATTATTCTGCACAACGAACATCGGTTCAAACTGCCATAAAATAGAATCACCTATTTGAAAAGAAGAATCTGCAGGCAGGGTAAAAGTCATACGATTCTCTAATGTTCCAGCACGTAAAAAATAAAAGTCCCGACCGCGCCAAATATTTGCCGTATCTCCTGTTTGAGACAATGTACCGTAATAATCAGCTCCACTGTTATCCAATAAAACAGCATAAAGCCCCATTTCTTTCTCCATTCGCTCATTGATATGCTGATACATCAGTTCCAACTGAGCGGCATCTGCAGAATACCAAATCATGGAAGAATCAAACTGAGCTTCCGTAATATGATGTTTCTGAAACACAGAATGTATATACAGATAACGTCTATACTCCGTACTATCCCCATCCACTTCTGCCATAGACTGGGCACAATGATAATCATACAAGACAGCCTCCATCTTATCAAACGGAATCACTCCAGACGGTTTCTTTTCTGACCGACAGGCAACTACGGTCAATGCAACCGAAGCACAAAAGAAACTGGCAAGAAAATTCAGACGCGCTCTATACATATGTTTACTACTGAAAAGAGGTAACAATAATCAATGACTCAACCGTTTGTGATAGAACAAAAGCAATGCTATAATACCACAACTAATCGCCGCATCAGCAAAATTAAATATAGGACTGAAAAAAATAAAATGATCACCACCTACAAATGGCATCCATTCCGGCCAGTTCGTATCAATTATCGGAAAATAAAACATATCAACAACCTTACCGTGAAAAACTGACTCATAACCTGATCCAAAGGGAACAAATTCTGCCACTAATGGTGCAGGAGGATTATTGAAAATCAAACCGTAAAATACACAATCTATAATATTACCTGCTGCACCGGCCAAAATTAAAGCCCAACAAAGCAGATAACCGAATGGTGCTTTCTTACGAACAAAACGATATAGGAAAAATCCAATAACACCCACTGCTATTATACGAAATAAGGTAAGAAAGATCTTATCCATGAACTCCCAACCGAATGCCATGCCCGGATTCTCCGTAAAGAAAATATAAAACCAATCTGTTACACGAATACTTTCGTGCATATACATATTTGTTTTAACTGCAATTTTTATTACCTGGTCGATAACCAAAATAACTGCAATAATGGCGATAATCAAACCGCCGTATGTTCTGGATGTCTTTCTTACCTTTTTCACAACTTAATCCTTTCTATTTTTCACATTTTTTGCTTCAATGCACAACGTTGCATGAGGCACAGCTCTGAGTCTTTCTTTAGGTATCAATTTACCGGTTTCACGACAAATACCATAAGTTTTATTCTCTATCCGTACCAAAGCGGCTTGTAATCCCTGAATAAATTTTTGCTGCCGAGCAGCTAAAGTCATCAGTTCTTCCTTCGACTGCGTATTTGCCCCTTCTTCCATGGCCTTATAAGTTGGCGATGTATCATCGACACCATTATTATCACGATTCATTAATGACGCCATCATTGCATCATAATCGCGTTTGGCCACATCAAGCTTTTCTTGGATCAATTCCTTGAACTCCTCCAATTCTTCATCACTGTAACGTGTTTTCTCTGCCATAAGATTTAATTTATAGGGTTAATAAATATTTCAAAGATAAAATCCGCAACAACATGAAGATGCTGCGGATTTTACAATTATTCTTTGTCTATCTGCACCTTTACTTGATAATCCTCAAAATCAAGTTCTGTTCCTTCAAAGCTCTCCTTTTCAATGAGAATTTCATTTGCAAGTACCTGACCACAAATATAGTCCGCGAATTCTTGAACCGCCCGATCTGTATGTTCATTTGAAGCTAGTCGGATGCGTATGCGGTCAGTAATCTCAAATCCACTTTCTTTGCGTAAATTCTGAATTCGCTTGATGATCTCACGCGCTATACCTTCATTCTTCAAAGCATCTGTCACCGTTATGTCCAAAGCAACCGTAAGACTTCCTTCATTGGCAACAGTCCATCCCGGAATATCCTCACTATAAATCTCAACATCCGCAACATCAACTGTCACTTGCTCACCTCCAGAAAGGAGAATATTCAATGTACCGGAATTTTCCAGTTCTGAAATTTGCTCTTGTGACAATGCATCCATCGCTGTAGCCACACTCTTCATCAACTTGCCAAATTTTTTACCCATTGTACGGAAATTGCATTTTACTTTTCTAACTAAAACACCGTTTCCTTCTACAAAAAGTAATTCTTTGACATTCACTTCATCCAGAATCAACTGCTTAACTGCCTCTATACGTTTTTGTTGTACAGCATCAGTTATAGGAATTGAAATACACTGAAGTGGCTGACGTACATTAATATGTTCTTTTTTACGCAACGACAAAACCATCGAACTGATTTGTTGTGCCAATTCCATACGATACTCTAGATCTTTGTCCACATATGACTCATTGTATTGAGGGAAAAATGCAAGATGTACACTTTCTGCCTCATTCCGTCCTGTAGCATTGGTCAAGTCCTTGTACAGACGGTCTGCATAATATGGAGCAATAGGAGCCATCAGTTTGGCAACTGTTTCCAAACAAGTATAAAGAGTCTGATAAGCAGAAACCTTATCCGTACTCATTGCACTACCCCAGAAACGTTTACGACTCAAACGAACAAACCAGTTGCTGACATTGTCAATCACAAAATCCTGGATTAAACGTCCTGCCTTGGTCGGTTCATATTCCTGATAGCAAGTATCAACATTCTTCACCAAAGTGTTCAGTTCAGACAGAATCCAACGATCAATTTCCGGACGATCTTTCAAAGGAACATCTTCCTCATTATAATTCCAGCCATCCACATTGGCATACATAGTCAAGAATGAATAAGTTTGGAAGAGTTTACCAAAAAACGTCCGACTTACTTCCTGCACTCCAGCCTCATCGAATTTCAAATTATCCCATGGAGACGAATTAGTTATCATATACCAACGTACAGCATCGGCACCATATTGCTCAATCTTCTCAAACGGATCCACTGCGTTACCTAAACGTTTGGACATTTTATTTCCATTTTTATCCAAAACCAGCCCATTTGAAATAACTGCTTTATAAGCGACCGTATCAAACACCATCGTTGCTATTGCATGCAATGTAAAGAACCAACCACGCGTTTGATCGACACCTTCAGCTATAAAATCTGCCGGAAATACTTCATGACTGTCTAACTGATCTTTATTCTCAAAAGGATAATGAATTTGAGCATAAGGCATAGCTCCAGAATCAAACCAGACATCTATCAGATCTAACTCCCGTTTCATGACTTTTCCTGTTGGGCTAACCAAAAGAATATCATCAACAAACGGACGATGCAAATCTATCTTGTCATAATTTTCCTGACTGTAATCACCAGGTACAAATCCTTTCTCCTTTAAAGGATTGTTCTGCATAACTCCAGCAGCGACAGCCTTTTCCGTTTCTGCATATAATTCTTCTACAGAACCGATACACAATTCTTCACCGTCTTCAGAACGCCATATTGGCAATGGAGTACCCCAATAACGGCTACGGCTTAAGTTCCAATCATTCAGATTTTCCAGCCACTTACCAAAACGTCCTGTACCTGTCGATTCTGGCTTCCAAAGAATTGTTTTGTTCAATTCCATCATACGTTCCTTAGCAGCTGTACTCCGGATAAACCAGCTGTCAAGAGGATAATATAACACAGGTTTGTCAGTTCTCCAGCAATGAGGATAATTATGGACATGTTTTTCTATCTTGAATGCCTTGTTATTTAGTTTCAGATCCATACAGATCTCAACATCCAAAGTTTCATCCTTTTCTGATTTTGCCGGATCATATGCATTCTTGACAAATTTTCCTGCCCAAGCGGCATATGCAGGAACATCAACAGAAGCAGAAACAAAATTCTCATCAAGTTCATCCAACAGATAAAATTTACCGGTCAGATCTACCATTGGTCTGAGCTCTCCTTTCTTATTTACCAACTGCAAAGGAGGAATTCCCGCTGCTTTTGCAACCTGAGCATCATCTGCACCAAACGTCGGTGCAATATGCACAATACCAGTACCATCTTCTGTCGTTACATAATCGCCGGGAATGACACGGAAAGCTCCTTCTCCCGGATTCACCCATGGAAGCAATTGCTCATAATGCATACCGACCAAGTCAGTTCCTACATATTCACCAACAATTTGATAAGGAACAATCTTATCACCAGCTTTATAATTTTCCAGAGGCATATTTTCGCCTTGAGCATTAAAATAAGCCGAAACACGAGCTTTAGCCATTACGACCGTAATCGGCTCTGCTGTATATACATTATATGTACGAACAGCAACATAGTCTATTTTTGGTCCGACGCAAAGAGCCGTATTTGACGGTAAAGTCCAAGGCGTTGTTGTCCATGCTATAAAATAAGGAGTTCCCCAAGCTGCCATTTCCGGTTTCGGATCAAGCATACGGAACTGAGCCGTAACGGTTGTATCTTTTACATCGCGATAACACCCGGGCTGGTTTAATTCATGTGAACTCAATCCTGTTCCAGCTGCAGGTGAATAGGGTTGAATCGTATATCCTTTATAAAGTAACCCCTTATTATACAACTGCTTCAACAACCACCATAAGGTTTCAATATATTTATTGTCGTATGTTATATATGGATGCTCCATATCTACCCAGTATCCCATTTTGTGACTTAAATCTGTCCATTCTTGGGTATACATCATAACATTCTTACGGCATTTCCGGTTATAATCTTCAATAGAAATAGATTTACCGATATCTTCTTTCGTAATTCCTAATTCCTTTTCTACGCCCAATTCAACAGGCAATCCATGCGTATCCCATCCGGCCTTACGTTTTACCTGAAAACCTTTCATGGTCTTATATCGACAAAAAGTATCTTTGATCGAACGAGCCAACACATGATGGATTCCCGGATGACCATTTGCAGACGGTGGACCTTCAAAAAATATAAACGAAGGACAACCTTGTCGTTCTGTCATACTTTTATGGAACACATCTGCAGCGTCCCATTGCTCCAAAACTTCCTTGTTGACCTCAGAAAGGTTCAAACGAGTACGTTCAGCGAAATTCTTTGCCATATTTATTTTAATTATCTAACATTTTTGTATGTTTTTCCAACTTTTAAATAGCCTATACTCAAAAGTTTCGCAAAAATAGCAATTTTATCGAGAAGGAAAAAAGAAATCCGATCAAAAATCTAAAAATCCAGATTCTGATACAAATACCGTTTAATACTTTTCTTAGCTGTTTTTTCGAATTCCTCGTTTCTTAAAACCACTCTGGTTATCTGTTCATAAGCAGCTAATTCCTTATTGATTTCCATTCGATTGGTCTCCAAGCGCTCCATCAATTGTTTCTCATTAAGTCCATTACGTGCAGCCTCTCCCATATCCGGATACACCAAAGCCACCAGTTTATGTTCGTGCATCACAATAAGTGACTCACAAACAAACGGCATATTATTCCATTTAGCTTCCAATTCTTCGGGATAAATATTCTGCCCATTGGCACTTAAAAGCATATTCTTACAACGTCCTTTTATATAAAGATCTCCTGAAACGCTAAGAACAGCCATATCTCCTGTATGAAGCCATCCGTCTTGATCAATCACCTGTGCTGTCGCCTCCTGATTCTTATAATAGCCTAACATCGTATTCGCCCCACGACACAACAATTCTCCAGGAACACGTTGAGGATCATTACTTAAAATTCGTACAGACATACGATCGGCAACTTTTCCACAAGAATGACAAGCCAATTCATTCCATGGACTATGAGCTATGATCGGACCACACTCTGTCATTCCATAAGCAATAGAATATGGGAAACGGATACTTCGCAAAAAGTCTTCCATTTCAGCATTCAATGGAGCACCGCCAATAATAATTTCGATCAAATTGTCTCCAAACAACCGTAAACCTTCCTTACGAGCTGAATCTTTCAGACGTTCACAAATATAAGGTACGCGTAGCAGCAGTTTACCCAAAGTATTGTCTAATTTCGGTAAAACTTCCTGTTTAAAAAGTTTCTCCACAACCAATGGTACACATGATATGACTCTCGGACGGATTTCAGCTACTGTCGTTTTGATAATCTTAGGAGACGGCATTCGTGTCAAAAAATGCAAATGCGCTCCAGCACATACACCATATAAGAAATCAAATACAAGCCCATAGACATGCCCTAAAGGCAACATAGAAACTATACGATCGCCTGGTTGTAGACCAATTTTATCCTGACAAAATAAGATATTCGAAAGAATGCTGCGACAGGGCAACATTACTCCTTTCGAGAATCCAGTTGTCCCGGAAGTATAATTTATAATCACCAGATCTTCTGAAGATAGTTCACGATGATACGAAATATGTTGCGCACGAAAATTTGTGGGATATTTTGCTCCGAACAACGCATTCAAATGCTCACGAGCATAAACCAACTGTTCAGAACGTGAAGTCAGGAGACGAAAATCATTCAAACAAACGACACCCTCCAAATTCGGCATTTCTTCATCATTCAAATTTTCCCAAACATAATCGCCAACAAACAATAAACGAGCTTCTGAATGATTTACGATATTATGAATATTGTCTGCTTTAAACTCATGTAAAATTGGAACCACTACGGCACCATAGGTAATAACTGCCAGAAAAGCGACACACCAATGTCCACTATTACGACCGCAAACAGCAATTTTATCTCCTTTTTGAATGCCAGAATAAGACATCAGCAAATGCATCTTTTCGATTTTTCTGGCAACATCTTTATAACGCAAAGTTGTCCCCTGAAAATCAGTAAACGCATTGTTATCCCAATTATCTCTGACACTTTTTTCTATCAACTCTAAAAGTCCTGTTGTCATTTGGATTACCTAAAAATTATTTTTTATGCAAAAATAGATAAAAATTGGATTGTTTCATAAGAAACTATTAAATTTTCTGTTTTAGAATTTTCAGAAGTTACTCTAACCGCGTCATTAGACGATCTGAATCTTGCAAAAAATGCCCTACTGCTGTGCACATTCTAAAAAAAACAGTAATTTTGCGCCAAAATTTATAAAACACATAAAATTATGGCTGGATATTTAGTTGATGACACTCGAAAAGTCACTACCCACAGACTCATTGAAATGAAACAACAAGGCAAGAAAATAGCAATGCTTACCGCTTACGACTATACTATGGCACAAATTGTAGACGGAGCCGGTATTGATGTTATTCTTGTAGGTGATTCTGCCTCAAATGTAATGGCGGGCAACACAACGACACTGCCAATCACTTTAGATCAAATGATTTACCACGCTACTTCCGTTATGCGGGGCGCAAAAAGAGCACTCGTCATTTGTGATATGCCATTCGGAACATACCAGGTAAACCCGACAGAAGGAGTGAAAAATGCAGTCCGAATCATGAAAGAGAGTGGCTGTGATGCCTTAAAGTTGGAAGGTGGAACGGAAATTTTAGACACTGTCAAAGCGATTCTTGCAGCAGGTATTCCAATTATGGGACATTTAGGCCTGACACCACAAAGTATAAATAAATTCGGAACCTACGCAGTAAGAGCTAAAGAAGAAGCAGAAGCAAAGAAGCTTATTGAAGATGCACATGCTCTTGAGGAAGCAGGATGTTTCGGGCTTGTCTTAGAAAAGATCCCAGCTGAATTAGCCAAACGTGTTGCTTCAGAACTGACCATACCTGTAATCGGTATCGGCGCCGGTAATGGTGTTGACGGACAGGTTTTAGTGGTCAATGATATGTTGGGTATGAATAAAGGATTCTCACCAAAATTTCTCAGACGCTATGCGGATCTGCATACAATGATGACCGATGCCATAGGACAATACATCACTGACGTCAAAAATGTAGAATTCCCCAATGCAAACGAACAGTATTAATTTGCAGCTAAACCAAAAAGAATTATGGAGACCAGTATTCTGGTCCCTTTTATTGGCGAATCTTTTTGCCAGCATGGCCATGTACATGCTCTTGCCGATAGAGCCCATCATCATCGGCAAGCATTTTCATGAAAACCTGGCTATTTCAGGCACTGTAGTTTCCATCTTCGGTATAGGTATATTTACATGGGGGCCCATGGCTAACTATTGGTTAGATCACAGAAGCAGGAAATCCATCTGTCTTCGGGCATTGTTATTTATGCTCCTGTTTACTTTATGTACCCTGTTCGACTTACCGGAATGGATCTATATCGTAGCACGTTTTTGCCAGGGTTCTGCATTTGGTCTTTTCCAGATTGCCATGGGTAGTACATTATTAATAGATCTTACCCAGACTTCACTTCGAACACGTGCAGCCCATGTTTATTATTGGTTTTCCAGATTTGCCCTATCATTAGGACCTGCATCAGCATTGTACCTGAGTCTGTTTTACGAAACTCGATATGTTATATGGTTTTCTGCTCTCTGCTCATTCATAGCATTTCTGTTAGTATTACAACTAAAGGTTCCTTTCCGTACGCCATTAGACCCCAAAAAATTCTCAACGGATCGTTTTTGGATGAAAAAGGCAAAACCATTATTCTTCACCATGCTGCCCACAACCTTTGCCATGGGACTTCTTCTGTTTATGAACCTGTCAATCACATTTTTTACGATGATGATGACCGGAATGTTGATTGCATTGCTCTTACATGAATTGTTCTTTAAAGGAAAAGACTCCTTGACTGAAGTTTTATTGGGATCAACCCTTCTGGCAATCGTTTTCTGTGGTAATCTTACTGAAGCGTTCAGTATCGACCACATGCTGAGCGGTATTCTGGCCGGTGCCGGAATAAGTCTCATCACAAGCAGATATTTGCTGTATTTTATCAGAGTTGCCGAACACTGTGAACGTGGAACCGGTCAAAGCACTTACATGTTAGGTTGGGAATGCGGCATCTATTTAGGAGTAATGGCATGCAGCACACTTGTATTGAAATATCACAAAATAGCTGATTATTTAGGGCTATGCTCAATCATATTTTCAGCCGTGGCCTATCTGCGCTACACCCACCAATGGTTCTTGAAGAACTGTCGGAAAGATATAAAATAAACACCATTTATCACTGTCTAAGAGGAATAAAATATTTGTTAGATTTTCTCAGACAGTGATTTGTTTTTAAATTCCACAAATTGCGGTATTCGCACCTTTCCGGGATTAACCCGATATATTGCAGGTGACACATGCAAATATCGCCGAAAAAAACGTCCAAAGTACGACTGATCGGGAAACCCAAGTTTATTGCTAATTTCCTGAATACTTAAATCTGTTTTTTCCAATAATCTGATTGATTCGGAAATCAACCTGAAATCGATTAATGCTTTAGGAGTTTTCTGAGTGACCTTACGTGTTATCTGTGTCAAATACTTCGAAGAAATATACATCTGTTCCGCATAAAACTGTACACTATGTTCTATCATATAATATTCTTCGAGCAAATGCAGAAACTTTCTAAAAAGGGCATTTGTACGAATGGATTGACTGGATTGTAAACTGGGATACTGTTTTTGCAATAAGCCATAAAAGCCCCGAATAAAAATAGAAATCAATGAAACGATCATGTCATGTCGAAAAGGATTATCAAAATCTGAACATGAATACCGGAACATCGTTTTAAACGCTTCTACACAAGCTCTGATCTCGGGAACAACAGGCCAAATCTTTTTCTGAAACACAATAGCAAAAAATGCCGGTTCAATCCGTTGAGTTGCTTCATGCACCAAACTTAACAAAAAAACAGCATAAAAAGAACGGAAGTCATTACTACGTTCCAGTAAACGCAGCTCCGTTTGTGGTCTGATAAAAATCATCGTATTTTTGGTCGCTAACACTTGATCATCATCAATCAGGACTTTTGCAGAACCTTCTTCAATTAAAAGGACTAAATGTTTATCCGAAGTAAATGGATGTTCTTTTAACGACTCTAAATTTGTATTGCCACAAGCATACATTTGTGTGCTAACTACCTCATTCATTACATATTATAACATTCATTAAAATATTCTGCTTGTAAAATTAGGAACAAATTTGTTCATTTCAAAACATTGTTCCGTAAATGTACAATTAATGTTCCTTTTTTGTTGTTGGCTCCGATTTATTCTTTGTAGTTTTGCACCGGCTAAAAGAGTAGAATAGTTTAAAAAACAAAATTGACTTATGAAAAAAAGAATGATGACTGCATCATTGGCAGTACTGATTGGCCTGGTTTCCATGACCAGTTGTAAAAAACAACAATCGCAAATGGTAGCTACTCCACACAAAACCATGACGGTTGAAACACAATCTCGCGAATTAACGACAAATTATTCAGCAACAATTCGCGGACGACAAGACATTGAAATTTATCCACAAGTTGGCGGAACATTACAAAAACTTTGCGTCACAGAAGGCCAACGCGTAAAAAAAGGACAAATTCTGTTTATTATTGATCAAGTGCCATACAAGGCTGCCTTGACAACTGCAGAAGCGAATGTCAAAGCTGCAGAAGCTGCATTGGCAACGGCTCAGTTGAATTTTGACAGCCGTAAACGTCTGTATGACCAGCAAGTTGTATCTGATTTTGATCTCCGCAAAGCAGAAAATGATCTTTTAAGTGCCAAAGCTGCATTAGAACAGGCAAAAGCTCAACGGATCAATGCTGCAAACAATCTGTCATACACCACAGTGATGAGCCCTTCAGACGGAGTTGTCGGCACTCTGCCCTACCGTCAGGGAGCATTAGTTGGCAGTGCCATGACTCAACCATTGACCACCGTTTCCGATAATGATGAAATGTATGTCTACTTCTCCATGAACGAAACTTCACTTCTCGAAATGATTCGTGAATATGGTTCACCGGAAGAAGCCATCAAAAAAATGCCGTCTATCCAATTGCAACTTAGCGACGGTTCTATCTTGCCCGATAGTGGACGCGTAGAAAGCATCAGTGGTGTTATTGACCGTACTACCGGTTCTGTAACATTGCGTGCTGCATTCCCGAACAAGAATCATCTGTTGCATGCCGGATCTTCAGGCAATGTAATTATTCCTACTTATTATAACAATTGCATTGTCATTCCACAGGAAGCAACTGTTGAACTGCAAGATAAAGTTCTTGTTTACAAAGTAGTTGACGGAAAAGCTCAAAGTACTCAAATCACGGTAGCTCCAATCAATGACGGACGTGAATATATCGTACTCGACGGTCTGAAACAAGGCGAAACGATTATTGCAGAAGGTGCAGGTCTTGTTCGTGAGGGTACACCCGTCGGACAGGCTTCTACCGACACAAAAGACAAGCAGAAATAAAAGAAAATAAAAGAAAATCTCTTTTATTATTTAGCGACTTTATAAGGAAATAAAAACAAATGAAAGGAAATATATTTATTAAACGCCCGGTGATGGCTATGTCCATCTCCATTCTGATCCTGATTGTGGGCTTTATTTCTTTGGCAACCTTGCCTATTGAGCAATATCCGGATATTGCGCCACCTACAGTACGCGTATCAGCAACCTATACCGGAGCAAGTGCGGATGCTGTAATGAAAGCCGTTATCCAGCCTTTGGAAGAGAGTATCAATGGTGTGGAAAACATGACTTACATCCAGTCCACTGCTACAAACTCAGGTTCTGCAAGTATTGAAGTCTACTTCAAGCAAGGAACAGACCCGGATATGGCAGCGGTCAACGTGCAGAACCGTGTTTCCAAAGCACAAGGTTTGTTGCCAGCCGAAGTAACAAAAATCGGTGTGACCACATCTAAACGTCAGACAAGCTTCTTGCAGATCGGTGCATTATACAGTACAGACGACCGTTACGACAAGACATTCCTGTCCAACTACCTGGACATTAACGTTGTTCCACAGATCAAACGTGTAGAGGGTGTCGGCGACGTAATGGCTATGGGTGATACCTATAGTATGCGTATCTGGTTAAAACCGGATGTTATGGCACAGTATAGCCTGAATCCGTCCGATATCACAGCTGTTCTCAACGAACAGAACTTGGAGGCACCGGTTGGCGCACTGGGTGAGAATTCACAAAACACATTCCAGTTCACCATGAAATATCGGGGACGTTTCACGAGCGTTGAAGAATTCGAGAACATTGTCATCAAGGCTCTTCCAGATGGAAACGTACTTAGACTGAAAGATGTAGCTCGCGTAGAACTTGGTTCATTGTCCTATAGCTTCGATGGTACGATGGACGGACACCCATCCTGTACCTTCATGGTTTATCAGGTAGCAGGTTCAAATGCAACTGAAGTAAACGAACGAATTACGAATCTGTTGAACGACATTAAGAAGGATCTCCCCGCCGGAACTGACTTCATGACGATGATGAGCTCAAACGATTTCCTGTTCGCATCTATCCACGAAGTTGTTGAGACATTGATCATCGCAATCATCCTTGTTGTCCTGGTGGTTTATTTCTTCCTGCAGGACTTCAAGAGTACCCTTATTCCATCTATTTCGATTATCGTTTCATTGGTCGGAACTTTTGCCTGTCTGCAAATTGCAGGATTCAGTATCAACATTTTGACCCTGTTCGCATTGGTGTTGGCAATCGGAACCGTTGTTGACGACGCGATTGTCGTTGTTGAAGCAGTACAGGCTAAATTTGATGTCGGCTACACCTCTCCTTACTTGGCCACAAAAGATGCCCTTTCTGATGTAACCATGGCCGTATTTACCTGTACATTGGTGTTCATGGCCGTGTTCGTACCGGTAACATTCATGGGCGGTACTTCCGGTATCTTCTACACCCAATTTGGTGTGACTATGGCAACATCCGTAGGTATTTCATGTATCAATGCCTTGACGCTTTGTCCTGCACTTTGCGCCATGTGGCTCCGTCCTTCCGATGGAACAAAAAGCAGTAAAAGTATCAACGGCCGCGTACGTGCCGCCTACAATGCCTCTTTCAATGCATTGATGGGCAAATATAAAAAAGGAGTGATGTATTTCATTCATCACAGTTGGATGATTTGGGCCAGTCTGGCAGCAGCCATCGTTTTGCTGGTATATTTCATGAACACAACCAAAACCGGACTTGTACCTCAGGAAGATATGGGTACTGTCATGGTCAACGTGAGCGTATCTCCGGGTAGCACATTGGAACAGACTGAAAAGACAATGGCCAAAGTAGAAGCCGTGGTCAAACAGATTCCAGAAGTTGAACATTATTCAAAGATTTCCGGTTTTGGTTTCATCGCCGGTCAGGGAACATCGTACGGTTCCTTCATCATCCGTTTGAAGCCATGGGAAGAACGAACAGAAGCAAGCCAGTCTTCCAATGCCGTTCTCGGAAAACTCAATATGATGCTTCAAAATGTCAAGGAAGCTCAGGTATTTGCTTTCCAACCCGGTATGATTCCCGGATATGGTATGGGTAACTCTATCGACTTGAATCTTCAAGACCGCATTGGTGGTGACATAACCGGTTTCTACCAAACTGCCGTTCAGTTCCTCGGAGCATTGAACCAGCGTCCGGAAATATCACTGGCCTACACCTCTTATAACATCAACTTCCCGCAATATTCAGTGGAAATCGATGCCGCAAAATGTAAACGTGCAGGAATTTCACCTGCTACGATTCTGAGCGAGTTGGGAAGTTACTGCGGTGGTGCCTACATCTCAAACTTCAACCAGTTCTCTAAAGTGTACCGCGTCATGATGCAGGCCGATCCAAAATACCGCCTGGATGAAAACTCACTGGACAATATTTATGTGCGCAATGGTTCAAGCATGGCTCCGGTAAGCCAGTTTGTAAGCATCAAGAAAACTATGGGACCGGAAGTGGCCAACCGATTCAACTTGTTCGATGCAATACCTTGTAATATCAACGTTGCAGACGGATATTCAACCGGACAGGCCCAGCAGGCCATTGCCGAAGTTGCCGCTCAAGTTTTGCCGAGCCGATACACATATGAATATGGCGGTATGTCGCGTGAGGAAGCAGAGAATGCAGGTTCTAACAACACGGTATTCATCTATGCAATCTGTATTGTGTTCATCTTCCTGATTCTGTCTTGTCTTTATGAGAGCTTCCTGGTTCCTATGGCTGTTATCCTCGCTGTTCCATGCGGTTTGATGGGTAGTTTCCTGTTCGCCCGTCTGTTCGGTCTTGAAAATAACATTTATCTGCAAACCGGTGTGATCATGCAGATTGGTCTTCTTGCCAAAACCGCAATCTTGATCACCGAGTATGCATTGGAACGCCGCCGCCAAGGTATGGGCATCATCGAGTCTGCCTACTCCGCAGCCCAGGCACGTCTGCGTCCGATCCTGATGACCGTATTGACCATGATTTTCGGTATGCTTCCATTGATGTTTGCCAGCGGTGCCGGTGCTAACGGAAACAGTTCTCTGGGTACTGGTGTTGTAGGTGGTATGCTTATCGGTACATTGGCATTGTTGTTCATGGTACCCGTACTGTTTATCACATTCGAGTATCTTCAGGAAAAGATCAGACCTGCATTGCACGAAGAGGCAAACCAACAGGTTGCAGCCGAACGCGAACGTAGTTTGCTGGAACGCAGTTCTTTAAATTCAAATAACGACGATAAACAATGAAAAATATAATCATGACTCTGACTGCAGCTGCTCTGATGAGCAGTTGCGGCATTTACAAAAGCTATGAGCGTCCGGAAGATATCAAGACTGACGGACTCTATGGACAAGGAATCGAAGAGACTTCCGACTCCCTCGGACTGGCCGCCCTACCCTGGCGCTCTTTGTTTACAGACCCTGCCCTACAAACACTTATTGAAACAGGATTGGAACAAAATACGGATATGCGTTCTGCTGAATTACGCATCGAAGAATCGGAAGCTGCCTTGCTAGCTGCCAAATTATCCTTCCTTCCGAACCTGGCTTTTGCTCCTCAAGGAAATCTGTCGGGTGTAGACTGGAAATCTGGAAGTAAAACCTACACACTGCCACTCTCTGCATCCTGGCAAGTAGATCTCTTTGGAAGTCTGCGTAATGAAAAGAAAAAAAGTGAAGTTGCATTAGCCCAAAGCAAAGCATACAAACAAGCTGTGCAAACCCAACTTATAGCCTCTATAGCAAACTATTATTATACATTGGCTATGTTGGATGCCCAGTTGGAAATCAGCGAAAAAACAGCAAAAAACTGGAAGAGAAATGTTGAAATCAACAAAGCTCTTCAAGAAGTCGGTGATGCAAATGACGCCGCCGTTTCACAAGCAGAAGGAAATTATTTCAACGTATGTTCTCAAATCGTTGATCTGAAAAACCAAATCAGAACACTTGAAAACAGTTTTTCAACTCTGCTGGGAAATGTCCCTGGAAAAATAAACAGAGGAAGTATTTATGACTGGAAAGCACCTGCTGAAATCACAACTGGAATTCCGGCTGCAACCTTAGCTAATCGTCCGGACGTAAAAAACGCTGAATTGGCATTGGCTACAGCATTTTATACCACAAATGCAGCCCGTTCCGCATTTTATCCTGCATTGAACCTAAGCGGTTCAATCGCATGGACAAATAACTTGGGTAATATGATTGTCAACCCTGGTGAATGGATCTGGAATGCTTTAGGTAGTCTTACCCAACCGATTTTCCAAAACGGTAAATTGAGAGCTAATCTGAAAATATCAAAAGCTCAGCAGGAAGAAGCCAAACTGGCCTTTCAGCAAACACTGCTGGATGCAGGAGCTGAAGTAAATACTGCTATGGCAAAAATCCAGGATAATGCAGAAAAAGAGCAACTGAACAAACAACAGATCGTTTCACTGGAACGTGCAGTAAAAAGTACTGAACTGTTGATGCAAAACAGTCAAACCAATTATTTACAGGTCTTGACAGCTCAACAGACCTTGCTTTCTGCACAATTGAACCTTGTGAGCACACAATTTGCTGGAATTCAAGGAACTATTGAATTATATCAAGCCCTGGGCGGAGGAATAAAATAAACTGTTCTACTTTTCGTCAAAGAGATTTTATCTCTTTTTAAAGCACGGATACACGGTTACGACGGTGTGTTCGTGCTTCTTTATTTTAGGAGTGCAGTGTAAAAATGCAATCTTTCAGAATCAGATTACAAGCAAATTGAAAAATAATTCTTCGAAAAGAGAGCATATTATAACCAATTTTTATATCTTCGCATAATATAATAACAATTAAACTTTTAATCGTACCATGTATTTACATCCTGAATTTGAAACACTGACACGATCTGAACTTGAAGTACTACAGACTGAGCGTTTACGTGCAACGATAAAACAGTGCATGAACTCACCTTTTTACAGAAAACGTTTTGAGGAAAGCCATATCCGTCCGGAAGAAATCAAAAATCTGGACGACCTGAGAAAGATTCCTTTCACCACGAAACAGGATCTGCGCGACAATTACCCTTTCGGTTTGGCAGCAGTACCAATGGAAGAAGTAGTCCGGCTTCATTCATCAAGCGGAACCACCGGTACACCAACCGTAATTCTCCATACCCAGCGCGATCTTGACGAATGGGCAAATGCCGTAGCCCGTTGTCTTTACATGGTCGGACTGCGTCCGGGAGACATATTCCAGAACTCCTCAGGTTATGGAATGTTTACGGGCGGACTCGGTTTTCAATATGGAGCGGAACGGTTGGGCATGCTAACCGTACCAGCTGCAGCGGGAAATACCAAACGACAAATCAAATTTATTACCGATTTTGGAACAACGGCACTCCATGCAATCCCCAGCTATGCCGGACGTCTCTACGAAGTCATGGTAGAAATGGGTATCGACCCACGCAGAGATACCAATCTGCATACGCTGATTATTGGAGCAGAACCCCATTCAGAAGAACAGCGGAAACGTATAGAAAACATGTTAGGCGTTAAAGCATACAACTCATTCGGTATGTCCGAAATGTGCGGACCAGGTGTTGCCTTTGAATGTAAGGAACAAAACGGTCTTCATATTTGGGAGGACTATTATATTGTGGAAATAGTCGATCCGGATACTCTGGAGCCTGTTCCGGAAGGCGAAGTCGGCGAACTCGTGCTGACCACTATCAACCGGGAAGCAATGCCCTTACTGCGCTATCGCACGCGCGACCTGACCCGCATACTTCCGGGAACATGTCCCTGCGGACGCCATCATATCCGGCTCGACCGTATGAAAGGCAGAAGCGATGACATGATGATTCTCAAAGGTGTCAATATCTTCCCAATACAGATAGAAACCATTCTCATGCAATTTGCAGAGCTGGGAAACAATTATCTGATTACATTGACGAACGAGGAAGCCAACGATCTGATGACCGTCGAAGTCGAATTAAAAGAATTCAGCGACGATTATCCACATCTGCAAGCCCTGACAAAAGAAATCGTACGTCAGCTTAAAGATGAAATTCTCATCACACCTATCGTACGCCTTGTACCGAAAGGCACCTTGCCTCAACAAGAAGGTAAGGCTGTACGCGTAAAAGATTTGCGGAAAACCTTAATTTAAAAAACCAAAGACAATGACTACTGTACAACAACTCTCCATTTTTGTAGAAAACAAATCGGGGACCTTACTCCACGTACTCGAATTATTCAAAGAAGCAAAAATTCAATTAGTGGCTTCTACAATATCTGACACGGTAGAATATGGTATCTACCGGATTATCTGCACCGAACCTCAACGTGCTCTTGAAGTTCTGAAAACGGCCGGAATTTCGGCAAATGTATCAGAAGTTTTTGCGATAACATTGGACAATGTTCCCGGCCGTGCAGCTGATGCTATACGTTTAATCAGTAATGCAGGAATTGGTATCTCCTATTTATATTCTTTTATGCTTTCAGGTAAAGGTATTCTGATCTTCCGTACAGACAACGCCGAAAAGACTAATCAAGTAATACAAGAAAACAACTTGATCCCATTAGACAGTGACAAACTTTTGGCATTAGTCTAAATGTCTATAAAGAAGATTCCGAGATGGGCAACTCCATAAAATGAGATGGGCAACTGATTTCAATCAGTTGCCCATCTCATTTTATTATCTATTTTTTCCGGTCAGTATCAGCATATCTACTGATACAGAGGCGAGTATTATTGCTTTTGTTTGCTTAACATCATTTCCATATTCTCACGCGCCACATTCATATATTCGGATACATATGCATCATTTTTGAAATAATCCGATGCCATCTCCATCAAACTGTCGATCTGCGGTGTGATGATAGGATACGGAAAAGCACTGGTCAGAATCATAAACACTCCTGGACCGAGAACATTATCAAAATTGCGGGAAATAAAATCTACAACAAGAGAATCCGAAGATTTACTTAAAGCCTCAGCCTCACGGTTCAATTCAGCCAAAATCACATCATGATCCAGTCCGTCCATAATCATTTGGCTTTCCCGGTGGGGCAATTCAGCCAACAGATTATCATAAAGACTTTTCTGATGAATAAAATCATAAAGACATTCATTTAAATGACCTCCGCTGACACTCTGTGCAGCCTGGTCTATCTGTATGGAAATCTTGCCCGACTCCACAACCAGCGGCATGACACTCGTTTCATCCATGAACAGATTGGCCATCATGACCGAATCAAGTTTACCCGAGAACTTAAATTTCCCATGCACCACCTCGCAAGAATCTATGCTGACCAGAGCTCCATCCTTGACTACCTTCAAAAACAACATGCGACCATCAAGATCCTTAACCGTAGAATTACCTTGAATCTGATATTGTTTCGTACATGAAGATGCGACCAAAACTATAACCGCAAACAATGAATAAAAGAACTTGTTCATGAATATAACCATCATTAGTTTTCAGATACAAAGATACTGCGAATCAGGGTTGCACAAAAATTTATTGTAACAAATAAACTTGTAAAACATAAATAAAGTACAACAGAAGAATTACCCCTTCTTATCTTTCTCCAGCTCAGACGGAATCCGGAATGCCGTATACACTTCGAAAACACAACCTATAGTCAGAAAGACTAACCATTCATTCCGTTGTGCAAACCCAAAATGAAAAGCATTCATCGCCATTGCTACAGAAGCAAGCATCAGACACAATGCACCCAAAATCTGTTGTCGCCGTAACCTGCGAATAATCCAATTCGGCCCATCATACCCCGCATACAACTGCATAGCACCAAAACAGAAGGCACCAACCGTATAAATATAAAAGGAAACTTTTCCAAAAACAGGGAAAGTTGCAGCACCAAATAAAAGTAATAAAGCACCGGTTACAAAAACAAAATTCTGCAGTTTATTCAGCTTCCTCATTTTCATCTTTCATAAAAACAAAAACATCTTCATTCTCCTTCTTCATCAGGTAACGTTCCCGGGCAATCCGGGTGATCGTTTCAGGATTCCGGTTCAAATCCATCAAACGCTCGGTATCGTGTTCATACATTTCTGTATAATACCTGATTTCCTGTCTGATTTCGCTGATCTGCTTTTTGGTATCGTAACGGTTCCAGAAACTATTCTCATCAAACAGCCCGATAACCAAAATAAAAATACCCGTCACAAATAAATATTTATAACGACGAATCCAGTTCCATATCCGACTTATTTTGCTGCTCATCTTCTATCAAATATATTACTGAGCAAAGATACGGATATTTGGCGAAAACGAAAAATTTACGGCAATAAATGAACGAACGTAGAATAAATCGCCATTTTTTTCTAACTTTGCAGAACAACGTAAAACAAAATCACACAAACTCTAGATTAAGTTTACAAAAATGGAAGAATATATTGTTTCGGCCAGAAAATATCGTCCGACGTCTTTTGACGCGGTAGTTGGCCAAAACGCACTCACGACAACCCTGAAAAATGCCATTGCGTCTGGAAAACTGGCGCACGCATACTTATTTTGCGGCCCCCGGGGAGTCGGTAAAACCACTTGTGCCCGAATTTTTGCAAAAACAATCAATTGTCTGCATCCGCTTCCCAATCATGAAGCTTGCAACCAGTGTGAATCATGCATGGCCTTCAACGAACAACGGTCTCTGAACATTCACGAACTGGATGCAGCATCGAACAATTCGGTAGACGATATCCGACAATTAATCGAACAAGTACATATTCCTCCTCAAGTAGGAAAGTATAAAGTATTTATCATTGATGAAGTACATATGCTTTCTACAGCTGCTTTCAACGCTTTCTTAAAAACCTTGGAGGAACCGCCTGCCCATGTCATCTTTATACTGGCTACGACAGAAAAACATAAACTTCTTCCGACCATCCTAAGTCGGTGCCAAATATATGATTTCAACCGGATGTCCCCTCAAAATACAGTAGAACATCTGAAATCTGTAGCAGAAAAGGAAGGAATCCGATATGAAACAGAAGCCTTGAATATCATAGCCCAAAAAGCAGACGGAGGCATGCGGGACGCTTTGTCCATATTCGACCAGGTAGCCAGTTACACTCAGGGAAACATTACGTATGAAAAAACTATTGAAAACCTGAATGTACTGGATTATGAATATTATTTCAAACTAACGGACCACTTTCTGAAAAATGAAGTCGCTCCGTGCATGTTGCTTTTTAACGAAATTCTTGAACATGGATTTGAAGGAAGCCATTTTATTGCCGGACTAGCCTCACACTTTCGCGATTTAATGATTTGCAAAGACCCGTCAACCCTTTCATTATTAGAAGTAAACGGTAATGTGCGTAACCGTTATCAGGAACAGGCTAAAAAATGTAATGAAAAATTCCTCTATAAAGCTATAAAATTATGTAATGACTGTGATTTAAACTACAGAATCAGTAAAAACAGACGTCTTTTGGTAGAAATCACACTCATTCAGTTAGCCCAACTCACTGAAGATGATGATGTCAGTTCGGGGCGTAGCCCTGAGCTGACATTAAAACCGATATTTCAAACAGCCGGAACTCAGTCACCGGCTGTTACACAACGTGTCACCCAAAATCAAAGTGACAAACATCCAACACAACAAAATACAAATACGTCTGTACCAACGGAAAACAAACAACAGGCATATGCTCACCAACCTGCCGATGCTACAACCAAACTTAGAAATCCGTTGCCAAGTCAAGAAACAGAAATAACAAAAATTCCAACCATCAAAAAAGGAACATTCGGACCAAGCATAAAAAGATCCTTCACGGAGCCAGAGCAAAGCATGGCAACTAAAAACACAATTGGTCAGACAACTTCCGATAAGAATACAGCCTTTGAAAAAAGAACAGATTTCGATGATGAGGATTATTTGGTTACTGAAAAAGACATCTGTTTCTACTGGCATGAATTTGCCAATCTTTTGCCACAGGAAGAAACGGCAATGGCAAAACGTATGAAAATCATCCAACCCAGATTATTGCATGATGAAACCTTCGAAGTGGTTGTTGACAACGACCAGGTAAAAGCATACATGCAACAAATAGCTCCACGGATCCAAAGCCATATGCGGAAACAATTGCACAACCGCAAAATCACTATGGAAGTACGAGTTGCCGAAAATAATGAAAAAACACGTATTTACAGTAAACCGGAACTGTTTGTTGCGATGGCCAAAAAAAATCCGAACCTTCTTAAATTAAAAGAAGCATTCGGATTAGAATTAACTTAATGATGGTTGAACTTATCGGTTTAAATCATGATTTAACAACCGGTATTCAGCCATCTGTTCATATTTAGTCCCCTTCCGTCCATAATTTGTATAGGGATAAATCGAGATACCGCCACGCGGTGTAAAGATCCCTGTCACTTCAATATATTTAGGATCCATTAACCGGATCAGATCTTTCATAATCTTGTTGACACAATCTTCATGAAAGTCACCATGATTTCTAAAACTAAACAAATATAATTTCAGACTCTTGCTTTCGACCATCTTCTGATCTGGCAGATAACTGATCCGGATCTCAGCAAAATCCGGTTGTCCCGTAATCGGACACAGACTCGTAAATTCAGGACAATTAAAACGAACCCAATAGTCGTTCTCCGGATGTTTGTTCTCGAACGTTTCGAGTACTTCCGGTGCATAATCCTGATAATATACAGTTTTCTTACCCAAGGCATTCAAACCTTCGTTTGCTCTTTCACTATTCATTTTCCTATGTTTATAACCTATTATTTTTCTTTCTCTTGTTTTATCTGAAGATAAGCATGCAAACCTTCCCGTCTCAATTTACAAGCCGGACAATGACCACAACCATCTCCTACAATACCGTGATAACAAGTCAGTGTTTTTTCCCGAATCAGATCCAAAACTCCTAATTCATCAGCCAGTGCCCAAGTCTGACATTTATCAATCCACATCAACGGTGTATGAATGACGAACTGTTCATCCAAAGCGAGATTCAAAGTAACATTCAAACTTTTAATAAAGTTATCCCGACAATCAGGATAACCACTAAAATCAGTCTGAGAAACCCCGGTAACCAAGTCAAAGATGCCATTCTCACGGGCAAAAACAGCTGCAATACTCAGGAAAAAAAGATTTCTGCCCGGAACAAAAGTATTTGGAAAACCGCCTTCCGGTCTCTGCTCATCCATTTCAATTGTCGTATCCGTTAAAGAATTCTTTCCAAGACTTGCTATAAAAGATACGTCCATAGACTTCCATTCAACACCCGCCTCTGCAGCAATTTCTCGGGCCAAATCAACTTCCTTAACATGTTTCTGCCCATAGACAAAACTCAAGGCTACAACTTTCTTGAAATGTTTTTTCGCCCAAAACAAACAAGTCGTCGAATCTTGTCCACCGCTGAAAACAACCAAAGCTTTATCTCTATTCATCTTACAAATCTCCTACTTTTAAGATGTTATACGAAATCTGTTTGTCATAGACATCAACCTGTTCCGTACGTTTTACGTAATTTACGACACGTATTGTTACCGGAAGAATCACAATTTCATATAATGTTTTCAGAGTAATCTGCCAGAACATCATCAACAACAAATTCTTCAACGGAACTATTCCTCCTAAAGCTAAAGGAAAGAATATCACAGAATCAGCGAATTCACCCGCCAGTGTCGACATAATTGCACGCAAGGAAAAATGTTTACCCCCTGAAGCCATTTTCATGACGCTCATAATATATGCATTCAGAAATGAGCCGCAAAGAAAGGCAAGGAATGAAGCAAATGCAACCCGAGGCGCCAAACCAAAAAGGTTATGAAAACCTTCATCGTTATTCCAATATGGCGCACCGGGTATCCAGTCGGCCAAAGCACCAAACAGCACAAAAATAAAATTCATCACAAAACCTGTCCAAATAATCAGTCGCGCTTTTTTAAATCCCCAGACTTCTGCAATACAATCATTGATGATGTAAGAAATTGGAAAAACTAAAATACCGGCTGTAATATTCAGCGGTCCATACATAATCTGCTTTGTTGCTAACAAGTTTGCCGAAATCAGACAAACACAAAACAGTATCCCAAGCAACATAAAGGATACACTTACACTTTTTTCTTTCATATGTTCTTGTTTTTAATGAGGTTACCAAGCACTCAGTGCCATTCTTTTACGAATGGCGTTGCAAAATTATTCTTTTTTTATGAAATACGCATCATCACACTTACTTTTTTCAAAAAAAAACACTCCGGAATCAATCCGGAGTGTGCATTTCTAATCTTACAATCGGCCGCATCAAATCAAATATTTTGCAATTAGATATCCGCCTCCAAGCAACCAGACATAAATAATAGCTGCCAGGACAAAAGGTTTGGCACCAGCCTGCTTAAACTTATCAAAACTCGTTTCAGCTCCCAAAGCTGTCATAGCCATGGTCAACAAGAAAGTGTCCAGATTATTAATGAATCCGATAGTAGGCTCCAACACACTTTCCGGAATAAACGACGCGGCCTGTAATACAGAGTTTACTCCAATAATGGCCAAAAAGCCGAAAGCAAACCAAGGAATCGTTATTTTGCTTTTTTCAGCAGAACCACCTTTTCCGCCTTTTTTCACACGAGCCAGACACAAACTCATAATTACAAGAACCGGAGCCAGCATCATGACACGAATCATTTTCGTAATTGTAGCTGCATCTGCGACATGACCTCCCGCCGCATCCATAGCGTTGCCGGCACCAACAACATGCGCTACTTCATGCAAGGTGGATCCGGTGTAAATAGCCATTGCCTGATCGTTCAAATCCAAAATGCCAGAGCGATACAAGACCGGATAAAGAAACATGGAAATTGTACCAAAAATAACAACGGTAGAAACTGCTACAGCTGTTTTATGCGGGGCACATTTGACAACAGGTTCTGCTCCCAAGACAGCAGCTGCCCCACAAATGGCACTACCTGTTGAGGTCATCAGGGCTGTTTCTCGATCGATCCTGAGGATTTTTCCTACGAGTAACCCTATAAACAATGTGCCGGCAATAATTAACACATCTGCAATAATCGCAGGTAATCCTATTTCCATAACCTGTTGGAACGTTAACTTAAACCCATAGAGGACAATGCCGGCACGAAGGATTTCCTTGGTACAGAACTTGATTCCCGGAACCCATGTCTGGGGAAGTTTGTTTCTCAAACTATTGGCATAAAGCATGCCTAAAATGATTCCGACAATCAAAGGGCTGAACGACAAACGTTTCACAAAATCAAATTCCGCAATATAAAACGCAGAAAAAGAGAATAAGACAATAAGGAGAATTCCATGGAGCACATCACTTCTGTTTTCTTTGAACATAGCTGTATCGTTTTAATGTGTTTTTACAGCAGCAAAGATAAAACAAATCGCGCACATATATATAACAAAAAAAATTATCGATAATAACATTTTGTTATAAAGATCACAATAAATCCGACTGATGTTTAAATATAAACCGAACAAAATCTGCTGCAAGACCTTCTTCCTGACCTTGACGCTGGACAACAGAAAGTTCACGATATAAAGGCAATTCCGGAATGTCAAGAATCTTAAATATCCCCTTACTCAATTCATCACGAACAGCCCTGATGGAAACGATTCCGACCATATCCGTGTGAATAAGGAAACGTTTGATGCTTTCCGTACAACCTAAATGGATTTTAGCATTCAAATCTACTGTCCGCACTCCTTTTTTCCGCAAAGCATCGATAAAGACATCCAAGGTGCCCGAACCTTGTTCGCGCAAGACTAAAGGCATCCGGATTAAATCGGATAATTGCAACTCATCCCGTGCCGCTAAAGAACTCTGTGCCCGGACAATCGCGACCAGTTCATCCTTAAGAAAAGGAGTATAATGCAGCACTCGATGCCTGCTACTCCCTTCGACCAGACCGACATCAATTTCCTGAGCCAGCAAAGCCATTTCTACTTCTTCCGTATTCTCGCTACGCAAAGACAATTCCATCCCGTGATGCAATTGAGAGAACGCTGCAAGCGCTGCAGGGATAACATATTGAGCTATCGTCGTACTTGCCCCAATACGCAAAGCTCCTCCTGCAGACCCGCTCATTTTTCTCATTTCATAATCCAGAATTTCATGGGCCTCTAAAATCCGTTCAACATGAACTAAAAGGCACTTACCTGCCTCAGTAAGCAGTAAGTGCCCGTTAGTCCGTTCAAAAAGTCGCAAGCCATATTCCGATTCCAGCTCTTTGATGTGCCGGGTTATTGCAGGTTGCGACACATACAGTTCTTCTGCAGCCTTAGTGAAGTTCAAATGGTGCGCCACAGAACGAAAAACCTTCAAACGAAATGCTGACATATGCGAATAATCTCTTAATCGACAGTTACAACCGGAACTCCGGTTCCTCCTCCGTCACCATAAATCACCTCTATGCTTTGATACATATTGTAGAGCGCTCTGCGTGACAATTCTGCATTTTCCGGTACATAGACACGCTTCAGTCTCGGACATTTCTCTATTGCATAATCACCAATATATTCGACACCCTCGGGGAAGACAATTTCTTCGACATATTCATGACCTACAACAACCCCCTTCCCATACATCAGTTTCGGTTTCAAGACAATACGGTTTAAATGTGCCGGAATATAATATGGTGTAGTCGTATCTCCCTGTTTTTTATAAACAATACCCTCATAACTTTCGAGATATGGGTTCTCGGGATCGATATGGACCACTTCTACTAACTTTCCATAATCCTTCAATCCAACCACTCCATTCTCCCCCAAAGTCTCGATATTCTTTCCGATATATATTTCTTTAATATTATCAGATAAAGCCGAAATCGGACTGAAGGAAGTAACCACAAAACCACCGGCACTATAGGGAACAGTCACCTTGAGATCTGTAGATTTGACTTGAGTCACGTTTAAATGGGCGTCATTATATTCAAACTGAAATTCATCATTCTCAAAAAGAGCAAGCTCGGCCCAAGAAGGCTCATATGCAACATAATCAGACAGGTTTTCAGCAAGACTAATTTTACCATTGGTAGGATCACTCATATACCAAACACCATCAGCATAAACATATGTCCATGCGTGCCCCCCAAAAGGAACCAGCATGCCGTTGACGCTGACTACCGGAATTCCTTGGGAAATGGCCATAACCTTTAACAGATTGGCATATCCCTGACAAATAGCGGTTCTGTTTTTGAAAACCTCATAAGGGTCATTATTGCTGTGTTTATATGTAATATTCTGAGTAATCCATCTGAAAATAGCATCATGCTTGTCTTTTTCCGAAGTGATTCCCATGACTATATTGTCTTCCGTAAACTTCTTGATCTCCTGAAATTGTTCTTCCGTAATTTGCGTACGATACAACGAAAGTGAATTTTTGGGATCCACCTTTCTCAATAAAGCTAACATTTGTTCTGACTTGGTTCCACTGAGGCGTACGGCATCATCCTCTACGGGGAAAAGATTACTGTTCTCGGAGGCTCCCACTTCGAGTTTATCACCACTAGTTTTTAATTGCAAATCGTTTAGCTGACTCGTACAGGACGACATCAACGCGACAACGAATAAAGCTGAAAAGAAATGTGTTTTTTTCATATTTTTTGAGTTAGTGAATTCAAATATAGAACATCCATTTGAAAAATACATTCGAAAAAACTTTTTTTAAAAACCTATTGTCAAACTTTAATAGAATTAAACGTACAAAACAACACGAATCTTTTGATTAACTTATAATTGAATCATATTTTTTGCAGTCAGTTCCTTTTTGCTTATTTTTGTAGAATTAAAAATACAATCCTATAAAGTACATTCCTCATGAGAAAACAACTTTTCTTGCTGTTTTTTATTCTGGTCAACATGCTTTACCAACTACCTGTGGCAGCACAGATGATGGTAGAAAAAGAAAAAGCTGTTCTTGCCATAAACTGGCAAAATCATCTGAAACAGTACGACCTGATATGGAAGAATCTCCCGACTGACTGGCATGAAGGAGCTTATATGGGAAATGGAAACATTGGTTTATTATTATTCAAAGATCCTGACTCAAATGCACTTATTTTGCATATTGGAACGACAAACATGAACTCGCTGGAGCTAACAGACAAAGATTTGTTCTCGCCCGGCTATTTTCGTCTGGAACCGAACGGCAAAATCATCTCGGGATCAATGAGACTCAGTCTGTGGAACGCTGAGACTGAAACGAAAATCATCACCTCGACAGGGACAATTAATCTGACTTCGTTTGTTCATGCCGATGAAATGGTTATGATTAACCGAACAACGACAACAGGCAAAGAAGACAGTTTCAAATGGACATGGATTCCGACCAGTAACAAGGGTAAAAAATTTAGTCTTTCTACATATTTGGCTCCTGAAGGAGGTAAATGTATCCTTACGGCTGCCCAAAAGAATAAAACTACTATTCTGTGGTATGACCAGAAGAAAAGCAATCACCGTACGCTCTACATTACGTTAAATCATTCGTATAAAGACACTGTTGCCACGGAATTAGGAAAAAACGTGTTCCGGAACCAATTACGTAAAGGGTATAACAGAGTAAAAGCTGCCCATAGAAACTGGTGGCATGATTTCTACACGGCGAGCTTCATTGCTATCCCCGACGCAAAATTAGAAAATTATTATTGGCTGCAAATGTATAAACTTGGAACACTCGCACGTCCAAACAGTCCCATGATAAACATATCCGGTTTATGGCAAAAAGAATTTGCATCCAAAGCGGTATGGCCCCCCCGTGTACTCCTTCCTTATTGGGCTTTGAACGGATCCAACCATGTTGATCTGGCAAGCTCGCTGGAAGATATATATATATCGGAAAATCAGGGAACAGACAATATGGCGCGATTAAGGACCAAACGAGTTTTCCTTGAAAATCTGTTTCGCAAGAACACGATGGACTATTCATATGCTACGAAAAAAAGGAATTCCGTGTGGGAAACAAGCGACCTGGTATGGATTTGCTATAACATATGGATTCACTACCGGTACAAAATGGACAACCAGACATTAGAATCATTATACCCCATATTGAAACAAACAATAAACAAATACTTACAAAATATCATTAAAGATCAAGAAGGCACTTATCATCTGCCTGCAGTATTTTTGGCAGATTATGGCTATGTATCAGACTACAACTACGATCTTGCCCTTCTAAAATGGGGCTGCCAAACATTAATTTCCATTTCCAACCGACTGCAAATCAACGATGCTCAAGTAGCAGAATGGCGACATATCCTCAAAAATCTGGCACCGATCTCAACAGATAAAAATGGAATCCTCATTGGTAGAAACACTCCCTTAAGAACATCAATAAGTTCGTATGCGCATCTTATTTCCATTTATCCGCTGTATCTGATAAATATTGAGAATCAAGAAAACGAACGCCTCATTGAAAATTCCTTAAACACCTGGTTGAAGCAAGGAAATGAACTGCAGGGATACTCTTATGCCGGAGCATCCTCAGCTTTTTCAGCCATCAGGAAAGGAAATCAAGCTTTAAGATATTTGAAATTACTGACCGACTATCGTCTGACGAAAAATACGCTGTATTGCAAAGAAGAAAATTCTATCGTTTCTCCTATTGCCGGTACTCAATGTATTTTAGACATGCTAATACAAAGCTGGGGAGGTAAAATCCGTATTTTCCCTGCACTTCCCGACAAATGGAAAAACGTCAAATTTTATCATCTTCGGACCGAAGGAGCCTTTTTAGTCAGTGCAGAACGATTCAATGGGGAAACCAAATTTATCGAAATCACCAATGATTTGGGAGAATTGTGTACGGTAGAAATTGATTTTGACAATCCACATTTTGAAACAGCAAGAAAAATCAAGATAACGAGAATTGCAGATCGCATTTATAATATACCTATTCGCAAAGGTGAATCTGTACGAATCTATCCGAAGAATACAAATCCGTCGTTCACCGTAGGGCCGATTGCACACAAACACAGCAATTTCTTTGGAGACAACAACTGACAAACTGTTTTTTTTCGTATCTTTGCAATTCATTGACAAAACAATAATTAATAGATATGTTTGACAATCTTAGCGAAAGACTGGAACGGTCTTTTAAAATTTTAAAAGGGGAAGGTAAAATCACTGAAATCAATGTTGCCGAAACACTAAAGGACGTGCGCCGTGCATTGCTCGATGCAGATGTAAACTACAAGGTAGCCAAAACATTTACCGACACAGTAAAAGAAAAGGCCTTAGGACAAAATGTACTTACAGCCGTAAAGCCAAGCCAGTTAATGGTGAAAATCGTCCATGACGAATTAACCAAACTGATGGGAAGTGAAACGGTTGACATGAATCTCAAAGGTCATCCGGCAGTAATATTAATGGCTGGTTTAAACGGTGCCGGAAAAACGACCTTTTCAGGAAAGCTGGCTTTAATGCTCAAAAACAAAAAGAACAAAAAGCCTTTAATGGCAGCATGCGACGTATATCGTCCTGCCGCTGTTGAACAATTAAAAGTATTAGGAGAACAAATGGGAATTCCTGTATACAGCGAGCCAGAAAGCAAAGATCCTGTACAAATAGCTCTACACGCTATTCAGGAAGCCAAAGCTAAAGGTTACGATACGGTCATCGTTGATACAGCAGGTCGTCTGGCCGTAGACGAAGAAATGATGCAGGAAATTGCCGCAATAAAAAATGCAATTACCCCAGACGAGACGCTTTTTGTTGTTGATGCGATGACCGGACAGGACGCTGTCAATACAGCCAAAGAATTCAATGAAAGACTGGATTTTGACGGTGTCGTATTGACCAAACTGGACGGCGATACACGAGGTGGTGCAGCACTTTCTATCCGTACTGTCGTTAACAAACCGATTAAATTCGTGGGTACGGGAGAAAAGATGGAAGCCATTGACCCGTTCCATCCATCACGTATGGCCGACCGTATTTTGGGTATGGGAGATATCGTATCACTTGTTGAACGCGCCCAAGAACAATATGACGAAGAAGAAGCCAAACGACTGCAAAAGAAAATCGCCAAAAACCAATTTGACTTTAACGACTTCATGAATCAAATCCAGCAGATCAAAAAAATGGGTAACCTGAAAGATCTTGCCAGCATGATTCCTGGAGTAGGAAAAGCCATTAAAGATATTGATATCGACGACAACGCCTTTAAAGGCATTGAAGCAATCATTCAAAGTATGACACCTAGAGAACGGACAAATCCGGAAATACTCAATGGCAGCAGACGTCAGCGTATAGCCAAAGGATCAGGAACCAGCCTGCAGGAGGTTAACCGATTGATCAAACAATTTGATCAGACAAGAAAAATGATGAAAATGGTGACCAGCAGCAACATGGGTAAAATGATGGGACGTATGCCCAAACTTCCGGGTATGCCCAAAATCAAATAAAATATAATCATTAATTAAACAGGAGGTAATTATGCAAATCATTGACGGTAAAGCTACTGCTGCACTGATAAAAAAAGAAATAGCTGAAGAAGTGGAGCGAATAGTAGCACAGGGTGGCAAACGCCCACATTTAGCAGCAATACTGGTAGGCCATGACGGTGGCAGTGAAACCTATGTAAAAAACAAAGTTTTAGCTTGTGAAGCATGTGGCTTTACATCGTCTCTGATTCGCTTTGAAGAAAATATAACAGAGGAGACTCTGTTGAAAAAAGTCCATGAGCTTAATGAAGACAAGGATGTAGACGGCTTTATCGTCCAACTCCCCTTACCCCAACATATTTCGGAACAAAAAGTCATAGAAGCAATAGATTATCGAAAAGATGTCGACGGTTTTCATCCGATTAATGTCGGACGTATGGCAATTGGTCTCCCCTGCTATATTCCAGCAACTCCTAAAGGGATTTTGGAACTGCTTCGCCGTTATCATATTGAAACCAGTGGCAAAAAATGTGTTATCCTAGGAAGAAGTAACATCGTAGGAAAACCTATGGCGCAGCTGATGATGCAGAAACAATATGGTGATGCAACCGTTACGGTTTGCCACAGCCACAGCAAAACATTAAAAGATGAATGCCGCACAGCTGATATCATTATCGCTGCCATTGGACAACCGAATTTTGTTACGGCCGACATGGTCAAAGAAGGAGCCGTAATTATAGATGTCGGCACGACAAGAGTTACAGACGCAAGCAAAAAGTCCGGATACCGTTTAAATGGTGACGTTAAATATGATGAAGTAGCTCCTAAATGCAGCTACATTACGCCTGTCCCTGGTGGTGTAGGTCCTATGACTATTTGTATGCTGATGCAAAACACACTTTCTGCAGGTAAAAAAGAGATTTATGGATAATCCGTTTTCTCTTTATACAACTCCTGAAAAACCCATAAAACGGCCAAAAACAAACAATATTCATATTTTTAAGAAAAAAGTCTCCAAATATTTGGAAATATAGAATAAAACTCATACCTTTGCACTCGCTTTAAGGAACGAAATAACAAGTGATTGAATAAATCAACACGGTGACTATAGTTCAGTTGGTTAGAGCGTCAGATTGTGGTTCTGAATGTCGTGGGTTCGAGTCCCACTAGTCACCCCCTAGTTAGGGTTATGTTATTTAAAGTCTATAAGCATCATTTAAAATGGTGACTATAGTTCAGTTGGTTAGAGCGTCAGATTGTGGTTCTGAATGTCGTGGGTTCGAGTCCCACTAGTCA
>CALUIV010000015.1 GCA_944320775.1 uncultured Paraprevotella sp. | reverse complement strand
AGCCGTTTCCGTACGAAGGACGGCCGTCCGGGACTGGAGGCCCGCTATAGCCGGATTGGCAACCAAAAGCAGCATGCTGTTTCCGACCGTCTGATGGCCGAGCAGGCCAAAGCGGCCGGTCGGGCGACAGAGGATAGCCGGTCGGCCACGGGCAGTAATCAGGAAAGCGGCGAAGCGGCCGTTCTGCAGCGGATTGACGGACAGGTGAATTTTGAATGGTGGGGCAGTCCGCACAACGAAAGCCGGCTGGGCGACGATTACGAGGCCGTTTGGGAAGGTTTTGTCGATGTGCAGCACACCGACAGTCTGCGTTTCTTTGTCGATGCCCAGGGTGCCTATCGCCTGTATCTGGACGGACGCCTGGTGCTGGATGCTTCCGATTCCCAGTCGTTCACCTTTGGTCAGGCGGCTTTGGCCGCTACCCGTGGCGAAGCCCTGTCCGTACGTCTGGAATTCCGGAACAGACGGGCCGCACCGGCAGAAATCCGGATGGGTTACTGCTACGATAGCGACTTGGATTTTTCCGAACCGAAACGTCTGGCCGCTGCTGCCGATGTCGTGGTGTTCTGCGCCGGACTGGACGGCAGTATCGAACTCGAAGGACGCGACCGGCCTTTCGACCTGCCTTACGGACAAGACCGTCTGATCAGCGAACTCTTGCAGGTAAATCCGAATCTGGTGGTGGTACTTCATGCCGGTGGTGGCGTGAACATGACGCAGTGGATCGACCGGGTTCCGGCTGTCTTGCATGCCTTCTATCCGGGTCAGGAAGGCGGCCATGCTTTGGGACATATCCTTTCCGGACGGGTCAATCCGTCGGCCAAACTGCCGTTTACTATCGAACGCCGTTGGGCAGACAGTCCGTCGGCCGGAAATTACGATGAAACCCGCAGTGAGCGTAAAATCTATTATCGTGAAGGGATTTTTATGGGCTACCGCGGATACGAACATCAGGGTGTGAAACCACTCTTCCCGTTCGGTTACGGGCTTTCTTATACCACATTTGCCTATGGTGATCTGGAAGTCGATGTCGCCGACAAACGGGCGGCAGAAGTCGAAGCCCGTATTTCGGTAACGAATACCGGAAAACGTGCCGGTGCGGAAATCGTACAGTTCTATATCTCCGATCCCAAGTCGGACGAACCACGTCCGTTGAAAGAGTTGAAAGGATTTGGAAAAGTCTGGCTCGAACCAGGTGAAACCAAGACCGTCACGGTGCGTTTCGACAAAGAGGACTTCCAGTATTTCAGCGAGAAAAAGCATCGGTGGGTGTTTGAAAAAGGCCGTTTCGAGATTCATGCCGGAGCCTCTTCGGCCGATATCCGTTCGACCAGGGCGATTACACTCTGATTTTGTCTTTTTGCCAGATAAACAAGAGGTGTTGTTGCTTTTTGAAAGTAAAATGATGTTTTTGCTTTCAAACAAAATTAGAGAAATGATGCTTTTAGCCGTTTTCTTGCATTATTATTCCGAATATTTATGTAGAATTGGCTCGAAAATCCTCATGACGTGCATAAATATTCCATTGTAAATGGCAAATTTTGTGGTGAAATAAATCAATGAGATGCCGATGAACGTAAAACTTCATCGGCATCTCGTTTATATGTGGTGGGCATCTCATTTTGTCCGGCCCGTTTTTTCGTTCGGATTCAGCCCTTATTTAACATTTAAAAATTATCTGAGTCTTTTTACCAACCCGAGAAATCAGGTCTATTCTGTTCAAAATAAACGGATTGTGTCTAAAAAAGCCGTCCGATACGCGCGAATTTATGCAGGCCTGTGTCATTGGTTGCAAATTCGCGCGTATCGGACGGTTGAAATGTCATTTTGACAAATTGACGTTATTCAACTTTCACAAATCTAAATATAAATTCTTATTAGATTTTCGCGGAAACTTTTTAAAAAAGACAAACCTATGCTATGATTTGGCATAGGTTTAAAGTAACTTTGGTGCAGTTAAATTAAGAATAATATGGCACAGAGTTTAATGAGTAAATATGTTTGGATTATAGATACCATTTATAAGGCAAACAAAATTTCCTTTAAGGAGCTTAATCGTCGTTGGCTCGATAGTGAGATAAGTGAGGGAGTGGAAATCCCTAAACGCACGTTCAATAACTGGAAGTATGCTATTCAGGATATGTTCGGACTTTTTATTGAGAATGAAGGTAAAGGTAAGTATCGTTATTATATCATGAATAAGGAGGATATAAATAAGAACGGTCTGCGTTCATGGCTTTATAATACCTTTTGTGTGAGCAATGCATTAGCCGAAAGTCAAAGTATAAAAGACCGTATCTTATTGGAATATGTTCCTTCTGGACAAGAAAAGCTTCAGAGTATTATTGAAGCAATGAAATCCAATCGGATTTTAAATATAACTTACCATAGTTATTGGAAAGATGAAGAACATAATTTTGATGTTGAACCCTTTTGCGTCAAATTATTCCGTCAGCGATGGTATTTAGTGGCACGCAGTACCTCTGCCAGTTATTATAAACATGGTCCGAGAATCTACGGTCTTGATCGGATTACTTTTTTACAAAAGAAAGAAGAAACATTCGAAATGCCAAAAGATTGGTCAGCAGAAGATTTTTTTGACGATTGCTATGGTATTATAACAGATGAGCATATCAAAAAAGAATATGTAAAATTAAAGGTTTACGCCGGACAGGCTAACTATTTGCGTGATTTGAAACTTCATGAGTCACAAGAGGAAACGGAACGCAATGAAGAGTACAGTATTTTCACTTACTGTCTTCGTCCGACTTTTGATTTTCAACAAGAGTTGCTTCGGAACGGCGAAAATCTGGAAGTCCTTGCACCTATATGGTTACGTAAAGAAATAGCGGGAAAAATAAAAAGAATGTGGAATAAATATAATACGATCAAGTGAAAATCTGTCAATAATTGATTTGAAAACACTCAATAATGAATGGTCCTCCGTATGTTCCGTAGGCACATCGAAGGTTGCCATTAAAATAGCTCAAATCACCCTTTTGACGAGGGCTGTCAGAGACCGTTTATTAGGTATATATTGTAAATAATAAAATTTTAACATGTCTATGTCTGTTTTTGATTTGGAAGATGTACTAAATGAATTAGGGAATCTTAGTACACAAGAAAAGATTAAGTTTCTTGATGAAGTCTATGATAAATTAGAGGAAGCTATGGGGGAAGTTCTTTCTGTCCAAGAAGAAATTGAGGAGCAGTACAAACAGGAGATACAGAAGAGGATAGATGAAGCCGTAAAAGAGTTTGTAGAAAAAAATAGCATTCAGCAAGCGATCATAGTAGAGGATGGTGTTATAGAATGCAATTATAAGGATTTTGGCGTACGTATTCTGCCTTGGGTATATTCAGGAGAATGGGAAGTGTCAATATGCTTAACTCGCACGAATCGTCTTTGGCAATTAGAAGAGATTGCTGAAGTCGTCAACGCTCATTACAGCAAGAACAGTGATATCAGTATTCCAGTATCTGAAGATGAACTGATTCCGAAAATACTGGAGATTATCTATAAACTAATAATTAAACAATCATGATTTTATTTCAATGATAATAATTTTATAATTATAAGCTATGGTATGGATCAATAAAAATTTAGAAAACTACATTAAAAGATGCTTTCCAGAGCGTATAGTATATGCTAAATATGACTATAGGACATGGCAGTCAAGTAGATATCTATATGTTACGACATTTTTGACTGATGATAAAGCTTTGCATTATGAATATAAAAATGGTTATGTGGAGCTGCATTTAGAGGGAAAGTATCAGAGTAAAGATTATCGTGAATTTGCAAAACAGCTTAGGGTAAAAACATCAAGAAACGATGAGCTGGTATGGGAGAGATGGGGTAATCTCAGTCAAGGTCGCTGTGTGTTAAACCGTAAACCTGATAATTGGGAAGAATTGAAGGATGCTTTTCAATATATCATGAATATTATAGATCCTATCATAGAATTGATATCCAAACAGCAGAGAGTCTCTCCATCTACAGAGGCTTACTCTGGCAAATTGTCTTTTGAAGAAAAAGGACTTAATAATGATGATGTATGTCTTGAAACTTGTACGTTAGGACAGTTGTTCAGTAATTCACTCGTAATTCCTGATTATCAGAGGAATTACTGTTGGGGAGAGGAACAAGTGTCTAATTTATGGAAAAGTTTAGAAGAAATTTTACCTATTGGAAAATATCATTTGGGTACTATCATCCTTCAGAAAGATGCTAATGGAAATTATGCGGTAATAGACGGACAGCAACGTTTGGTTACACTTACATTAATATGCCGCGAACTTGGTTATAAAGGCAATCTGCCACTTCTGAAACAAACTTTCCGTTCTGAGACTTCTCGCGAACATGTAGCGAACAACTTATATCAAATAAAGCAATATTGTAGTAGACTTCATGATGAGAAACGATGTGGTAAAATTATAAATAATCTCATTTTCTCAACGTTAATATTGACAGACAGCAGATTGGACCTGGCATATACATTTTTCTCTAACGAAAATTCCAAGGGTGTTCCATTGACTGATTATGATTTGCTGAAAGCCCATCATCTCCGGTTTGTTTATAATGAAGGACAGGCTGAACATTTGGCTAATAGATGGAATCTTCTTGTCAGTCAAAAATATGATTTAATGGATGAAGCTTTATCAATGCATTTGTTCCGTTTACGCAAATGGATGAGAAAAAAAAGCTTTGATGTAAATAAAAAATATAGAATAAAAAAGGAATTTTCAGCTGCATTGACTATTCCTGATATTCCAGCTTTTGGCGAGCAATTTGTATTTTATGAGAAAATTCAAGGAGGGCCACATTTTTTTGCCTTTACTGAATATTTCGTTGAAAAATACGCAAGTTTTTTAGAGACAGAACAATTACATGCATTGCGAAAGCATATACGGTGGGAAAGCCATTGGCGTTATGAGGAAATCATAGAAACTTTATTATTTGGTTATTATTTGAAATTCGGTTCTCAGTATCTGACAGAAGCATTGTTCTGTATTGCCAGTAGTATTGCACAACACAGATATGTCTCCGAAAAGGCATTGTCCTTCAAAATAAGAGATTTTGCAAAAGATTCTGAAATAATAATGATGATCGATCAGGCGTCATCTCCTACATTCTTTTTTGCAGAATGTTTGTCTCAAATTAAGAATTGGGGTAAAGACATAGAAGAGCAAGGCATACAACTTCGTTTCTTCCAAAGACTACAAGATTTATTTACTGAACTTTCTGATAGTTTTACTGATAGTTTTATAATAGAAAAATTCTGCAATGAATACGAATAGATATACACCTGAATTAGTTGTAAAGGAGAATTTATATTTCAATATACCTTTATACCAAAGATTATTTGCGTGGGGAAAAGAGGAAGTAAAGGGATTGCTATATGATTTGAAGGAACACTTCAAAAGAATGCCAGGTCAATCGCCTTATTACCTTGGTATGTTATCATGTATAAGAAAAGGTGACTCTTTTGACTTGATTGACGGACAACAACGTTTTACAGTCATTATGCTTATAGGCATTGTTCTTAGAAAATATGATACTCGTTGGAAAGAGTTTATAGAAGAAGGTCGTCAGGATTATAAGCGTTTAGAATTTACTGCACGTCCCCAAGACTACGATTATCTTCTTTCCGTCATAAATAAAGAGTCATCGGATTATTGTAATAAAAAAATGGACTATGCTATAAAAGAAATTAGTTTGTTTATGGAGCAGAATTTTGAAAACGAAGAAGAAAAGAAAACCTTTGCTATGCAAGTTTATGAGAATTTGTCCTTCTTCTTTTCTGTATTGCCCGATGAGTATATAAATGCTCCGTCGTCACTGAACAAATATTTCGAGTCAATGAATTCTGCCGGAAAAGGATTGGAACAACATGAAATCATAAAGGTTCAACTTTTAAGAGGTCAGCCCAATCAAGAATGGCTTACCCGCATTTGGAACAGTATAAGTGATATGTCTCGTCCTATTATAAAGAAAAGCGATAATATGTCTGATGAGGAATATCGGAAACGATATGTGAGTTCCATAAAAAAATGCCAAAATGGATTATTTGATGAAGCGTTCAAACTCTGTGAATCATCTTTTGAGCGAGAAGATGACATAGAAATTGGTCAAATAGAAGCAAAAATGCGAGTAAGAGAAGATCGTTATAACCAAGATTCCTCAAATCAGGCGATATTGTCTTTTCCTGAATTTCTTATGATGGTGCTTGATATTCATTTATCAATAAATGGTTCCTATTCTTTCTATCGCACGGAATTAATACGGGTATTTAAAGACCATGTAATAGAAGATATTCCAGCTTTCTATAATCAATTACTGTTCTATCGTTTATTATTTGACTATTATATCATTACTTGGGAAAATAACGCAAGCAGTAACAGATATACAATAATTAATCATAATTATAAAGAAAATTTGTCAGAAATTGAGTGTGTTCTCCAATATGAGTCAATGTTGTATGTATCTCAAACTCCATTTTATAACTGGCTTAAACCATTATTAGTGGAGTTGTCCTCTCATCATGATGTTAATTGCGACGAACTCCTTAAAATGCTAAAATCCATTGATAATAACCTTAGAAAAGGAGTACCTGATGTTAAATTATTGTCATATGATCATAACCCCGATCGGTATTGGTTTTGGCGACTTGATTATTTCCTTTGGGAAGACAGAGAGAAGTATTTCACAGAGGAACAGCAAGATATTGTAAATGACTACATTTTCCGTTCAAACCGTTCGATAGAGCATCTTCATCCTCAAGATCAAAAGCAAAACACAATATGGGCGAAAGATGAAATCCATTCTTTCGGAAATTTGGCAATGATTTCATCCGGATTCAATTCACAACAAAATAATGATCCCGTAACGGTTAAGTTCGCTAGAATTTCAGATCAGGCTCAAAAACATGCTTTACAAAGCATAAAATTATATAGTATGTTTCTTGCAGCAAAAGGTGCTCCTGAAGGCTGGACAAATAAGATAATGGAAGATCACGAAAAAGAGATGTATAATATCTTGATTGATTCTTTTAAGGAATAAGGTGTTAATTATCCTTAAACCTATATTTTCACCATCCTCTGCTGCTGTTTGGCATAGGGTGGTGTTTTCTTTGTAACCATAAACACTCTTTAATCTATGACAAAGAAAGTTACTTTTAATAAAGATGATACCCGTCAACACATTATCTTACTATTAAAATACATTTCGGAGGGTATTTTTGAGAAAGAAAATATACTGGCCATGTCGCTGTTGTGTGCAGTGGCTGGTGAGAGTCTTTTCCTGCTTGGCCCTCCGGGAACGGCGAAAAGTTTGGTGGCACGACGACTGAAACTTGTGTTCAAAGAGGCGAAATCGTTTGAGTATCTGATGTCACGTTTCAGTACCCCCGATGAAATATTCGGTCCTGTCTCTATATCTAAGTTGAAAAATGAAGATAAGTACGAACGCATCACTGATGGTTACTTGCCCGACTGCACGGTGGTTTTTCTGGATGAGATCTGGAAGGCAGGTCCAGCTATACAAAATGCTCTGTTGACAGTCATCAACGAACGTATCTATAAAAATGGATCCCAAACATTATCCTTACCAATGAAAGCCCTTATTGCAGCCAGCAATGAATTGCCTGCTGAAAATGAAGGACTGGAAGCATTATGGGATAGATTTCTGGTGCGTATGGTATCCAACTGCATTTCTGATGAACGGACTTTCTTCAAGATGATACGACAAGACAGACTTCCTGAAGTTGTTATTCCTGAGGAACTGCTCATTACTGAAGAGATATTTGTCTCATGGCAATCAGCTATTGCGGGTATTACTATTCCTGAGGAGGTATGTGTTATCGTATCCAATATCCGCAAATTATTAAAAGAAGAAGAGAAAAAACAGGAACACGCAACTTTGGATTTTTACGTGTCGGACCGTCGTTGGAAAAAGCTTTTTCATTTAATGAGAGCGTCAGCATGGTTAAACGGAAGATCTGCCATAGATGAATCAGACTGTATCCTGCTGATACATTGTCTTTGGAATAAAGAAGTGTTGATTATCCCAATAATAGATTGTGTAATGAAGGCTTTTACGTTCCACATTGAGCAACGGATCATCAAATTACAAGCCAAAATAGATAAAGCGGTTAAAGAGAAGTCAGCAAATATGATGGAGGGTAAAATGATCGATGATGATAGTTGTAAAGACTTTGTTGTGGAGCGCTACTTCTATTATGTGCTGAAAGATTATCCAAAAGGGAAGTGTCTGTTTGCTAAAACCGATTTAAATCATTTGTCATCGGAGAAGGACATAAGCGGTATCGTGTATTTGGACTCAAACGTCAAAAGTTGGATCATTCATGCTATTTATATGGGTACACCTTTCGATAAAAAAGTAAACTCGTCTGGAAAAGTAGAGAAAGTGATTCTACGTAAATGTAAGGGTGGGGTCATGATCAATGGTATTTCTTATGCTTTTTTACGTACTTTTTGCGGAAATAATATTTCACTTTCAAATAAATTGTTAGAACATGAGTCCAATGGTGATTCGATTTTCATTCAACTTCAGATGGAGTATTCTGAGATTAGCGATAGTTTCAATGCTTTTTCAGAGAGGCTTGCAGAAACTGATAATCTCTTTGTTGCCGATGACGACAGAAAACTTCTTTTCCGACAGATTAAGCAGACAGAAAATTTATTGAAAGAAATGTTTATCAGACTCAATAACTCTCGAATGCTGTTATGAATAGAACTACTGAACAACGAATGCAACACTATAGTGAGACATTTGATTTTTATATGGATGCCGGGAATTATCCTGATTTTAAACCAGCCAATGATATACTTGGACAATACATTCAATCGGTAGTAGCTGATAATCCACAACTTGACAGTCAGGATCCGTTATGGACAGAGATGCTGAAAGAGGATTTGATGAGCTTTTTACAAGCTCTGCTGTCATTGTACGAACCTATCGAGAAGGAGTATGACAGACAAGGCAGATTGATTGATGCATTTACTCAGGCAAATTTGAACGGAAAACGGAAGATGTGGAGTGAGGTAAGTCAGACTATTAAACAATTCTATTTACCACACGAGGTAAATGTGGAAGGATATGTCAATCAGATGCAACAACTGGATGAAGCTGGTAAAATAACGGTGCTGTCGGCCCTTACGAAGGATTGGGAGAAAGCGAATAAAGAGTATGCCGAACGGATGAAAATGGAAATTCTCAATAAGAATAAAAATAATTGGGAACGGTCCGTTCGGGACCGTGGACTTGAAGACTACAAGCGTGCAAAAAAGATAGACCATGAATTTTATAAATATCCAGCATTGGCAGAAATTGTTAGGATTATAGGAAGGCAATATCCCGAAAATAAAGACGATCGGGATGATATTATATTAAAATATAAACCGCAAATTATTTCAAAACATGCGACCTTTGAGGAGGTAGAAGAAATCATTATGGGAAGAAATCTCAACCACCTGATACCTTCTGAAATAGTTCTGCTGGCAGATCAGGCAACAGAATCCGTGTTTTTTCAGAAATTAGCTTCCGGCAGACTCCAATTGTTTTCAAATCGTCCAAAGTTGCTTGGACAAAAAAAGATGAAGCAACGAATTTGCGACAAACCACGCTTTCAGATGGGACCCATTATTGTGGCCGTTGATACAAGTGGTTCCATGAGTGGTAGATCAGAAAAAATAGCAAATTCTCTGTTAATCCAGTTGGTAAGAATTGCCAAGAAACAGAAACGTAAGTGTTTTCTTATTACATTTTCTGTGAGAGCTGCGGCGATAGATCTTGCACACCCAGCCAACTGGTATCAATTGAAAGATTTTCTTACCCATGGATTTTCAGGAGGTACAGATGGAGAAAATATGCTTCGTTTAGCGCTCGATACTCTGAAAACAGAGATGTATAGTTTAGCAGACGTATTGGTCATCAGTGATTTTGAATTTCCTGAACCTATAAAGAGTACTATGGATAAGATATGTGAGGAAAGAGCCATGGGGGTTCGTTTTTACGGATTACAAATCGGTACAGCATCCAGTGAATACGAAAAAATTTTAGACAGAATATGGAAAATATAAGAAATAGATCCGTTTACATCATAAATCCCAATTTCAGATTGCAGTCAAACTATTTGTTGGTGGAATGGGTCGTGGTTGATCTGTTCACACTTCAAATGGAAGTTTCAAAACATGAAACATCGGCCGTTTATCATAAAGGAGGAAATCTGGTTATTTGTCAGATAGATGGGCATAGTCTGCATTTTTTCTATGCGGAAATTGCCGAGTGGGAGAATAGAGGGCTACAGAAATGGCTGAGAGACAAACTTAAAGCGTATATCATAGATATGGCCGATAGGGTATTGCCCCAACGACTGCACGAGCTGGAGCATCAACATTGTTTGTTTGCCAAAAAAGTAATTGTAAAGAAACTCAGAAAATGTGTTTTGGGACAATGTTATAAGGGATATCAAACCATCGTCTTGTCACCGAGGATTATTCTTTTACCGCAGCAATATATGGATAGTGTAATTCTTCATGAAATGGCCCATTTAAAATTTTCACATCACCGGAAAACGTTTTGGGATTTCCTTACCACATTATTGGGGGAAGACTCCATTTCGCAAAAGAGAAGGATGGATATGCTGATGAAAACATTTTATAGTTATTCAGACTTTTTACTTAAATAATATCTTTCTGTATCTATGTCCTCAGGTGGCTATAAAATGGCATATGGATTTTTTATGATCAAGGCAATTATTATTGCTTGATGATTCAGCTTTTGAAGAATATATATGATGGAATTATAAACAGAACTGGTAACGTAAATCTGCTTGCTGATTTTTATATTATGAAATCAGCAAGCAGATAGATGTTGTCTTATTCAATGCCGTGCATCATGCGTTTCAGCGTTTTGCAAAGCAGGAAGAGGATGACCGATGCTGCGGCACTCATCATGGCAAACAGCATGAAGAAGTCAAAAAGGTCGGTCACCGGATAACCCAAAAACGATTTGGCAACTCCTTCTTCCGGATAGTAGCTGCTCAGTGCACCGGCAAATTTATTGGCTGTTGCCGTACTCAGATACCACACACCCATCATCAGGGAGGAGAAGCGCGCCGGAGAGAGTTTGTTTACCATGGAAAGCCCGATGGGCGACAGGCTCAGCTCGCCCATGGTGTGGAGCAGGTACAGACTGGTGAGCCAGATCATACTCACTTTGACGCCGGGTTCCACATGGCGCACTCCGAACGCAATCACCACATAACCTATGGCCAGTAACATCAGACCGAGTGCCTGCTTTACGGGCGAAGAGGGTTCGCAGTTACGCTTGGACAGGAACGACCAGAGGCTGGTGAACACCGGGGTGAGGCAGACTAAGATAACGGGATTGAACGACTGGAAATAAGAAGCCGGCATTTCCCAGCTACCGATGTGACGGTCGGTCTGTTCGTTGGCAAAGAATGTGAGCGAAGCACCGGCCTGTTCGAATGCTGCCCAGAAGAAGATGACAAAGAATGCGATGATGTAGATCACCAGGATACGGGCCCGTTCAATGGCCGTCAGGCTCTTGTCGGTGATGATGAACAAAGGCACCGTGATGCAGATGGCATAGATGCAGGCTCCGATAAAGTCGGCCTGTTCAAAGAGTGTTCCGTTGCCCTGGAAATAACCATAGTTCAGCGAAAAGAGCACTACAAGCAGGGCGGTACCGAAAATGGTTGCCGCAATGCGGGTTTTTGATGCCGGCACGTCGGGTTGCTGTGCGGCCGTCTGGGGACTTTTGGCCGGAGGCATGCCGATAGCCCGACCTTCGGGAGTGACCACATACTTGTTTTTCAGCGTCCAGAATAACAGGGTGCCGATGACCATACCGATGCAGGCCGACAGGAAACCCCATTTGAAATCCGAGGGATTACCCGTGTCGCCAACGAAACCGCACCAGAGCGGAGCGATAAACGATCCGACATTGACACCCATGTAGAAAATGGTGAATGCCGAATCCTTCCGATGGTCGGACGGTGCGTAGAGATCGCCCACGAGGGTTGAGATATTGGGCTTGAAGAAACCGTTACCTAAAATCAGGGCGGCCAGTCCGGCAAACATCAGGGGTACGGCTACAGCAGGCTGTTCATAATCGCAGGCGCTGAGAAACATCAGAAACTGACCGAGTGCCATAATCAGGGCACCGACAATAATCGAGCGCCGGTTTCCCCAATAACGGTCGGCGATGTAGCCGCCAATCAGTGGCGTGAGATAAACCAGTCCGGTGTAGCTTCCGTAGATTTCCGAAGCCAGTTCCTTGTTGAAAAGCAGGGCCTGGGTCATGTAGAGGATAAAGATGGCACGCATGCCGTAATAACTGAAACGTTCCCACATTTCCGTGGCAAAAAGCAGATAAAGCCCTTTCGGGTTTGCTGTTTTGATACTCATTTCGTCTTAGATTAGCTGTTTTGATAGTTAGTATTATCAACTATTGAACGCGTAAGATGTCACGCATACAGAATTAGAGTGCAGGATTAAGTTGGACGGGGGAGATAATATCATAATGATACTAAACATCATGGCCAATCATAACATTTATGACCATTATTACTGATATTAGCTTTAATACTGCTTAATTATTATATAGGGCGTTTAACCATTTAATGAATTTTTGACAAATAGGAGGGGTTGTAGTCAAGTATTTCTTGGTAATGGCAGCTCCCATTGGCGTTCCGGGATCGTTTTGCCATGCCAACCAAGTATGAATTCTTGCCTTGGAATGATGAATTGATTTATACATATTCAAACCTTTCGCTTCAATATTCTCTAAAGCACTATCAACTTCAGGCAACAATTTATCACCATTAGGAATTAAAAATGCTACAAAGTCCTCTAACATTCCATTATTGTTGTTGTCTGGCATAATCCATACGCCTATTTTAATATCATCAATATTATCAGGATAAATAATAGCACCTTCTTGAGGACAATCATTTGGAATGTTGCTATACAGCTTCGAGTTTATCAGTATCTGACGCATCTGTATCCATCTTGATTGGATATTATCATCTGCATCCATAACTATTCCAATAGTTTTAATTTCGCCAGAGCCTTTAAGTCTTACTGGTAATCCATTCAACAGATTTGTGATACCTTTACAATCTTCTATTTTAAAAGTTTCTTTGATATTAAAAGCGACACATATATTGCAGATAAGATGTAAATCATCATTACCTTCAACCAATAATGTTTGAGTTATGTTATCCATAAGCTATCTGATTTCGATGTTTTGAGCAGCTACAATCTTCAACTCATCAAAATTATATTCTGTATATTTTATTGAACCTTGCTTATTTTCAAGTCTTATATAACGTCCCTCTGCGGTATTCGCCTCCTCTTTTAAGACATTACCAAAACTACTTATACAATCAGAACTATGTGTAGTTGCAAAAATTTGTACATTAAGTTTAATTGCTAACTTAAAAATTATAGACCACAATTGTTTCTGTACTGTATAATGTAGACCGTTATCAATTTCGTCTATCAACAAACAGCCATTTTCGCAATTAACTAAAGCAAGGATGATAGACAAAATATGATTAATGCCATCCCCCATACTTCTTAGTGGAAGTCTTTTGCTTACGCCACTTACCTTGACAACAGGATATCGTCCTATACGTGGAGTTTCTTCTAAGAAGGCCAAACTTTCCACCTTGGGTTCAATAATCTGTAATGCTTTTATGACATATTCTTCTTTTTCTGTCAAAGTTACATTGTCCCATAATTTTCCTACAAAAATATTGTCATTAGACTCTGGATTGATTCTAATGATAGGAGTTACATCCATTCTTTTTGTTCGCCCAAATCTAATACGATCAAGACGACGTTCTAAAGGAATCAAGGCCTTGTTCTTACCTTGTCTTACTATTTCTAATGCTAAAAGAGCATTTTCTGCAATCAAATCATCTTCGGAATCAAAAACAATAGCCTTCCTCACTATATTACCGTTTTCCTCCGTTTCTTGTTCTGTGTAATACACAAAACGAAGCGATAAAATATCCTCGTTATCAGATATTTCAATGATATTATCTGAGGATACTTCAGTATTCCTATTTGAAAATATAGAAGCAATGGCTTCCATATTTGTTTTAAAATAGTCGGTTATATCTCTATTAAGGTATTTGGGGTATTCTCCTCTTTCTTCAATCACATACAATAATTCAGAATCATCAATGTACACACCAATAGCCTCTAATAAGGATGATTTTCCGACATTATTCTTTCCTGAAATTAAATTAATTCGAGATAATTTGGGGATATTCAACCCTGACAAGTTTTTAAAATTACGAATTTTAAGAGACTGCATCATATTATATAATATTACCCATATATTATCACAAAGATAATACTTTTATTCTATATCGCATGTTAAACTTCTGTTTTTATCAATACACTTCTTATTTTAGGTCCTTTATTGACAGAAAAGCTTTTTTCACTACCAATCACTATATGTCTATGGACAAAAAGGAACGCCTGGAAGTCGGTTTACCTACGATTTCCGATGCAATCAGGGTAAGGAAACCGCGCTTGGCTTCATTATTGAGGAAAATCCAAAAGAAACGTATTTTCTTCGATATTGTACTTGTCACACTTTCATTTCCGAACGGGAGGTTTTGCCTCTCGCTATGGCTGACAGAATTGAGAAATATATCTCGTAGTCCTTGCAGAATTCCTCGATAAGGATAGCTTTCTGGAGTAGATTGAGCCGCAGACGACAAGGTTCATGCGGCCTTTCGTGCTACAAAGAAATAAAGGATAGGTTCGTTCTCGTATGCTTTCCACACGAGAGGTGTCTTTCCGATACAGCGCTTTCCCAAATCTCATATCCGTCGTTCTTTCTTAAAAACAGCCAATGGCATTTCAGACAGTCATACGCTCTTCATAGTTGAAATATATCTGGTTAACTCACTCGAAGGAATGTGTGAAGCTGAATATTCAGGATACTTTTAGCAATGTGATAAGAATTCAGTTTCAAGAAACTAAATGCCCTAATATAAATGCTCAACGAGAATATGATTTTTCAGATAAAATGTTAATTACACATAGTTCTCCTTTAATATTTTCCAAAAACCTATCTTGTTTTAAAGGTTCACGGTCATCCACATTTCCGGGTGTAAACGTGAAATTAAAGGTTTCACCTTTATCATTGATAATCAGATGTAGCTTAAAACCCAAAAACCTGCCCATGGAACATTTCCCGCGCTCAGCAAATCATCGAATGTCTTATATATTTTGCCTGTTGTAATGTAAATTCTTTGCAAAAATCATCGGTCATACAATAAATTTCTGTAACTTTGAATTTTGGAGACATTGCGGTAATCGTTTAAATATTATGTAGCACTATAAATTTAATACTTTTATTGTTATGTTCCTATTTTATAGTAGATTATATTTGATTTTATATCGAACTCACGTTGTTTATAAATACTGATTTTAAAACTAAATATTGTATGAAGAAATTTGAAATAATTTTATTGCTTATAATCCTCTCTGTCACATCGTGCAATGCTGATGAGGCACCAGAAAGCAACACGGGTTTAAATGGGATTACAATAGAAAACTTTCCCACAATTGATGGTTCAGATTCTACAGAACCATTAAGACGCATATTGACGTGTAACCTTTTAGGTTTTGATTATGAATGGATAAAGGACAACCCATTCTTACAGGATCCTGACGATGGTCCAAAGAGCATTAAAATACATTATACATGCACAAAAGAACAAGAAGACCATTTGCAATTAGAATGTTTACAAAACAACAATACGCATCAGTCCTTTATTAACTTGATAGATGACAAAGTAGAACTGATAATGACAGCCAGAAGTATTTCTCGGGACGAAAAAGATTATGCAGAAGAAATGGGCGTAGCACTTATAGAGAAACCTATAGCCAAGGATGCTTTGGCTTTCATAATAAATCCAAACAATCCCGTGAGTAGTCTTACTATACAGCAAATACAAGGTATATATACTGGTGATATTGTCAATTGGAATGAAGTAGGAGGCAATGATGTTCTTATCACTCCTTATGTGCGTAATAGGAACTCCGGCAGTCAGGAGAAATTTGAGACAATGGTCATGCAAGGACTGACAATAAAGGAATTTTCGGAATTGCATATAGGTACAACGATGATGTCACCCTATTATCAAATTGAATACGACGAGACCGGAATCGCTTTTACTCCTTTCTATTATTATAATGTAATGATTGACAATGAAAATACAAAAGCAATTGGTGTAAACGATATAGCAATGACCAAAGCGAACATAATGAATGGCACGTATCCATATATTACCGATGTGTATGCTGCCGTACGTTCAGATATTGACAAATCATCAACGGCATATAAGATTTTCGATTTTCTGACTACAACAGGAGGACAGGCTATCGTAGAAGAAAGCGGCTATGTACCATTGATACCCAATCCGTCAGGAATCAGAAATACAGAAACAACAGAAACACGGATCTCATACATTAACGGTTTTCTAAATGTGCAGTCATCCGTACTTCCGGCATATATACAGATAATAAGTTTGGATGGAAAGATTGTATTGCAGCAAAGTATGAATACAAACAGCATCCCTTTACTTAATATAGGAAATGGAGCATATATCGTGAAAGTGACTTTTGTCGATCAAACAGAATATACATCAAAAATACATTGGTAAACTAATACCCTTTACCCTTTAACGAGATTTATATAAAATAATGAATGAGAGCCCGAATCCTTGCACTATTGTACTGTATCATTTTGCTGTCCCAATATATGTATGGCGATAATGTTGTCATTGCAGATAAGGAGTTGAAAACACCCATTCCCGCTGCAGTGGTGTCGGTTTGGATTGAAAACTCAGATGCAGTATTGAAGCTAATATCTGACGATTCGGGTATAGTAAGAATACCAGAAAATGCAATCCGGATTACCGTAAGGAAGTTTGGATACGAGGAAACAAACGTAAATGCTCGCACATATTCAGGAGGCGATACCATCTTTTTGGATATGGGTTATATTTTGCAGGAAGTCACAGTAAGTGCTATTAGAAATAAATTTCATGTCAAATCAGACCGCTATATCTACGATGTCGCATCCGACAGCGCTTTAATCGGCAAGTCTGCTTTTGAAGCCTTGGGTCGGATACCGATTCTTAATGCAACTATTGACGGTAATATATCTTCGATGCAGGGCAAGAACCTTGTCTATAAAGTCAACGGATTGTCCAGTCCGATGCTTACTGGTGATTTGCAGACAGCTTTGCGCTCTCTGAAAGCGGATTACATCAAACGAATAGAACTGAAAAGCGATCCAACGGGTAATGATCCGAATACTCTTGAGATAAATATTGTAACAAAAGGACGACTTGAAGGATATCAAGCTAATGCGACAATGCGTCTGAAAGACTATTCATGGCAAGCATCATTGTGGGGCCTTACAAAAATAAACAAGTTTTGTGTTTCCGGTTCTTATTATTATATGTTAAACCATGACCACAAGGATAAGGATTATCTTGAAGAAATGCGAGGAAATTCTGAAGATCAGCTATCATACGTCAGGAAAACTACCAACTCAGGATACCGGGCACATTTCAACAATGCGGAGTTGTCGATGTCATATGATATCGATGACCATACGATTGTATCGGCCTATGGGCGTATATTGGCAAAAACGAATCCGTACACTTCTTCCCACTCTAATACAGTTATACGTTCTGAAAATCTTTTGGATCTCGTCGCCTACAACCAGTCGAGCCAAACAACTTATGATGATAAAGAGTACAGTGCCAACATTAACTTTGAAAAGATATATGGCGAAAATGGCGAAAACGGAAAATTATTCATTGGATATGACTTTTACAAACGGCCTAACAGCAGTTTACAAAAAGTCAGATATGATGTGATATTATACAACGACAGTTCCCTGCTTCCCCAATTAGAGAAATATGACCGTAGAGAATTCGTGGATCTGACCATGCACACGACAATGGCAGAATACCGGCGGCATTTCTTACGCAAGCACACGATATTCGCCAATGTCATGTATCGGTTCCGCTCAGATGTTGACGATGACAGTCTTGGAACCAATATAGAAAATATAAAGTTGAAACAGCATCTTTTAGATGGTAGTTTGGCATACAAATTTGCAGTAGAAAGATTCTCACTGAATTGTGGTGTCGGCATACGGTCGTACAATGACAAGGTGACAAACTCCAAATACGGTCCTGAATACTCTTACTCTCGACGTAATCTTATATGGCAACCGACACTCACCATGTCATTTGTTCCCAATGGTAAACAAAGATATGAATTATCCTACAGCATGACTTCCCTTATTCCTGACATTTCCGTCATGAACCCGTTCGTTTTTCAGGATGAACCGACCCGCATCAGTTACGGAAATCCTAAAATATCGCCTGAGAAAAATCAAAAACTCTCGTTAAGTGCAAATTACAACCTGAACAGGCTGTATTTGAGTACTTCAATATCAGGAGGATATGCGTCAGACGTAATCCTGAAGTATTCTTTTCTGGACGGAAAGAATATCCTCAATACGACATACGATAATATTGCAGATAGATGGATGTTGGGAATATCATCTTTCTTGACTTGGAACATAACCAGAAAAACCTCATTACGCACAAATTTGTCATTAGACTATATTGATTATTCTTCCCACAGACTCAATTCGGGTAACTCCGGAGTTCAATTTAACGGCAATGTAAATCTGTCGCAGGAGTTGCCGTTCGGAATTTATGGAGAACTGCGCGGAAACTATAACACACCGTGGATAAACTTTCAGGGCAAGGGAGGTTCAAATTATGGATATGGCATCAGTCTGGCCCGCAACTTCCTGTCGAACAAGTTGCGCGTGTCATTAAGTGCTGAAAACTTTGCTCCGACATATTACAGCAGAACATATACGACCCAGGGAGAGGGCTATTATCAAACACGGAAGATCCGTCGTTTCCATGCTTATTATTCTTTAACCGTAAGTTTTTCATTTGGAAATCTCCATGCGAGAGTAAAGGAGACCGAAACTTCTATTTCAAATACTGATATTAAAAATTCTTATGACGAGTGAATATATAGAACGCAAATGCATAAGGAGGATTTCTTTAGTCATAATTAAAATTTGTGGTAGATTTCTAATTTACTAAAGGCCAATGAATTATACAATGATTTTCTCTTTGTTTTTAGCTGTTTAACATATATTTTTCAATCCTTTTCTTACTCCTTAACGATTCATGCTTGACAGTATTTTAATGAGTTCTTTAATATAATTTTGAACCGGCTTAATGCTGATCTATGTTAAATTCTGACTTACTAATGTAAATTATCTAAAAATTTATAGAAATAATTTACAAATACAAAAAAAACATTAATATTGCTCTTGGTGATTTTGTAATTCAATGCTATAAATATACAATATTTTGATAATCAATAAATTTGCAAGTACTTATAATTCATTGAACTCGCGTTAAATTTATACAAATATGACGGAATATATTAATTCGGAAAATGTTTTAAGCAATCTTGCTAATTTACCACAATTAGTTTTTGAGGTAACGGATGCATGTAATTTGAAATGTAAATACTGTGCATACGGAGAGTTTTACAGTGACTTCGACAAACGTGAAGACAACATGCTGTCTGTATCCAAAGCGATACGTCTGATTGATTACCTAAACAAGTATTGGAACTTAGCAATAAAAGTTCATATAACATAGAAGTATCTCTTATGACTTCCGAATAGTTATTCTATTCCTTTAATAATACAGGTTTAATTTACTGGATGAGGAGAAATACTAAGATTATAAACTTTTTTGTGAGAATATAGGATGGAATGCACATTCGACCACTTCAGAAAGGGATATTGAATTATAGAAATGAAGTTTTATAACTTAATATTATTGCTTAAGTTTAACAAGTATGAAAAAACGATTTTGTATTTTTAACATTCTTATTGTTGTGTGCGGAGGATTGTTGCTGGCACAACCAAAACAGAACGGTCGTGTACCCACCCGTGAGAAACGTGGATACAATCAACGTATTGTTATTGATACAGCTCGGGTTCGAGTGTTATATGCTCTCAATGCCAAGGATATCAAGGACGAGAATACTTATATCGATCTTGGAAAACTGGAAATTGGTAAGCGTGTGTATAAGTACAGTAGTGAGTTTTTGTATCTGTCCGATCAAAAAGTCATACAATGGAAAAAAGAAACAGGTCATAAGGGTTATGTGCCAAAGACTTTAGGGATGGGTGGTCAAAAAGAACATAAGGAGCATTGGAGCGAACTGGTGTTTTCTGATTATTTCATAAGGGGCAACAAATTGACCGAACAGGCATGTATGCCCTTATGGGCTGACCAAAACAATGGCCAATACACAGAGGCGTGGCCGTTAATGAAATGGATATTGACCGATGATTTTCAAACAATTCTCGGGCACAAATGTCAGAAAGCAACATGCCGATTTCGTGGCCGTGACTTTGTGGCGTGGTTTGCTGCCGATTTACCAGTAAAGGGCGGGCCGTGGAAGTTCGGTGGACTGCCCGGCTGCATTCTCAAGGTGTACGACAAGGATAGGCTTTATGTTTGGGAGGCTGTGGCCATTGAAAATGGTATATATCCTATTAGTCAGTATCCCGATAAGCTTTATCCTAAAACCAGCCGTAATCGTATATATAAATTACAGAAACGCTACAATGAGGATTTTTGGGAAGCCGTTGGCTGGATGAGTATTGAAGGAAGGAGAACACCTAAAAAAGTATTATTTGAACCGCTGGAGTTAGAATGAAAATAGTACGCAAAAGAAAATAAAATGAAAAAGATATTTATTCCTTTGGGCCTCTTCGTTATTGTATGCGGAAGATTGCAGGCGCAGACCGTCATCACGGGTACCGTGTTCGACACCCGGGGCAAGGGCGTTGCTGATGTCTACGTGACTGTATCGGCAAAGGGAGGAGGTAGCATCCTTGGCTATGCTGACACGAATGGCAAAGGAGCTTATCGTTTGGAGTTCAAGATCCAATCCGACTCCATTGTGGTGACTGTGTCAGGATTGTCCATTAGCAGACAAACGAAGGCAGTGGCCAATCGTACGCAGCGGTTGGATTTACACGTGAAGGAGCAAGATATAAAACTGAAAGAAGTGAGTGTGCGTGCACAGAAAATCATACAACAAGGCGACACTCTGAACTACTATGTGGCCTCCTACAAGCAGCAGGGCGACCGCGTCATAAGTGATGTACTGAAGCGTATGCCCGGCATAGAGGTGTCGGAAAATGGCGGTATCAAGTTCAATGGCAAGAGCATACGGAAATTCTATGTGGAGGATATGGATCTGCTGCAAGGACGCTATGGTCTGGCCACGAACAATATCAATGCGCAGGATGTTGCCACGGTGCAGGTGCTACAAAATCATCAGCCAGTGAAAGCACTTCAGGGTCGCAGTTTAACCGATGACGTGGCTATCAATCTGAAACTGAAGAATTCTGCTAAAGGTACATTGGCAATAAACACTATGCTGAGTGCTGGCGGTCAGGTATCGGGCGGATGGGGTATAGGGTCCAGACCATTGTCTGACGGTACTGCCGCAATCGGGTGTAATCCGCTTTGGGCATCAGAACTGGTGGGAATGTACTTTGCCAAGCAGCGTCAGAACATGACTTTGTATAAAGGTAACAATACGGGAGATGATGTGTCAAAAGAACTGACATCACATTATTCCGGCATCAACAGCGTAGGCTTGTATCCATTCTGTCCCATGGATGCGATAATGCCATCGGGAAGCGGGTTGCCTCAGAAACGTTATCTTGACAATCATTCGCACATCCTTACAACCAACCACTTGGAGAAAGTAGACAAGGACACGGAGATGACCCTGAACGTAGTCTATCATCATGATCGCATACGACGGGAGGGCACATCGGAATCCGATTATTTTTTAAGCGATAGCCAGCGGCTGCTGAGCCGCGAGACACTAACCTCGTTGACAAGTCTAAACAATCTTAGTACCAACCTGCGTTACTGCCGAAATGCGGTGAACGGCTTCACAGCCAATGTCCTGAAGTTTGATGGCGGATGGAACAGTGATGACGTATCAAGTCAGTTGTCATCGGGCCTCACGGGACTGACACCTGTCAATTACGGCGACAATCATGTGAGCCAGCTTTTTCATCGTCCTTCGCTCTCGGTGAGCAATACGCTGAACATCATACGCAATTTTGGCAAGCATACGCTGGACTTGCATTTCTCTGCAGGGTATGCCCAACGTCCCAATACGCTCACGGTGAATGTAGACAGCCTTCAGCAGGGTACGTCGGCACGCTACAATCAGGACTTGACTTCGCAAAATATTGCTGCCAATGCCCACACCAATTACTCGTTTCATCTCGGAGCCTTCTCGCTGCACTATGGTGTGGTGGCCAATGCCAGCCTGCATGGGATAAAGACAGAACTTGATGGCTTTGTACCTCCCACGGAAGGAGCCTCCCTGCAGAATGATCTTTGGTACAATACCTACGAAGTAGTCTTGTCCCAGTACTACAAATATGAGCAAAGTGGATGGAAACTTTCTCTCGGCTGTCCACTTAACCTCTACACACAGACGCTGGACGACCGTATCCGTTGCGACAAGCAGACCTATACTCACCTGCTCGTCTCGCCATCGGCTTCGGTCAGTTACGAGAGGTTCGACTGGAGCGGAAGCATCAATGCCTCCTATTATAAGAATGTGGGTGACCCGGGTGGTATTTACAGTGGTTACGTCATGAACAACTATCGTTCTTTCCAACGGTCGTACGTGGAGCAACTGTCCGAAACCGACCGCATGAACGTGGGAGCTACTTTGGCCTATCGTAGTGCCATTAACGCCACTTTTTTCCGCGTCAATGCCAATTACAGCCACACTCGTGACAATCAGATTTATGGTTACGAGTATCGCGGAGCTACCAGCGTGATACAGGCCATTGACAGGAAAACTTCTTCCGACAGTTACAACTTTGGTTTTGATGGCAGCAAGGGCTTCGATTGGTTACAGACTACCATCCGTGCCTTTGCTGGTTATGGTTACAGCCAAAGCGAACGGCTCATATCTAAGGAACTCTATCCTTTCCATTTACGTACTGTCAGTATTGGCGCGGGTGGCACCATCACACCCTTGCCGTGGTTTAATATCGTGCTAAGCAGTGGTTATGCGTGGAACGTGTCGGCAACGGACGACGGTCGTCAGGATATGGCGCAAACGGTCCGCACCGCCACCCAACGCCTCTCACTCAATGTCTATGTTACTCGGCAAATCACGTTAACCGCCTCTGCAGAAGATAATTACAACAACCTGACGGCCAAGAATCGCCATGTCTGGTTTGGTGATCTGTCTGCCAAATACAAACTGAAACGCGTAGATCTGGAACTCCAGGCCAACAACCTTTTCAACCAAAAACAGTATACCCGTGTGAACTACAGCGGGCTGGACATCTATACCCATACCTCACAACTCAGGCCCATGAATATCATTGGCACTATAAGGTTCAAATTATTATAATAAAGAATATTTGGTAATAAGTTTAGTTATGAATAGAAATAATAATTTCACCATGTTGGTCCAGGATATTCTTATCAGAAAGGGCAATCAGTACTTCTTCATCCGCAATTTCTCTGAGTAGTTTGTAAGTTCTGATGGTATCTTGAGTAATGACAGTAGTGCCGTTTTCTACAATCATTTTAGCCAGTGCCTGGTTTAAATCGGCAGCAATTTCATTGCGTGTCGTACAGTAATTGTTACGACCAGAAAAAATAGCTGTCAAAACAAAGAACAGGAAAACGGTAATTGGCAATATTCTATGTTTTCATAAATGACAAGAATTAGGTCATTTGTTTCGATTATTCTGTTTCGGGAACAGATTTCCATTCCTCAATCGTTCCGGTTTCGGAAGAGAACACGGCACCAATAAGATAAACCTTCCGCTTGTCTGCTTCGTATTCGCGGGCATAGCCTTTCTCTTCAATCTGGCGTATGGCCTCGTCGGATGTACCGTCGAGCTTGAATTCGAAATGTTGTCTCCACTTCCCATATTTTTTCCCGTAAAGCCTTCAAAGCCAGATTCAATATCTCACGTTCTGTCAATATCATAATTTGTTCATTTTTTAGTGCTGTTCATTATAAATGAACGATAAGATATGAATGAACAAAGAGGTAATAAAATATATTATGCCATAAGCCACGCTTCACTTGAAAAGTCCCTTCAGAGAAGTTAATTCGGAGGTATTGATGATGCCCGTAATAACTATGAATGTCAATGGAGGCAGAGTTTGTTATCGGCATGCCAAATATCGTCAGAAATAGACAAAGATTGAGCTTTAAGGCAGGCAAGCTTGTTCGGATTCTGTGGCATGCTGGAGAGATGAATCCTTTCCGGTATAGTTCTTGTTGGCAAAATGTGTCTGACTGTATTCTGCCGGACTATAGTAAGAAGAAATGATCTGTTTGGTTAGTAAAGTGCCCCCAAAAGTTTATGCTTAACTTTTGGGGGCACTCCACTTTCAATCCTATATTTTTAATTTTCCTTTATGTTGTATTTCATATTTTTGAAATCTAATGTAATTGTATGACCGCTTGAAAAAAGATATGCATTGTTGAACTTTTGTTCGGTCATCCGCAAGGTTGTGGAATCTGTTTCACCATAGATAACAACATCAGAGCGCATGAGTGGCCAGTTGTTTTGCGCTGGTGCTTCCGGCAGAAATTCCAGACTTTTATCACTATGAATACTCATGGCTGGAAGCTGTTTCATCAGGCATACGCCGAGGCTGGTGGGCTGTTCATCATTATAGACCCAGAAAGGTACGTTGGTAAGCGTCATATTTCCTATCCGGATACGGTCAGCCATACCGAAGCAGCCCAGACTGTCCTTATTAAGTTCGGTTTGCTCTCCTAACAGACGGATGCCGCATCTTTTGGCCTCACGGAGCGAGATGATGTTGTAGTAGCCTTCCGGATTGAATGCGATGCTGCATTTCTTTTTTCCTATTTTTCCTGATACCGGATACAGTTTGCTGGTTTCATCATAGGCAAACTTGATCTTCTCCGGTTTTCCAATCTTTACTTCTACGGCTGGCTGTCCGCTCAGGGCACGGTCCATGGCGGCTATGGCCCGGAGTCTTATCTGTGAATCTTTGGGATATGTGGAAGCTACTGTCGGAAAGTATTCCAAAGCTTTTGCTGAATATGTCGCGGCATTCCGATAGTCGCTTTTGTCGTTCAGGGCTTTTTGTAAAATGGTAAGTCCATTAAAGTACATGCTCGGATTATTTTCTGTAATCATGAATGGCGCATATTTTAGTACAGAGTCTGGTTGATTACTCATGGAGCTGACCAAGGCACAGAGCATCTTAGTCATGCTGCTCGGATCTTTCTGCTTGATTTCCTCTGCCATGCGTCGCATCTGATAGAAATTCCAGTATTGCAGTAGGAGAGCAGTGTTTGCAATCTCTCTGGGATTATTGAAACTCAACTGCATTCTGTTGAAGTCTATGCAGACAGGGTAGCATTGCTCCACGAAAGTAATTCCCAATAGTCCACTTCTGTCCGTTTCTTTTTTCGATGTGTCAAAGTAAGTCTGTATGCCCTGATAATCTTTTCCGTTAAAGTTTAAGGTAGGATTTGTTTCTTCCTCTTCTTTGGAAATATTCAGAATACTCAAATTTACTCCGGTATCCAATATGAACTGATAGTCTTTTCCATGATAGCGCATCGGGAGGTAAACGCCTGCCCCAAAAACGGTTTTAATATGGAAATTGGGAGCAGAATCTGTCGGTGCATTTTCTTCTTTTGCTGGGATTACCAGTTTGTCCGGACTAATCTCTACTTTTCCCAGGCGAAGTAGTTCCGGAGTTCCAAGATTGCCGTTTCCAATTATTGGGTTTTCTGTCAGAGTTACCCATACAGGCAGATTATAATAAGTGATTCCACCGAAAGAAAGACTGTCCGTTACGCCGCGTTGTACGGGAATAAGCATGTTGGCATCATATAAATAAGGATGGCATTGGATTGTATCGGGCAGGAGTCTTACTCCGGCTTTTGTTGCGAAATCCTTGTCCAATATAATGCTGGCGGGGTTGCCGGTATCCATGGAAACAAATCGGGTGTCACGTCCGTTGAGCGTGATTTCCATTTGTCGGGTATGGTCAAGATCTCCCATCTTGGGATCTTGGATCAAAGGAATGCATACAGTCTTTTGGGGACGGCTGATGCGGACAGGACCTATTCCTTCTGCTGCCTGACAGATGTTCTGGAAATGCTGTTTCAGAGGTTCTATCTGCGGTGCGTCTTTCCAATGAGTGGAAACTTTATCCAGCCATTTCTCCAGTTCTTTGTATTTGCCGTTAAAGAGATATGCCTGTGCCTTTTTATTGAGATAGAAAGCGGCGAAGTTCCCGTCTATTTCATTTCGGGAGGTGTGGAAAAGCAGAGAGTCTGTTAAGGTTTCCACTACTTCCGGCAGGTTCCATGCCTCGGCCATTTCAATGCGTGCCATTTGTATGAAATATTTGGGCAACTGGCTTTCTAATGAGTCAGAAGCGCGTTTCATCAGTTTGTAGTCCACGTATTTACCAGACATGGAATTTTCGACCATGCGCGCCAGAGAGTCGGGTGAGATAGTTTGAGCCGAAAGTGGGAAAAATAATGTGCTCCAAAGGAAAAAACTAAAAAACAAGTTGCGCGTTTTCATGATTTTATAGTTTATGTTCATTTTATAAATTCTCGTTCACACTTAATTCGTCTTCCGTCTGGCAATACTGCCATTACTTTTAATTTGTCTGTAACTGTAGTTGGAGGTAACGAAAGTTTGAATGTATCGTGATGTGATACACCGATAAGGGTATTTCCATTGTATACTTCAAATGCAACAGCTCCCTGGCAGTCTTTAACTTGAATCTGCATTTTATCATCAATCAGAAACTTTCCAGAGATGAATGCTTCGTTCTTCTGATACAATGAAAGATTATCGTCTGTGATGTATTCCACGGCAGCAGTCAGATTTGGCAGATAAAGTGCGTCGATTTTTCTGTTTAAGATGTCAATATCATGTTGTTTAATGGATAACGTATCTGTTCCATAGTCATGAATTTCCATTTCAACAGGTGTCAGCCAACCCCACTTCCTGAAAAAAGGCCTTAAGTCTTTATGGGCAGCTACACAACAATTGTAGACAAAAGCCAGTTGCCATTGTCCGTGACTGTATGGTGCGTCATTCATCTGAATGCATCGTTCGTATAAATCTTTGTAGAAGTCTGTCTGTCCACAGATTTCCATCATATACAGACGGAGTTGCCATAGTGGAACCAGACGATCGAACCAGTCTCCGAGATTGGCATATGGTTGCTGATGAACGAATGCAAGGTTCATGGCCCTTTCGTAGATATCATGATATGTTTCTTCTTCAGGCAGTTTCTCGAGCAGACGGGAAGGATTATCCCAAAGACGTTGAATTTCCAGGCTTAGAATGTTGTTGCTCACCTCAGTCATTCCTTTCCAACAAAAAGAAGGCTTGATTTGTAACATGTGTCCAAACTCATGAGCGGGTCACCAACATTCTTTTGTCTTGAATAAATCTACGTTTAATAAATTCGGCAAGAATTGTTCGTTATATCCAATACGATTATCACTTGCCCAAAGAGCCCCATAATTGGCACGTGACGAATGGAAATATACTCTATTTGTCAACATGCGGTTATATTTTCGGAATCCCTGAAATTCTTGTTCATGCAGCACCATCGAGTCATAAGTGTTTATTAACGGTACGATATCCGGTACATATTTACGAAACAATGATGTGTTGAAAGTAAAATGTACATAAGGGGAGACAACATCGAAGTATTGATCGCCAGCCTTATCCAATAGTTCCTTCCAACGGGATGAACCATCGGCATTGAGATGTTTTTCCATATCAAAGTAGCCGTTGACATATCCGCCAATAATGTGAATCTTTGCCAATGGTGCCTCCTTCGGCTGGTCCACCTGATAAACGATGTAACATAAACCGTCAGTATGAGGATAAATAAGATTAATGCTTTGATGTAAGGGATATTCCGTACCTCCGAATCCGTCTTTTCCTTGTGGGGTACTTAGTTGTTGAATACCCAGTCGAAGACTGTCTGCCAGTTCGCAATCAACCAAGAGAACCAGAGGCTTGTCCTTAATTGCCGCTATTCCTGTTGGATTATCCCATCTGCCGACAGGAGAACATCCATTGGCTTTTGCTGCAGTTTCTGGCTTGCTCCATGCCTTATACTGCTGTATACGGAATTCATTTGGCTGATTACCCTCTTTTAGCCACATTGCCAAATCGCGAAAGAAAGCTTCCTTGCAATTCTTGATTTGTCTGACTGTAACGTTTTTGTTCAATTTACTACATGTGGGATCGGAAAACAGTTTCAGATAACTGTTGTCATAGGATTGTTTCCGATAAAATTCCATCTCAGCGCAACTGGCTAAACCTTGGCCTCCTCCAGTGCCTGAATGTACCAGAAAACGAAATGCGGTAATGTCCTTTTGTTGTTCCTTGAAAGGAATATAGTGCATTCGCGCTTTTCCTTGAAAATCGTAATCCATTAGAAACTCAAAGGTTTCATGTCCTTTCCGTTGGACATATAGTGATGCTTTCCGGAAAATTCCGTTTCCACCATCCAGACGAGGTATATAAATTAAATAATCAATCACTTCTGGCTGTGAGAAGTGATAGGTTATGGATATCGGAAAATAATTGTTTGCTGTATTATCCCATGCTGAATGATAATTTGTCTCTAAATTTCCATCAAATGAAAGTTTAATTTCGCCTCCGGGTTGTTCTGATGAACATTCTCCGCGAACTATTTGCAGCTTTTTATCCCGTGCCAATACAGATTGTGGAATGAAATCATTACTTTTCGGATATTGGAAAAACAATAAAGGACGAGTTTCCATTTGGTTTGCATCTGTAATGAATAGCGTATCCGCACGTGCTGTTCCTGTCTTGTTTTCTGCTACATCAAAGATATAAGCGTTCCTTTCTTTTTTCACGACTTGAATCCATGAAGGGGTTCGAAAGGAAGGTTCCTTTTGGGTGGGGATATGCAAGGGTATCGACTTTTGCTGATAACCGAACGTGAAATCAGTCTCCTTGAATGGTAATGGATTGTATGTTTGTTCAACGTAGAAATCTGATAATAAACTATCTCCTTGTTCTATAAACAGATGCAATAAACGATTTTCGGAATTTTTATTCTCTGATACATACAACAAAATAATGTCTGAAGCAAAGCGGACTACATAAGCCCATGTCCTATCTGTATCGTCAATGCGTATCGTCCAATTATTCCCCAGTGAGTCTGATTGAACATTGAAGTAGAGACTTTTTTCTCTATAATCAGTGGTGGCATAAGGCTTCTTTTCTTCATTTGTCCATGCATGATACATTAGTTTGCCGTTCTTGATGATCGTGGTTGCGTTAACAAATTCAGATAAGAACAGGATGAGAAGTGTTAAGTAAATTTTCATTTGTTTTGTATTCTTGAAGTTTGGTAAACAAATGTAGAATACTTTATTATGGAGAGCAAAAACAGATACTGACATTTACCTGACAATTGCCTGATATTGTACTGACCGTATTATAAATCTTTGATTGTCAGTGTATATCTGCCACATCTGTCAGCGGTTATTTTCAGGTCAGTATGTTGTTCTATAACCGGTTTCAGTCTCCGCACAAGGGTATACAGGGTATCATTGGCGTCTTCTTTTCCGGGCCAGAGTGCATCGCAAATCTCTTTTTTAGACAGAGCATGTGATGGAGCTTCCCATAGCAAACTCATAAACTGTTGTTGCATGGGGGTAAAATGAATGGGAATCTGAGTAGCATCATAAAAACGCCCTTCACGTTCTGAATAAGACAATCCGCCAAATCCGTTTGGGGTGTCGGTCTCTTTGTGTTGTTGCTTCTTTTTTAAGTATGTGCAGGAAAGGATAGCCCAAAGAAAAGCGGCTGTCATGCAGGCTATGGACAGGCGTTGGTCGGACATACTGAAAACAGCCGCAGCAGACAACTGGCTATATCCTTTGAGAGCTAACGTTTCTCCCGATTGATTTATGATTAAGGTGTCACTATAGATATTTTGTGTATTAGTGGAGTTCTTTTCACCATGTTGGTCCAGGATATCAAAAGTAAGGAATGCCGTTTCTTTCACCTTTTCGTTTTTCAGGTAGCTACGGTATCTCTTATCAGAAAGGGCAATCAGTACTTCTTCATCCGCAATTTCTCTGAGTAGTTTGTAAGTTCTGATGGTATCTTGAGTAATGACAGTAGTGCCGTTTTCTGCAATCATTTTAGCCAATGCCTGGTTTAAATCGGCAGCAATTTCATTGCGTGTCGTACAGTAATTGTTACGACCAGAAAAATAGCTGTCAAAATAAAGAACAGGAAAACGGTAATTGGCAATATCCCATGTTTCATAAATGGCAAGAATTAGGTCATTGTTTTAGGGCATTTGTTTCGATTATACTGTTTCGGGAGCAGATTTCCATTCCTCAATCGTTCCGGTTTCGGAAGAGAACACGGCGCCGATGAGATAAACCTTCCGCTTGTCCGCTTCGTATTCGTGGGCATAGCCTTTCTCTTCAATCTGGCGTATGGCCTCTTCGGCTGTACCGTCGAGCTTGAATTCGAAGATATAGACATAATCGTTGGTCTCCACAATGCAATCCACCCGTCCGTGGCTCTGCACCTTTTCCGTGTACACGGTGTAGACACTGATCAGGCGCATGATGAGATAGAACGTGTAGTGGAAGTAACGTTCCCTTTCGCGTTCGTTCTCCTTCCGGCGCATGGTGTAAGGAATGCTGGCCAGGAATGAGGTCAGGCCGCTGCGGAAATCGTCGAGGTTGCCATCCTGTAACTGAAAGGCTGCATTCTGTATCCAAGAGTAAATGCTCTCGCGCGTATTGAAGTAACTGCCTGCAATCAGAGCCAGAAATCCTTTTTTCACTTCATTATTGGGATAATCAAGCAGGAAGAGGTTCCGACGGATATCAAAATCCTTTATGGTGAGATATCCGCTTTGATAAATCATCGGCAGGGGCTGCTCGATATTGGCCTTATAGTCGATGAATTCTTCAGCTGTATAGTACTTTCCGGTAATCTCGTTCATATTCTCGTCGGTGTGCGAAAGCAGGCGGATGAGGTAAGTCGGCGTTCCGCTTTTGAACCAAAAGTCGCTGATGCGCTGGGACTCGAATGCGTTCAGCAGGCTGAACGGGTTATAAATGTCCTTCATGCGATCGCTGAAATGATACCCGTCGTATTGTGCCTTAAGCTGAGCCATCATTTCGTCATAGGAACATCTGTAGACTGTTGCCATTTCTTCAATCGGTTCCCGGAAAACCGCATTCAGTTCCTCCTGAGAGATACCGCAAAGCGTTTCATACTTGCTGTGCATGCTGATATCCAACGGTTGGTTGAAACCGCTGAACACGCTGACTTGTGAGAATTTGGTCACTCCGGTAAGGAATACGAACTGCAGATGCTCGTCGGCTCCCTTGAACACCGAATAGAAACTTTTCAGAACGTTGCGGTGTTCTTCCTCCAGATTCTTGTCCACGTCCAGCACATCGAGTACGGGTTTGTCGTATTCATCGACAAGCACCACGGCACGGCGGCCACTCTGTTCATGAGCGGCACGAAGCACCCGGATAAAACGGTTGCCCAGATCTGTTGCAATCTCTTTGGATTCCAGCGAGTATAGTTTTTCCCAATCGGATATATAGCTTCCGATGCGGTTCTCCAGAATACCTTGTTTGGTGAAATTAGAACCATTGAAATCAATATGGAACACGGGATAGACTTTCCAGTCCTTTTCCAGGGCATCGATTTTCAGTCCCTTGAAAAGTTCCTTCCGTCCTAAGAAATAGTTTTTCAGGGTAGAGACCAGCAGACTCTTCCCGAAACGGCGCGGCCGGCTGAGGAAATATATTTTCCCTTCCGTTGCCAGTCGGTACACCAGATCGGTTTTGTCAATATACACATACCCGTCTTCGATGATTTGGTCAAAACTCTGTATTCCTATAGGATATTTCATAGAGCAGTCTCTTTTATCGTTTCATTACAAAAATAGTGTATTCCGTGGGATTATCAAATGAATGGTTGGTTTTTATTTTTCCTCGATTAACCACTTCTCAATGGGACCACTTCTCAATGCCGCGGATGGCTTTGCTGAATCCTTCTTCCACCTCTTTATTCGGAAAGCCTAAAGTATAGTACCGGAATTCCCGATCAAAGTCTTTGATGGTGAGATACCCGCTCTGGTAAAGAATCGGCACGGGGTTCTCTTCCATGGAGTCCATTCCGTTGAGAGAATCCGCCATGGCCATTTCCTGCGTCAGGCGCTTCAGGTCATAACGACAGTGTTTTAGCTGTTCCACCAAGAATGTCGGTGTTCCCGTTTCGAACCAATAGCTGCCGAACTGCCTTTGTGCAAAAGTATTGAGCAGACTGAAGGGATTATAAATGTCTTCGCTTTTATCCGAAAAGTGATAGCCGTCATACCATTGTTTCAGTTCCCGTGACGTGTCTTCCGGAGACATTCCTTGGTTTTCACCCAGTAATCTGATGTCTTCTTTAAAGTACTGGTGCAGCTCCTGTTCCGTGATTCCGCAAATGGAAGCGAAGCGTGAAGATAAGGAAATATCCATCAGATTGTTCAGATCGCTGAATACACTGACCTTGCTGAATTTGGTGACACCGGTCAGCATGGCAAAGCGCAGATACTTGTCGCAACTCTTCAGAACACCATAAAAGGCCTTCAGGGTGTTGCGGTATTCTGTTTGCAAGGGTTCGTTACCGATAGCCTGAAGCATGGGTTTGTCGTATTCGTCAATCAGGACAACGACTTTCTGGCCGCATTTTTCGGCGGCACGCTGAATCACTCCCTGAAAGCGCAGGGAATGGGTCGTTTCGCTGGGGCGTGTTTCATATTGACTTTCCCAGTTGCACAAAGCATCGTTGAGCATGCTGTACAGACTCTCCGGCGTGTCATACTTTTGCGCGTTCAAATCCAGATGCAATACCGGATAAGTATTCCATTCCTGTTCCAACTGCTCGACTGCAAGTCCGCGAAACAGTTCTTTTTTGCCTTCAAAATAAGCCTGTATGGTAGATAGTAGCAGACTCTTTCCGAATCGTCTCGGACGACTCAGAAAGTAATATCCTTCAACTTGAACTAGTTGATATAATAAATCCGTTTTGTCTACATAGTAAAAGTTCCCATTTCGGATTTTTTAAAAATTCTGTATGCCTACCGGATATTTTCGGATCATGGAGTTTGTCATTTTATCGTTTCATTACAAAATTAATGTATTTTGCGAGGATTATCAAATGAATGGTGATCTATTCTTCACAAAAGGCTATGATGGCTGAATAGTTGTCGTGCGATTCGGTCTGACAGATCCGATCAATCGCTTCCACAATCCGGTCTGGAGTGTCATTCTCCTGCATCAGGGCCTGAAGCGCTTCCGGAGTCATGCTTTTATAAACTCCGTCGGAGCATAGCAGAATGCGGTCGCCGGATTTGACGGGAAACTGCATGATGTCCGGATAGGCTTTAATCGGATCGTAAGAGAAAAAACAGCGGTTTACCACTTCCCATCCGAAACTGTTCTCCGTGTGGTCGCGTGTTTGAAACAAGAGTCCGCTGTTTTTTCTAAAAAGATAACATCTGCTGTCGCCTACGTGTACCACAGTGAACCGTTTCTGTTTGATGCTGGCCATGACTAAGGTGGTTCCCATTTCCAGATGATGCAATTCATTTGCCTTTGCATTCAGCTCTTTGAAAGCTGTGGCACAGGCATAGAGTATCTTTTCTTTGGAATCTTCCTGCTTTTCCTGGTCCATCCAGTATTTCATAAAGGCCGAGATCACGGTATTGCTGGCTGTCTCTCCGTCCTTATGTCCGCCCATACCGTCGCAGATTATGCCGGTCCATCTTTCCTGTTCCGGTACATCAGATACCAGAACGGCATCTTCGTTTTGCGGGCGTTTCCCGGTCTTGCTGATTGTTGCATATAGGATCTTCATATTCATTTGTGTTTAATGTTTTATATTCTTAAAGAGGGAATAAGTTGCTGAAGACTATCGGCAAAAATACTTGCTTTTCAAAATTATATCAATTTTTGAAGCGAAAAATAGTTGGTACAGTTTGATGAGATACCAGATATATAAAATAATTTATATTTAATAATGTTAAAATGGGGGGGTAAAATTCGTCTGGACGAGAAGGGATGGTTCCACCTTTCACCGTACTGGTCGGTAGGCCACCAGAAATATCACAATTTCATTCAGTTGGATGCGGACCGGTCGGTAGAGAGCGCCACTTCGGTGTTGCGTGGCGGAGTGTCCGCGCAGGTGGCTTATCAGAAAGGAAACACGCGCTTTACTCTGTATGGAGGCTGGAACGGTGAGGATCTGCAAAACAATATGGACGCAGACTTCAAGGAGTTTCATTACACCGGAAATTTAGGTTCTGTGCAGATGTTTGAATTGCCATGGGCCATCCGTGTCTATTCTGATCTGGACTTGTCCTGGAATCGTGGTTATGCCCATGCTCCCATGAATAAGATGGAGTATGTGTGGAATGTGCAGCTCAGCCGTTCTTTCCTGAAGAAGAACAGTCTGACACTGACTCTAACCGGTTATGACCTGTTGCGCGGAAAGCAGAACAATTGGTACCAGGTATCCGATTACTCTACGGTTTACAGCCGTTATATGTATGTCAATTCTTATTTCATGCTTGAGGCGAAATATGTGTTTTAAAGAGAAAAGTTTCTTGAATTCAGAATGATATCATCCTATTAACAAAAATACCCCCTTTCCTCGGAATACGGACCGGAAAGGGGGTATATAATATTTTTCAGAATCGTATTGTTCCGAATTATCGGATAAACAGCAGTTCACGATATTTAGGTAACGGCCACAATTCATCATCGACAATCATTTCGAGCTTGTCGACGTGATGACGGATGTCTTCAATCTTCGGAGCTACCGTATCGTGGTAGGCAATGGCTTTTTCGCGTTCGTTCTCAATGCGGTTGGCTACTTTCCGGGCCTCGATAAGCAGATTGACATTCTCGGTGATGTAGCTGGACAATTCGGCAATAGTGCGGATTAGCTCAATGTTTTTGGCGCTGAGACGTGCTGCTTCTTCGGCAGGGAATATCTGCTGCATCTTGTGCACATTGTCGATCAGTGTGCTTTGATAACGAGTAGCTACCGGTATGATGTGGTTCATACAGAGGTCGCCGAAAATGCGCGCCTCGATCTGGATTTTCTTTGTATAGGTCTCCCATTTGATTTCGTTGCGGGCTTCCAGTTCGGAACGGGTAAATACGTTTGTCTTGGCAAACATCTGTACGGAACTTTCATCGAGATAGCGGTCGAATACAATCGGACAGCTTGCCTCGACATCCAAACCGCGACGGGCTGCCTCAATTTTCCATTCTTCGGAATAACCGTTACCGTCGAAATGAATCGGACGACAAGTCTTGATGTCCTCACGCAAGATTTGCAGAATGGCTTTTGTCTGTTCGGTGCCGGATGCAATCAGGGCATCGACGCGCTGTTTGAAATTGATCAGGGCTTCGGCCATTGCTGCGTTCAGAGCTATCATGGCACTGGCACAGTTGGCTTCAGAACCAACAGCACGGAACTCAAAGCGATTTCCTGTAAAAGCGAACGGTGAAGTTCGGTTGCGGTCGGTATTGTCGACCATCAGTTCCGGAATCTGTGGGATGTCCAGCTTCATGCCGTGTTTGCCGGCTACAGTGATGAGTTCGTCGTCGGTGGAGTTTTCCAAATGATCGAGAATTTCGCTTAACTGGTCGCCAAGGAAAGAGGAAATGATGGCTGGTGGAGCTTCGTGGGCACCGAGACGATGGGAGTTGGTGGCACTCATAATAGAGGCTTTCAACAGTCCGTTGTGTTTATATACGGCCATGAGCGTTTCTACAATGAATGTTACGAAACGCAGGTTGTCTTTCGGAGTTTTGCCGGGACCATGGAGCAGGATGCCGGTATCAGTTGCCAGAGACCAGTTGTTGTGCTTACCGGAACCGTTGATGCCGGCAAACGGCTTCTCGTGGAGCAGACAGCGGAATCCGTGCTTGCGGGCCACTTTTTTCATGATAGACATGAGCAACATGTTGTGGTCGATGGCCAGATTGGTTTCTTCGAAAATAGGTGCCAATTCAAACTGGTTAGGGGCTACCTCGTTGTGACGGGTCTTGCAGGGAATACCCAACTCGAGTGCCTGAATCTCCAGGTCGGTCATGAAAGCTGCTACACGTCCGGGGATAGAGCCGAAATAGTGGTCGTCCATCTGCTGGTTCTTGGCAGAATCGTGACCTAAAAGTGTGCGGCCGGTCATGAGCAGGTCGGGGCGTGTGGCAAAGAGGCCTTCGTCGACCAGGAAATATTCCTGTTCCCATCCTAAATTGGAAATGACGCGCTTTACGTCGTCATAGAAATATTTGCATACGTCGGTCGCTGCCTTGTCAACAGCATATAGGGCTTTTTTCAGCGGTGCCTTATAATCCAATGATTCTCCGGTGTAAGAAATAAACACGGTAGGAATCATCAGGGTGTCGCCAATGACAAATACGGGCGAAGCATAGTCCCATGCGGAATATCCGCGCGCCTCGAATGTGGAACGGATACCACCATTGGGGAAAGACGAAGCATCGGTTTCCTGCTGGACGAGCTGTTTGCCGGAAAATTCTTCAATCATGCCGCCTTTTCCGTCGTGTTCGACAAAGGCATCATGCTTTTCTGCGGTTCCTTCCGTCAATGGCTGAAACCAGTGGGTGCAATGGGTTACGCCCAATTCCATGGCCCAACGTTTCATGCCTTCGGCCACCTGGTCGGCTGTCTTTAAATCAAAAGACGCACCTTTGTCCATCACGTCGCACATCTTGGCGTATGCTTCTGCTGAAAGGTATTTATACATCTTCTGTCGTGTAAATACGTATTTCGCAAAAAACTCGGATGGTCTTTCTGCCGGACTTGGAACTTCAACGGCTTTCTTCTTGAAAGCTTCGCCAACTACTTCAAATCTTAATGCTGATGACATACTTTTATCTGGTTGTTTTTGTAAATGTTTACTTGTTTGTAAAAAGCAACTTGTCTGGATTTTCTGCTTTTAGGTGGCAAAGATACAACTTTTTGCCTGAAATGCTGAGCAGGTGTACCAGTTTTCTTCGAGTTGCTTGAATTTTTCTTTTGCAGGAACAGCTTCTGTGCCGGAAGTCATTCTTCCTGTAGGGTTAATCAATAAATCTGCGGGTGAGCGGTCCGAATTCTTCAATACGGCGGTCGCGCAGGAACGGCCACCAGCGACGTACGTTTTCGGAACGTTCCATATCGACTTCGACAAGAAGATTCTCTTCCTGGTCTTTCGTCGCGCGGGCCAGGAACTCACCTTGCGGACCGGCAACAAATGAGCTGCCCCAAAACTGGATGCCGTTGGTTTGTCCGGAAGGGTCCGGTTCAAGTCCGACGCGATTTACGGCAATGACCGGAATGCCGTTGGCTACGGCATGACCACGCTGCACAGTGGTCCAGGCCTCACGCTGGCGTTCCTGTTCTTCGGGAGTGTCGCTGCTTTCGTAACCGATGGCAGTGGGGTAGATCAGCAATTCGGCTCCCTGAAGTGCCATCAGGCGCGCTCCTTCGGGATACCACTGATCCCAGCAAACCTGCACACCGAGTTTACCTATAGAGGTCTGGATGGGATGGAATCCCAGGTCGCCGGGGGTGAAATAGAATTTCTCATAATAGGCCGGATCGTCGGGGATGTGCATCTTGCGGTACTTGCCGGCAATGGAGCCGTCGGTGTCGAACACGACTGCAGTGTTGTGATAAAGACCGGCGGCACGCTTTTCGAACAGTGAAGTGACCAGAACGATGCCAAACTGACGGGCCAGTTCGCCATAAAAGGCTGTTGACGGACCAGGGATAGGTTCGGCTAAATCGAATAAGGCCGTGTTTTCGGTCTGACAAAAATAAAGGGAGTTATGGAGTTCCTGGAGCACAACAAGCTGAGCGCCTTTCTTGGCGAGCTGTTCGATGTTCTTGGCGAGCTTCAGGATGTTTTCTTTCGGATCGGCACTGTTGGCCTGCTGGATTAAACCGACTTTTATCTTTCTCATAATAGTTTTTCTATTTATACCTTATTATATTATATAGTATAGCGCATTTATGCTGCTATATTAGAGCACGCCTAATGGGAACTGCATGGTGCAGCAATGTAAGGAACCATGCTGCCTGATCAAGGAACAGCAGTCTATGCCTACAATTTCGTGCTTAGGGAAAGCTTTCTGAAGTTGCTTGCGGGCCAGTTCGTCATTGGCTGGCTGACCGTAGGTCGGCATCAGAACAGCGCCGTTGACGATAAGAAAGTTGGCATATGTAGCCGGTAAACGGGTGCCGTCTTCATCATGAATGGCAGCAGGCATCGGCAGCGGGATCAGATGGTAGGGCTCACCCTCAAGCGTCCGGAATGATTTGATTTGTTCCTCCATACGGGTCAAGGCTTCGTAATGCTCATCACTGGAGTCAGTACATTGCACGTAGGCAATGGTGTTGTTCGGGCAGAGACGGGCCAGTGTGTCGATGTGACTGTCGGTGTCGTCGCCCGAGAGGTAACCGTGGTCAACCCAAAGAATCTGCTCAGCATGGAATTCTGATTTCAGACGTTGTTCAACATCTGGCCGTTGGTAAGTCTCGTTACGGTTGGGCGACAGCAGACATTCTGAAGAAGTCAAGATGGTGCCTGCACCATCGCTCTCGATAGAACCGCCTTCGAGAACGAAGTCGAGGCAGTTGCGGTAAATGCCTTTGACCAGACCTTGTGCATGGAGCCGTTTGTTAATCTGATTGTCGAGGTTTGCGGCAAATTTCATTCCCCATCCGTTGAACTTGAAATCGAGCAACATGGGACCGTTTTCGGTGATCAGGGTCAGGAAACCGTGGTCGCGTGCCCAGGTGTCGTTCGTCGGACATTCCGTCAGGATGATGTTTTCGAGTGTACGGGCCGGAAGCTTGGTCTGAAGCAACTGACGGACGGCTTCGGGCTCGGGAGTGACAATCAGTAACTTTTCACGAGACGCAATTTCGTAGGCCATGTGCAGATAGCAGTCGGTGACTTCGGGCAACATGTCGCACCAGTCGGTTTCTGCATGAGGCCAGGTCAGCTGGACACCGCTTTGCGGAAACCATTCGGAGGGGAGAAACGTGGAACGTTGCTCTGTCTGTTCCGGTCCGTTAGGATTTTCGAACTTGACTTGTCTCGTCAGATCGTCGATGGTCTGAGTTGTTTTTCTATATTGTAATGCCATAATGAATATGATTTCTTCTTGTTTTAATGATGAATCTGAACGTACACCTTGCGTACTGGTCACTCTTTCGGTTTACGGTCGAAGAATGGATTCTTGGATGATATGGATAGAGGTATAGCAATGACCTGGCTACAGTCGCTTGCCGGCCATCCTAATGTCGCTGCGGCACTTCCGGCCGAATACATCACGCGGCAATCAACGTGCAGGCTGGCTGCTACAGCACAGGCTGATCCTACAGCTACGCCCACATCAATGGAATTGAATGCACATGGTGTTTCGGGGGTCTTTTGACTGCAAGTCGGCGAACCACAGTAGCCGCAGTTGAGATTTAATGGCTGGCGGTGGGTTCCGATCAGTACAAGAGCATCGGCTTGGCGGATATTATCGGCATCGCGCAGGAAAAATTTCAAATGATTCTCTTCGTAAAGCTTTTCCATGCGTTCGGCCAGTGCATTCAGCTCTTCAGGTTCATTGGTCAGGCTGGTTTCGATCAGATCCAGTCCTTTGGCTTTCGGAGCAGTGCGAGCGGCAATAATCATTTGTCGGGCTGCAGCAAGAGCCAGTTCCCGGCGTATGTCTCTATCGTTGGTCATATTTCAATTTTTATCATGGTTCTGAAAAGTTGTATTGTCTTTCTGCAAGAAGCCTGCATCGGAGAAATACTACGCAAAGATAATTGAAAACGCTGAAAATTCCGAATAAAACATGTAAGAATGATGAAGGAATGATTTCGGCTTCTTTTTCCATTAAAAATCCAAAATGGCAGGGTAGGAATGCTCTTTTTGACCTGATTTTTTTTAATTTTGCAAAACCGCTTGGTTTAGTGGGGGCAACACGAGCCTGTTTATGAAGTTAAGAACGTTGTGATATGATTCGCTTGGAGCATGTTAGCATAGAATTTGGCCGGCGCAAAATCGTTTCGGATTTTAATCTTGCAGTCGGTAAGGGACAATTGGTCTGCTTGATGGGGGAGTCCGGTTGTGGCAAGACTTCTGTGTTGCGTGCCTTGTTGGGATTTGTGCCGGTTTCTTCAGGCAGAATCTGGATGGGAGGAGACGAACTGTCGTTGCATACGGTTCATCATATCCGGCAGATTACGGCTTATGTGCCTCAGGAACTGGCGCTTCCGAGTGAATGGGTAAGCGAGATGGTACGGTTGCCCTTTGAGCTGAAAGCTAATCAGCATATTCGCTTCGAAGAGGAAAAACTTTTTCAGTACTGGGATATGCTGGGGCTCTCCAGAGATTTGTACCAGAGTAAGGTCTGCAGGATTTCCGGAGGGCAGCGGCAGCGCATCATGCTGGCGGCAGCAGCGATGCTCGACAAGGACATTCTGCTGATTGACGAACCGACATCGGCACTGGACAGCGACAGTTCCGGACGTGTGTTCCGATTTTTCAGCCTGCTGAAAGAACAGGGCAAAACGATACTGGCTGTGACACACGACCGGAAATTTGCGTCGGGATGTGACCGGACGGTCAATATGTGATTAATTATTTATGGAAAAGGATGGAAACAACTGATATCAGTTTTTACAGTATGGCCGTAGGGCTGTTGCTGATGCTCGTACCGTTTTATTATCTGTGGAAGTTGAAGACCGGACTGGTGCAGGCTACGGTACTGGCGACATTGCGCATGTGTGTACAGTTGTTCCTGATTGGTATCTATTTGCGTTATCTGTTTGTCTGGGACAATGCCTGGTTGAATTCTTTCTGGGTTATCCTGATGGTGTTTGTGGCGTCGCATACGGCAGTGTCGCGTACCGGTTTGCGAAGACGGATGCTGTTTGTTCCAATTCTTATCGGTTTTCTGGTAACGGCTTTTCTTGTGGGATTCTATTTCCTTGGACTGGTACTCGGACTGGAGAACATTTTCAGCGCCCGTTATTTTGTGCCGATTATGGGAATCCTTCTGGGAAATATGCTTTCTGTGAATGTCGTGGCATTAAGCACTTATTATAATGAATTGCAACGCGAACAGCAGATGTATTACTACTTGTTGGGGAATGGAGCGACACGTTTTGAGGCGACGATGCCTTTCCTGCGCTCGGCTGTGGTGAAAGCTTTTTCGCCTTGCATTGCGAATATGGCTGTATTGGGAATTGTATCCTTGCCGGGAACGATGATCGGACAAATTCTGGGAGGAAGTGCTCCGGATACGGCTATAAAATATCAGCTGATGATCGTGGTGATTACAGTGGTGGCCTCCATGCTTTCCCTGATGATCACAGTAAACCTTTCCGGACGGAAGGCTTTCGATGAATACGGTCGGTTGAAGCACGTTTTCCGGCATCAGAAAAGCCGTTATAACTCATTAGAACTGTTCTGATTGAAAAAATAAGGTGTGAAGATATCTGCTATCTTGATTATACGGACGAAGAAACGACTGTTTTGGTTGAAAAAATAGCTAGAAAGCCCCTGCTGCTATTGTTTTATTCGGAGAAAAACTGTATTTTTGCGAAAATTTTCTGAAGCGTGAAGATTAAAGAAGTTATATGCGCCCTTGAAAGATTCGCGCCTCTGCCCCTACAGGAGAGCTATGATAATGCCGGCCTGCAGGTTGGATTGACAGAGGTGGAAGCATCAGGGGCTTTATTGTGTCTTGATGTGACTGAAGAAGTGCTTGACGAGGCTGTTTCTTTAGGTTGTAATTTGGTTGTTTCTCATCATCCTTTGTTGTTTCATGGATTGAAACGGGTAACGGACAGAACATTGGTGGAACGCTGTCTCAGCAAAGCCATTAAGAATGATATAACAATTTATTCAGCTCATACGAACCTGGACAATGCGGAGGATGGGGTTAATTATAAAATTGCCGATAAATTAGGACTAGAGGATGTACGTTTGCTACAGCCTCATCCTGTCAGTATAGAAAGTCCGGAGGGTGATTATACGGTTATGGCGGGAAGTGGTATTGTGGGAACATTACCGGTATCGGAAGATGCGATAGATTTTCTGCAGCGGATTAAGGAAATTTTTCATATTGAGTGTCTGATGCACAATGAATTGATGCAGAAACCAATCAAACGGGTTGTGATTTGTGGTGGTGCGGGTGATTTTCTTTTGGACGAAGCGGTAAAGATTGGAGCCGATGCTTTCCTTACGGGCGAAATGCATTATCATCAGTACTTTGGCCGGGAACAGGAAATTCAAATCGCGGTCATGGGTCACTATCAGAGCGAACAGTTTACAAAAGAAATTTTATATTCAATTATAGCGGATGCGTGTCCAGATATGCCTCTTTACATTACGGCGGTCGATACAAATCCCATAAAATACTTGTAGAATCGAATTATGGCAAAAGAAACAAAAAAAGATCCAACGGAGTTGACGATCGAAGAAAAATTGAAGAATTTGTATGATTTGCAGACGATGCTTTCTGAAATCGACAAAATACGTACGTTGCGTGGCGAGTTGCCGTTGGAAGTTCAGGACCTTGAAGATGAAATTGAAGGGTTGAGTACGCGTATCGAGAAAATCCAAAATGAGATTGTCGAGGCAAAGCGTGACATCGCTAACCGGAAATCCTCTATTGAGGCGAACAATGCGACAATTGAGAAATACAAGGAACAGTTGGATAATGTACGCAACAATCGTGAATATGAATCATTGAGCAAGGAAATCGAGTTCAAGGAACTGGAAAATCAGTTGAGCGAGAAACGTATCCGTGAAGCAAATGCGGCTATTGACCACAAAAATCAGGAAATTCAGCACTGTAATGACGAAATGACTGAACGTCGTACGGACTTGGACATTAAAAAGTCTGAGTTGGATGAAATCGTAACGGAAACTAAAGCTGAAGAGGAAAAACTTCGTGAAAAGGCGAGAAATCTGGAAACAACCATCGAGCCGCGTCTTTTGTCTGCTTTCAAGAGGATCCGTAAGAACAGCCGCAATGGATTGGGTATTGTATACGTACAGCGTGATGCTTGTGGCGGTTGCTTTAACAAGATTCCGCCTCAGCGTCAGTTGGATGTACGCATGCGTAAGAAAATCATTGTTTGCGAATATTGTGGTCGTATCATGATCGATCCGGAGTTGGCGGGTGTTCAGTATGCGCAAAAGGTGACAGAAGAAAAACCGAAACGTCGCCGTCGTAAAACCGAAGAGTAATTTGTTGCGGAATGTGGGATAATTTATAATGTCCTGATTTGTTTCCGTGAAATTTGCGATAGTTTATTCCCGATGCAGTTTTGAATGAACCGCGTCGGGTTTTTTATTGATGTAATTATTTATAGTTTAATGAAAGAGAAAGTTTCTGTACCTTACATGTTGTTGGGTATTGTTTTTAATGTATGCCTTATAACGGCAAATCTTTTGGAAACCAAGGTTATTGATTTGTTTGGTTTGACGATTACTGGCGGATTGTTGGTTTTCCCTGTGTCTTATATTATTAATGATTGCATATCGGAGGTGTGGGGATTTAAAAAAGCACGCTTGATTATTTGGAGTGGCTTTTTGATGAATTTTTTTGTGGTAGGTATGGGACAACTGGCTGTTTGGTTGCCTGCTGCGCCATTTTGGGATGGTGCAGAAAGTTTCAATTTTATTTTTGGACTGGCTCCTCGAATTGTCATTGCCAGCTTGGCGGCATTTTTGGTTGGTTCGTTTTTAAATGCTTATGTGATGAGTCGGATGAAATTAATGAGTAATGGCCGGAATTTTTCTTTGCGTGCAGTCGTTTCGACAGTTGTTGGTGAAACGGCTGATTCTCTTGTTTTTTTTCCAATTGCTTTTGGAGGAATTGTCGGGTGGTCGGTATTGCTGCAGATGATGTTGTTACAGATATTTTTGAAGACGGTTTATGAGATATTGGTTCTTCCGGTAACAATACGGGTGGTTCGATTTATTAAAAGGGTAGATGGTAGTGATACTTATGACAGGGATATATCATATAACCCATTTAAAATTGGTGAGTTATAGCTTAATCTCTTTATCTATAATGGTTAGTGACGAGCTGTATGTTGATAACGTATGGAATTATCTATTTAGAGGATTGTTAGGTTGGATTATTTTGTTTTTATGGCAAGAAACATGTTTAAAGTGTTGAATATGCAGGGATTCCTTGAAGAAACTGATAACGCAAATTCAGGTAGTCCATTTTACAACAATAATGTTCTCGTCCGTTGGAAACAATTAGGTAGTCAACATGTAGAACCATATTGTATCGGCTAATTTGATCGAATACTTTTTGTGTAATAATAATGTCTGGAGCTTTATATTCAATAATCATTTTTGGAGACCCATGTTGGTCGTATAATACGGTATCACATCTTTTGGAGGTGTTGTTTAGTTTGATAGAAATTTCGTTGCCTAGCAAAGCTGCAGGATATTGTTTGTAGTCGATGAGGAAATGCACGAAATGTTGTCGTACCCATTCTTCTGGTGTTAACGAGACATAGCGCTTCCTGAGTTTATCAAATACAAAAGGTTTCCCGTTCTTTTGAACAATTTTTAAGTGGCAATCTGGGAGGTTTAAAGGTAACATTTTCTATTTTTGTATGATTGAATAGTTTGAAATCAACTGCAAAATTAGTGATTTTATGAAAACAAAAAGTGAAATTGTCGAAAATTGGCTTCCTAGATATACTCAATGTCCTTTGGAAAGCTTTGGAAAATATATTTTGCTGACGAATTTTAATAATTACGTTGACCTCTTTTGTGAGTTATTCGAAATTCCATTACCAGGATTTTCTGCAAATATGCGAGTAGCTACAGCAGGAGATATATCAATAATTAATTTTGGTATGGGGAGTCCAAATGCTGCAATTATTATGGATTTGTTAAGTGCAATAAAACCTAAGGCTTGCTTGTTTCTTGGCAAATGTGGTGGTATTTCTTCTAAAACAGAATTGGGTGATTTGATATTGCCTTTGGCTGGAATTCGTGGTGAAGGTACATCTAATGATTATTATCCGCCTGAGGTGCCTGCTTTACCTGCTTTTATGCTTCAGCGTGCCGTTTCAACAGCAGTGCGTAATTCAGGACGTGATTATTGGACTGGTACGGTTTATACAACAAACCGTCGCATTTGGGAGCATGATGATGCTTTTAAAAGCTATTTGTTGACAACAAGAGCCATGGCTGTAGATATGGAAACTGCAACTCTTTTCACATGTGGTTTTGCAAATCATATTCCGACAGGAGCTTTATTGTTGGTTTCAGATAATCCAATGACTCCAGATGGTGTGAAGACAAGTGAGAGTGATCGTACAGTAACTCATAAGTTTGCAAGGGAACATGTTGAGATTGGTATATTGGCTCTGGAACTGATTAAGGACAAACGTACAACAGTAAAACATTTGAAGTTTGATTGGTAGGACAAACAAGTAATTGTTTGAATACATATATCAAAAACAAAGTATTAAAACTAGGTATTTTTATCATGGTGGTAAAACAGATGGCAACAGTAAAATCGGAAGGGAGTGTTATTTCATACGAGGAAATCGTTCGTCAAGTAAGAGCCGGTCAATTTAAGCCCATATATTATCTTATGGGGGAGGAATCGTATTATATCGATCGGGTTTGTGATTACATTGTAACGAATGCATTGAAAGAGGAGGAACGTGACTTTAATCTGACCGTATTTTATGGCCCCGATACAGATGTTGCGACAGTGATCAATACTGCAAAACGTTATCCGATGATGGCGGATAGACAAGTGGTTGTCGTGCGTGAGGCACAGGGGCTCGACAATAAAGATGCATTGGCTTTTTATTTGGAACAACCGCAATCGACGACGGTTCTAATCTTATGTCATAAACATGGTGTATTGGACAGACGTAAGAAGTTGGCTGAGGTGATACAAAAAAAAGGTATACTTTTCGAATCTAAGCGACTTTATGATAGTCAGCTTCCAGGCTTTGTTTCTTCTTATTTAAGACGAAAGGGGATAGGTATAGAACCTAATGCCATACAGTTATTATGCGATCATGTAGGAAGTGATCTGAATCGGTTGGCAAGCGAATTGGATAAACTCGCTTTAGCGTGTCAGAATAACCAAGGAAGGGTTAGTGCCAGCTTGATTGAAGAACAAATAGGTATAAGTAAAGATTTTAACAATTTTGAGTTGCTAAATGCCTTGGTGGAAAAGAATTCATATAAAGCATTTGTTATTGTGAAATATTTCAACAACAATCCAAAATCTTTTTCGCTCCAAGTGACATTGTCTGTCTTGTTTAATTTTTTCAGCAACTTAATGTTGGCATATTACGCTCCACAAAAGAATGAAGAAGGTATATCTGTTTGGACAGGCCTTCCGAAATGGCAGGTAGTTCGGAATATTATTCCTGCTATGAAAAATTATTCTGGAGTAAAAGTGATGCAGATAATTGGTGAACTACGTAAAACCGATGCAAAATCAAAGGGAATTGAGTGTTCAAATACCTCAAATGGTGAACTTTTGAGGGGGTTAATCTATTATATTCTACACTAAAACTATATTTTTAATTCTATTTGATTCATTTTTTAAAGCAAGAAAATATCATTTATTTTGCTTGTATTAAGCAAGTTAAATCTAAAATTAAGGGCTGAGATTTGCGAATTTACGCATTTCTTGGCCCTTATTCATGAATTTTGAAGTATCGTCAAAAAAAGAACATCTTGGAGATAATCAGTTTATATTTAATATTGTTTAATGTTTATATTTCTATATTCTTATTTGTAAACTATACATATCTAAATATTATGATTTATATATATATATTATAATCAAGATAAAAGTTATATTTAGCTTTCTATATATATAATTTATATTTCTGTATTCGTAGCTATGGAATATTTGAATTAATAGTTATAAAAATCAAGAATGTGTTGATAAAATGCATAAAACCAGTTGTTTATATAAGTGTATTAGATATGAAATTAAAATAAAATGATTATATTTAAGAAGAATACTAGGATATATGTATAGATAATATATGGATATATGATAATATAATATAAACCAGTTTATTATCTATTTTTATTGATGTGATACTTAGATAATTTCTTCTTATATAATATCACTCTGTTAATACATATGTAAAATATTGATTCGTCCTGTTTGCATGTATAAATTATTTATATTTGTGTATCTCTCTTTGTATTTATGTTTTTTAATCCTGTATATTTGTATAAGTAAAACGCTTTATTTACTTTTGTATATCAAAATATGAAGTCTAATTTGACTTGTTTTTATTGATGATAATAAAAGATTATGAAAGATCGTATTATGCAAATCATGAAGACCGAGAATATGACGCAACAGGAGTTTGCACAGACGTTAGATTTATCCCCGGCTTCTTTGTCAAGTATTTTTAATGGAAGAACGAATCCTACAAATAACCATGTCCAGGCCATTCATCGTTGCTTTCCTAATATAAATGTTAACTGGTTGATGTTTGGTGAAGGGGAAATGTATTGTGATCCACAACTCCATTCTCCTAGTTTACCTACACAAAAGAATGTTTCCTCTTCTTCTGGGATTTTGGATGAGACAACAGGTGGTTCTTCTGATGACTCTATATATAATAAGGAAAGGCTCGCTAATTCCGGGGAGATAAATTTATCGCAAGATCGTATTGAAGATCACGCATCGTGTCGAACAAATTCTATTGCTGCAGAGGTGAATTCTGGTTCTCAGATTATCCGAGAGACAATTAAATATATTGACAAACCACAAAGAAAGATTACTGAGATCAGAATATTTTTTGATGATGGTACTTATGAGGTTTTTTCGAAATAATTATTTACGAATTGATTAAATATTATCTTTTAATCCTTAATAAAATCTCGAATAGTTTTATGGGCAAAGAATGAATTGTTTTTGATATCTTCATTCAAACTTATGTAGATTGTCAGCAACTTTTTTTATCTTTGCATTTAAGATTGGAATGGTTATATTCTACGTTATGGTAATTGAATTTTGAATCAATTTTTAATCCCGAGATAAAGATGAAAAAGTATGTTTTGGATTTGAAGGTAACTAGTACTACGCGTCCGCATGAACGTTATGTACTGCTTAAGTTAACACACGAGAATCCTTTGCCTGAAATGTTGCCAGGTCAGTTTGCAGAATTGAAAGTAGATGGTTCTCCTTCTACTTTTTTGCGTAGACCTATTTCTATTAATTATATCGATCGTGAACGAAATGAGGTTTGGTTCTTGATACAGATGGTTGGTGATGGTACGCGTAAATTGGCTGAATTAAAACCTGGAGACCGGTTAAACGTTGTTATGCCTTTAGGGAATAGTTTTACTGTACCTGAGGTAAAATCTGAGCGTGTTCTGTTGGTTGGTGGTGGTGTTGGTACTGCACCGATGCTTTATTTAGGTAAAACTTTAGTTGATGCTGGAATTAAACCAACTTTTCTTTTGGGAGCACGTTCTGCCAAAGATTTGCTTGAAATCGATTTATTCCAAGAGCTGGGCGATGTTTATCTTACTACAGAAGATGGTTCTGCCGGAGAACAGGGATTTGTTACTCAGCACAGCATATTGACTCAACAGAAGTTTGATCGAATTGCTACTTGTGGTCCAAAGCCCATGATGATGGCTGTAGCCAAATTTGCACGTAATTCAGGGATTACGTGTGAGGTTTCTTTGGAAAATACGATGGCTTGTGGTGTTGGAGCTTGTCTTTGTTGTGTAGAAAACACCAAAGAAGGTCATGTGTGTGTATGTAAGGAAGGTCCGGTATTTAATATTGATAGATTATTATGGCAGATTTAAGTGTTAATATAGCAGGGATGCAGATGAAGAATCCCGTAATGACAGCTTCTGGAACATTTGGATACGGTTTGGAATATGCCGATTTTATAAATTTGGAAGATATAGGTGGTATCATTGTAAAAGGAACTACATTGAAGCCACGTGAAGGAAATCCATATCCACGAATGGTTGAAACTGCATCCGGCATGTTGAATTGTGTTGGTTTGCAAAATAAAGGTGTAGATTATTTTTGCGAGAACATTTATCCTCAGATTAAGGATATTCAGACCAACATGATTGTTAATGTTTCAGGTTCTTGTCCGGAGGATTATGCAGAATGTGCAGCGCGTATCAATGAATTAGAACGGATTCCTGCCATTGAATTGAACATTTCCTGTCCTAATGTGAAGCAGGGAGGAATGGCTTTTGGTGTGACACCTGAAGGAGCTTACAGCGTAGTTAAAGCCGTACGTGAGGCTTATAAGAAAACATTAATTGTTAAGTTGTCTCCTAATGTAACCAGTGTTGTAGACATTGCCCGTAGTGTTGTGGATGCAGGAGCTGATGCTTTGAGTCTGATCAATACCTTGATGGGAATGGCTATTGATATCGAGAAACGTCGTCCTATACTTTCTATCGCTACCGGTGGTTTGAGTGGACCTGCAGTCAAACCTGTTGCATTACGTATGGTATGGCAGGTTGCAAAAGCTGTTCAGGTTCCTGTTATTGGCCTGGGAGGTATTATGAATGCGGATGATGCCATTGAGTTTCTTCTTGCCGGAGCGAGTGCCATACAGATTGGAACAGCAAACTTTATCGATCCGACAGTGACGGTGAAAGTAGCTCAAGGAATCAACGATTATTTGGAACGACACGGTTGCAAAAGCGTATCCGAAATCATCGGTGCATTGGAAGATTAAAATTTGTTTAGACTTGATCTTATTTTAGGGTAATTCTTTTTATAAAAGGAGGATTACCCTTTACTATTAGGATTTTTCCTTTGCATCTTTTCCACCTGATACGTATCTTTGTCCATTAAGTTTGATCTAACGGAATAAAAATATGATTATGCAACATTCACATACTGTTTCTAAATATTCATGGCCAGCATTAGTTTTGCTCGTATGTTTCTTTTTTTCGTCCTGTAATCCATACGATTTCTACTGGGGTGATTCTTATGACCGTAATGAGGATACGAGATTGGGCTATATGATTTCTCGCAGATGGTTTGGCGATCTAGGAGTTTTGATCGATGGGCAGCCGGTTCGCGGTAGTGTTTTGAGTTTTGTGGCGGACGACGTAAATTATTTGTCCGGATGGGGCACAGAACAGGATTATTATGGAAGAACTGGTACGATGATTTATTCACAGCGTTTCGAGTGGATGATACGTAATGGAGTGATTTATCTTTATTATGATGATCCTGCAATGGATTGCACGATTACTCGAAGCCGTGTGTCTGTTGATTATTTCAATGGATATATTGATGGCTATTATTTCGAATTGGCAGATTATGATCGTTATTGGTACGATTATGGTTATGATTATCCGTATTATTATACAAAGATGCCTCATGATACTTTAGACGTATCAGTTTCTTTGCCGGAGAGTCATCGTGTTGTCAGTCGTGATCCGGCTCGTATCAGACAAGTGAAGATGGAGAAGTGAATTAGGTGACAGATTGAAATGATTTAAGATTATGAAAATAGGAATAATGACCGCCATGAGTTCGGAATACGAACAATTGGCCAAGCAATTAACCGGACAGCAGAAATGTCAGTCCGGTCCTTTTCAATATATAGAAGGAAAGGCAGGAAACAATACAATTATATTGCTTCAATGTGGGATTGGTAAAGTCAATGCTGCAGCAGGAGCCATGGAACTGATTCGGACTTTCCATCCGGATTGTCTGATCAGTACTGGCGTGGCAGGAGGAATAGACACTCGTGTTGGTGTTATGGATGTTGTTGTTAGCCGGCAGATAGTCTATCATGATGTCTGGTGCGGAATGGGTAATGAATATGGTCAGATTCAGGGTATGCCGCCTCGTTTTTCCGGCAATGATGTGTTGTTGTCCTGTGCATTGAATTTGACTCAGAGTGATTCTATTGCTTCTCAGATACCAGCAGGTATGAAGATTCATGATGGTTTGATTTGTACCGGCGATCAGTTTATTACAGACCGTGTAGATCTGGATGCTATTAAAGAGCGTTTTTCCGAAGGATTGGCTGTAGACATGGAATCAGCAGCTATAGCTCAAGTATGCTATCTTTATGAGATACCTTTTTTAAGTTTCCGTATTATCAGTGACACTCCGGGTGTGGACAGTCATATTCAGCAATATGAAAATTTTTGGGGAGAAATGGCAGATCGTTCGTTTCGCATTACGGAACTTTTCTTAAATTCTCTGCCTGAGAAGATTTGATTTAAGGACAGTAATATATAATCTATAGAAGATAAAGATGAAAAAAATTCCGAGTTTCACTATTGATCACCTCCATTTATTACGTGGAATATATGTTTCCCGTAAGGATGAAGTAGGAGGGGAAGTTGTTACGACATTCGACATCCGCATGAAAGAGCCCAATCGCGAACCCGCGTTAGGACAAGGTGCATTGCATACTATAGAGCATTTGGCCGCAACTTACCTGCGTAACCACTCTGTCTGGGGCGAACGAATTGTTTATTGGGGACCAATGGGATGTCTCACGGGCAATTATCTGTTGCTTAAGGGCGATTTGAACTCTGGTGATATTCTTGAACTGATGAAGGAAACATTTGCTTTCATTGCTTCCTATGAAGGGGAGGTGCCTGGAGCCACGCCGAAAGACTGTGGTAATTATCTGCTTCAGGATTTGCCTATGGCCCGTTATGAAGCAGCCAAATACCTTCATGAAGTATTGGAACGGATCACAGAAGCCAATCTGAATTATCCGGCATCTGTATAAAAATAAAAGAACCGTATTTGATGCGGTTCTTTTATTTTTTATGTGTTAGTCATTTTCTTCCTACAGGGTCAATTCAGTTTTTGGACAAATACCAGCCCCCATGTATCGTTTCCGTTTTGTCCGCAGGCTTCTACATCAATATAGAATGGTGTGCCGGCTTCGAACGCATCAACCTGGAATTCATAAGTGACGACAGGATTGTTTGGAGTGGCAGTAGCCTGTTGTGCAATGCTGGCCAGTTTTTCGTCACGTTTGAATAGTTCCAGACGTCCGAGTGCGAAATCATTTGTCCCTTTTGTTCTGATGAAATGCACCTTATAAGTTCCGTTTCCGGAGATCTTGCTAGTACATTCAAAACGCCATTTTGTTGGTTTTGTCTGGACTTGAAGAGGTTTCCATTCTGTGGTGAATTCACCATACTCCTTATATGCGGAATAATCCGGTGCAAAGTAAATAGGTAGGGAATAGTGGCGTTGGTTGACTACTGTAATGGCGTGAAAGTCGCTTTTCTGAGCGACGGTTACCGGACCCGTGTAGCGTGGTGCATGGATTGTCGGGTAACTGCCATCCGTAGTGTAACGGATTTCTGCTCCCGCTACACTTGGTGCTAAGGTAAATTCGATGCCTCCTTCCGACTTTTCTTCCATTTTCTTGATAACCGGTTCCGGTACACGGTAATTACACTCTTTATTGTCCAGACGTTGGTAATGCGTTGTCAGGCGTGTGGCAAAATCTTGATAATTGCGAAGAGCTTTGGGCGACCAGGCTACTTCGGAAAGAGCCAGCAGGCGAGGGAAGGTCAGATATTCGGCATAAGTTTCCGATCTGTTTTCGTTTAATGGAGTTATTTCCTGCAGTACGGTTCCGTGTATGAATTGATCGCTCCAGAAACAACCTTGCACACCCAATACGGTCGATGCTTCGGAATAGTCGTTCACTTCCATGCCATAGCATTTTTCTACAGAGATCGGTGGCATCCAGGTCGCAGCTTTGACTTCTCCGGGTGTCCGGCTTTCCGGAAAGTCGAAATACATGTGGGTTGCCGGGGTCAGGATAGCCTTGTGTCCAGTTCGGGTTGCCTGAATGGTATCACCGACGTTATGCCAAATGACAGCCACGACCGGATGATTGATTTTACCCCGTTGGATGATTTCTTCCCATCCGACGATTGTCCTTTGCTTCTTCTGCATCATTCCGGCAACCACATTTGTCAGATAACCCTGTAAGTCCTGGACTTTCTCAATACCCTCTCTGCGCATTACCTTTTGGCAGTCGGGGCACTCTTTCCAGCGAGTATAGACTGCTTCGTCGCCACCGATATTGATATAGGCCGAAGGAAACAGATTGACGGTTTCTTCCAGAATATCCCGTAAGAACTGATAAGAGCTTTCCTTACCGACACAAAGCAGATCTCGGCTGATAAAATGCTGTTCGGGAACTTCATGCTGTTCCCCGGTACAACTCAGCCAGGGATAGGCGACAATTGCGGAAAGCATGTGTGCCGGAAATTCGATTTCCGGGATAATTTCCACATTACGCAATCGTCCGTATTCAATAATTTCACGAATGTCCTCTTGCGTATAATAACCACCAAGGCGGCGATGATCCGGCCCGGCCCAGGCACCGATTTCAGTGAGTTTCGGATATTTTTTGATTTCCAGACGCCATCCGGAATCATCGATCATGTGGAATTGCAATTTGTTCAGTTTATACATAGCCATCATGTCGATGTATTTCTTCACGAATTCTTTGTCGTAGAAATAACGGGCTACGTCGAGCATCATGCCACGCCATGGCCGTTGTGGCGCATCGTTGATTTCTATGGCCGGAATTTCCCATACAGTGTTTTCTTGACGACGTTCGTTATAGATGTTTGCCGGAAAGAGTTGCAGCAGACTTTGTATACCATAAAAAACTCCGGCTTCCGAACCTCCGGTAATTTGGATCTTTTTTGAACTGGCTTGCAACTGATAGCTTTCTCTACGCAGGCTGGCCGAAATCGGTGATGTGAGCTTTTGCCAGATAGTGCTATCTGTATCCAAGCAAATATCTGCATTCCGGAATCCTTCCCGTATCCGGATATCAAAACCAGTTGAACGGCTCAGTATCTTTTGCAGATATTCAGCCTGTTCTTTTAATTGAGGTGTCTTATATCCGATCGTTGTCTTTCCGGATAGCCGGAACACACCAGATTTTATTTCCGTTTGTAATGGGCGCGGAATAATATTGATTTCATTGGCGAATAAATCCTGCTGCCCGGCAATGAGTATCAGACTTCCTATCAGCCAGAGTTTTTTCGAGTGACGAATGATTCTTTTCATGATAAAAAATAATGCTTTTAATCTTTTGATGCTTCCAGAATGACCTCGCCAAGTGTCGGGTGGGCATGAACGATATTGCTTAATTCTCCGATTGTGGCCTGGCGCTGGATCAGTACCGTGATCTCCTGTATCAGATCTGCTGCATGTGGTCCGAACAGATGGCCTCCAAGAATTTTTCCGTTTTCTTTGTGGCTCAATAGTTTGCAGAATCCGTCCGTTTCGTTCAGGCAGACAGCCTTTCCGTTGGCGCGGAAGAACGATTTATGGCAACGATATGGAATGTTCTGTGCCTTGCAGTCTTCTTCAGTCAATCCCACGGTTGCAGCTTCCGGTTGTGTGAAAACGGCAGCCGGTATGATATTCAGGTCAAGTGAATCGTTTTCTCCCAAGATATGGTTCAGTGCCCGTACACCTTGGAATGTAGCGGCATGCGCCAGCATTTGCCGTCCGTTGATATCGCCTATGGCATAAATATGAGGTAGGCTCGTCTGCATGTTTTCGTCGACTTCAATACCACGTTTATTGTAGGCAATACCGATATCATCCAGATTTAATGACTCCGTATTGGCACGTCGGCCTACTGCCATCAGTACGTAATTAGCTTCGGTCTGTTCTTCCTTTTCTTTTTTCATGAAGCTGACTTTCAGACTTCCGTCTTCAGCCTTTTCGATTTTCTGTACCTGAGCTTGTGTCTGAATTTCGATTCCACGTTTCCCCAGGCTCTGTTTCAGACGTTTTGCCAGGTCGGTATCGAAACGTGGCAGTATTTCCTTGCAATATTCCAGCACGGTTACCTGACTGCCAAAACTATTGAAGATGGATGCAAACTCTAGTCCGATTACCCCGGCTCCAATGACACAAAGACGTTTCGGAATCTGTTTCAGATTCAGAATTTCCCTGGAAGTAATCACTCCGGGCAGATTGTTGCCCGGTATGGGCAGAATTTGCGGAACAGAACCCGTGGCAATAATTATATGATCAGCTGCATAGGTCTGTTCGTTTACCTGAACCGTATGTGCGTCAACGAAGCGTGCCGTTCCTTCTATGCAATGAATCAGTTTGTGCCGCAGTAGTCCCTCCACGCCTTGCCGGAGTTGTCCGACAATTTGTTCTTTTCTGTCGACTGCCGTTTGGAAGTCGAATGTATAATTCAAGTTTTTGATGCCTAATGTTTCTGCTTCTTCCAGTTCGTCCAGCATTTGGGCATGTCTGCAGAAGGCTTTTGTCGGGATGCAGCCTTCGTTCAGGCAGGTTCCACCTACGGGGCCTTTTTCTATCAGGGTCACTTCAATCCCCTTCCGGGCTGCGAGTAGAGCCGTTTCATATCCTCCGGGGCCGGCTCCGATAATCAGGAGCTTACCGTATTCTGTTTCTGGTGTATTCATGATATTTGTTTTCTATTATTAAACTTATTCTGACGCTATCCGGAATTGTCCGGTTTTGAACACAAAAACCTGCGGTATGAGTGCCACCGCTATTTACGATGCCTGCTCATACCGTAGGATTTCAGTTCCGATTAATTTTTTTCCGTTCAGGATCTGGCCAGATCCGCATAGCAGAGAACCGGTTGTTTCGCGGCTGTCGTTTCATCCAATCGTCTTACCGGAGTCAGATGAGGAGCAGTGCGGAGTTCTTCCGGATGCTCGATGGCTTCTTGGGCTATATGCCGCATGATGGAAATAAATCCGTCGAGTGTTTCCTTTGATTCTGTTTCCGTCGGTTCGATCATGATGGCCTGATGGAACAGCAATGGGAAATAAATGGTCGGAGCATGGAAGCCATAATCCAGCAGACGTTTCGCTACATCCAGAGTTGTGATACCGGTCGACTGATCGGCCAGACCGTCAAATACAAACTCGTGTTTGCAACAGGTGTCGATCGGCAATTTGTAGCAGTCTTTCAGTTCTTCCTTAATATAGTTGGCATTCAGAGTGGCTAATGGTCCGGCCATACGTACATTTTGACGTCCCAGACGTAAAATATAGGCATAAGCGCGCATCAGTACTCCGAAATTGCCCATAAATCCGGAAATTCGTCCGGCAGCTGTTTCGTTGCCGGTCACGGTGTATGTGCCGTCAGCCTGGCGGATCACTTTCGGATTGGGGAGATATTCTGCCAGGTGAGCAGCTACACCCACCGGACCGGCTCCCGGACCGCCGCCACCGTGCGGAGTAGAGAAGGTTTTGTGCAGATTCAGATGCAGGATGTCAAAGCCCATATCGCCCGGACGTACAACACCCAGAAGCGGGTTCATGTTGGCACCGTCGTAATAGAGAAGACCACCGCATGCATGTACCATTTCAGCAATTTCCAGTATTCGGGTTTCAAATAATCCCAAAGTATTCGGGTTGGTCATCATAATACCGGCTATCGTGTCGTCGAGCAAAGGACGCAAATCGTCTACGTCGATCGTACCTTGAGGCGTTGATTTCACTTCGACCACTTCCAGACCGCATACAGCTGCACTGGCCGGATTTGTGCCATGGGCGCTGTCGGGTACAATGACCTTAGTCCGTTTCCAGTCTCCACGTTGCATATGATACTGACGCATGATCATCAGTCCGGTAAGTTCGCCGTGGGCACCGGCAAATGGATTCAAAGTGAATTTGGACATACCCGTAATGGCCGAAAGTGCCCGGTCCAGTTCATCGTAGAGTTGGAGTACCCCTTGGACAGTCGAAGCCGGCTGGAGCGGATGCAGATTCCGGAATCCCGGCAATGCGGCAATTTCTTCGTTTATTTTCGGGTTGTACTTCATTGTGCAGCTGCCCAGCGGATAGAAGCCGGTGTCGACACCGAAGTTCATGTTCGACAAATTGGTGTAATGACGTACAACGTCCAGTTCGCTGACTTCCGGCAAAGCCGCTTTTTTCTCCCGTTTCAGCATGTCGGGCAATTCTTCAAGATGATGATTCCAGGAATTTTGAGGTAATGAAAAACCTTGCCGGCCTTCCTTGGAAAGTTCGAAGATCAATTTATCATAGTATTTCATGGCTTCAGTCGCTTAATGATGGATAACATCCGGTCGATTTCCTCCCGGGTTCTTTTTTCGGTCACGCAGAATGACACATAGCCTTCTTCGGTCTCCAGAGCAGCCAGAAAACCGCCGTCTAGCAGTGCCTGCTGTAATTTGTCGGCCGGTATTTTGCTCTTTACCACGAATTCCTTCAGGAACGGTCTGTCAAAAACATCTTCGAACAAACCTGTTGCGATTAATTCGTCGTGGAGGTAATGTGCTCCGCCATAAGCCAGTTCGTTGACCTGGCGCATGCCTTCCGGTCCCATCAGGGACAGATAGATGGTGATATACAGCGCCATGAGCGACTGGTTGGAACAGATGTTACTGTTTGCCTTCTCCCGTCGGATGTGTTGTTCGCGTGCCTGGAGCGTAAGCACAAAAGCCCGTTTGCCGTCGACGTCGTGCGTTGCTCCTACAATACGTCCGGGCAGTTTGCGTACCAGATCTTTCCGGCAAGCCAGATAGCCAACGTAAGGACCGCCGAATTGCAGAGGAAGTCCCAAGGTCTGGGCATCGCCGCAAGCAATGTCGGCATTCCATGCACCCGGAGTTTTGATAACAGCCAAAGCCGATGGGTCCGCATAGACCATCAGTAAAGCCTTGACTGCATGTAAAGCGTCAGCCATGCCCGATAAATCTTCGATAATGCCAAAACGGTTGAGCGAAGGAATCAGAGCTCCGGCCACATCACCCGTAGCGAGTTCCTGTTTCAGGGCTTCCACATCGGTATTTCCATCCTTATGTGCGATATATCCGATTTCCACACCATGATATTTTGCGTAGGTCTTCACCACTTCTTTTACTTGTGGCAGCAGGGTATCGGCCAGCAGAACGCGTGTCTTCTTCTTTGTAGCGGCCATTGCCATCAGCATGGCTTCGGCTGCAGCAGTCGGGCCGTCATACATGGAAGCGTTGGTACAATCCATGCCTGTCAGCTCAGTAATCATACTTTGATATTCAAAGATATAACGCAGCGTTCCCTGAGAAATTTCAGCCTGATAGGGAGTATAGGCTGTCAGATATTCGCTGCGTGCTGTCAGGGCTGGTATGACAGCGGGTGCATAATGATCATAGGCACCTGCTCCACAAAATACCGTGAGCTGTTTGTTCTTGCGGTCCAGTTCTTCGAATTTTTGTCTCAGTTCGATTTCCGACATGGAGTCGGGCAACTCGAACTCTTTGGTATACCTGACTTCAGCCGGCACGTCAGCATAAAGGTCATCGAGCGTTTTCACGCCGATGCGGTCGAGCATCTGCCGGATATCTTCGTCGGTATGTGGAAAATATGCAAAACTCATATTCGTCTGTTTAAAAATTGATTGCTGAAAGATTTCTGGTCATTTGCCGATTACTGGTTTTCGCAGAATGCAGCATAATCAGTTGCGTTCATGAGTTTGTCCAGTTCGTCGGGCTGGCTCATCTGAACCTTGATGATCCAGTTTTCATACGGATCCTGATTGAGCAGACCGGATTCGTCTTCCAGGGCTTCGTTCACTTCTACCACTGTTCCCGAAACAGGACTGATCAGATCACTGGCAGCTTTTACACTTTCCACAGCACCGAATTCTTCTTCAGCATTCACCTCGTCGTCCACCTCCGGCATGTCCACATAAACGATGTCGCCCATGGCATGTTGCGCATAGTCCGTAATGCCGATGATGGCCATATCGCCTTCTGTCTTTACCCACTCGTGTGATTCGCTGTAATATAATCCTTCAATTGTCTTCATGATTTTTTTATGTTTAAGGGTTAATGTGTATATGATTGTCTATTTTGTTTATTTCTTGTAATTTTTGTCGTAGAAACGTTTTTTGCAGATTGTTCCGGCAAATGTTTTCTTCCGTACGCGTACCTCTACCTGGCGCCCCATTTCGGCATATGTCCGGTCGATCAGTGCCATGCAGACATATTTCCCGGTAGAAATCGACTGGTAGCCGGTTGTTACTTCGCCAATCACTTTTCCTTCGCATTCGATTGGATAGCCAGCACGTGGAATTGCTTTTTCCGTCAGTTCGATACCGACAATCTTATGCGCTGTGCCCTCGGCTTTCTGGCGAACGATACTTTCTTTTCCGATAAATTCCTCTTTATCTGTTTTGACGAAAATACCCAGTCCGGCTTCGATCGGCGAGATTTTTGCACTGAGTTCATGTCCGTAAAGCGGAAGTCCCACTTCAAAGCGCAACGTGTCGCGACAACCCAGACCACATGGGGTAACACCAGCCTCGAGCAACTTGTCCCACAAAGCAACGATAACTTCCGGAGCGGCATAGAATTCAAAGCCGTCTTCGCCTGTGTAACCGGTACGGCTCAAGAGAACGGGAGCCGTATTCCAAACAGTTTCCGTAAATGTATAGAACGCAAGGTCTGCAGCCTGAGGAATGCCTAAGACATCTACTACAATCCGTTCTGCTTCGGGGCCTTGCAAAGCGATTTCGCCCCATTGATCCGACTGATTGTCGATTTTTACGTCATAGCCTTCGCTCTGGCAACGGATCCATTCGTCGTCTTTTGCGATATTGGCTGCATTTACGACGAGCAGATATTTGTTTTCTTCGGTCATTTTGTAAACCAACAGGTCGTCTACCACGCCTCCGTCGGGATAAAGCATCATACCATACTGAATCTTCTCAGCCGGCATCGTACGTATGTCATTGGTAAAAATGTGATTTACGAAACGTTCGGCATCCGGTCCGCTGACGAAAATTTCGCCCATGTGTGACACATCGAACATACCCGCTTTGTGGCGGACAGCCTGATGCTCGTCGATGATGTTTGAATACTGTATGGGCATAATGAAACCGCCGAAGGGATTCATTTGTGCCTTAAGCGCCTCATGTCGGTCGTAGAGGCATGTTTTTGACAGGTCTTCCATAAATGGTTTGTATTATTAAGGTTGATGAAAAGTTTGTTACGGTTTATTCCGGCGTTTTGCCGTTAAAAATCATTCGGATCCAGTCTTCCGTATTCAGGCGATGGACGTAACGGCTCAAATCAGTCTGTGCCAGAGCCTCGCGGAATGCATTTTCCTGAAGAGGTCTACCGCACAGGCATGATTCCAAAACCGGAACGGGATCTTCCAAGGTGAAAAAGTCACCTTCTAGCGCGAGATTTTGGATTTTGCCGTTGCGCATATCGAAGCGGACAATGAAATTACCTACACCCTCGATACGGCCGGAGCAAGTGATATTACTGGGGGGATTCTTGCCCCAAAGAAAATCTTCGGTCAGATAGGTCGCTTCGATTTGTTCGATAGCTTTCAGTTCGTTTTCGGTCAGCATTCGTTCACCGTCGCACAGTGAACGGATAAGATGCCGTTTGATTTCTTCTTCAGACCAAGATGTATGTTCACTCAAATTTGTTACGCGTTGGCGCACGGAAGCAACACCCTTGCTTGCTGTTTTGGCGTGAGACGGTGTTATAGCCTGTGTGAGATGTTCGAAATCAGTCTGATAGAGGAGTGTTCCATGAACAATACTTTTTGCCGGCGTCTGATAGAAAGCATTTCCCGACACTTTACGTCCGTCGATCAGGATATCGTTTCTACCGGTGACCGTTGCGTGAGCTCCAGTGTCGCAAATCAATTCTGCTATGCGCTTCAGATACCGGTCGAATGTCTGTTGTGCTCCTTCCGATCGGGTTATCCAGGTCAGCATCAGATTACCGCGGTCGGCATAAACACATCCGCCGCCACTCTTTCTTCTGAATATGTTGATCTTGTTTTTCTGACAGTAGTCGAGATTGACTTCCGTTTCTATATTCTGGTTTCTTCCGCAGATGACCGTAGGTGCCACCTGCCAGATGAAGAAAGCTTCTTCATTATCGTTTTGTCGGGCCAGAAATTCTTCCATAGCCAGATAAAAAACCAGTTTACGTTCCCTGGAGTCGGGCAAAAGAATGTGTTTCATGTAGTTTAGTTAATCGGATGTAAATATAGAAAATGTTTTGTGAAGCAACGTCTGATTCCCGTTTTTTACGATATATTTAACAGTCTTTTTTCCTGTTTAAATAAGAACCCGTTTTCAGTCTGTTATCAGATTTATTTCCGTCTGATCAGAATCTGTCATAATTGACTTTCTGATTTATTTAAATATTGCTGATCGAAAATGACAAAATGATCTGTTTGAAGGATATCTGTTGGCATTTTGCATGTCAGATCGTTTTTTTTGCTAACATGATATGAATTGATTTTTATCGTTTTAGCTTCAGATTTGCATATTTATACTGCATAATTCCTGCATAATAATAGATTTATGCAGGAATTATGCAGAAAAAAGGGGGTAAACGAAAGGAAAAAATTGATTTCAGTTGGCCATCTCAACAAAATGTATTGCCCGTGTCGGGTAAATCAGGTGCCGGATACAATTTATCGTATATCTTGTAAGGCTGTTTTTTCCTGTTTTTCTGTTTGTTTTTTATCTGAATGGAGTAACATTCAGAACGAGAAAAATGCATTTATTATATTCTGAATCAAAAGATTGTAGCTTTAAAAAGCTTGCTATACTTCATTTTTCCGGGTTGTTTGAATCAGTGCCCGCAAAAATGCAAGTATAGCAAGCATAAAATTACAGAATGACAAATTGATTATTTATAGGTCAGTCCAGTCGTTGGATGGTAAAGTGGTAACTTAATGAACCTTCATTCCACATACTGTAATTGGTTCCCCACAGGTTGTTGTTCAGATTAAAATGTATTCCGTCTTTCGGGTCCGGAAGATTCAAAGAGTAATTCAGTCCTTTAGCTTCTCCTAATCGGACAAGAAATGCGGTTTCACTCCAGATCCTGAATTTTCCCGCCGATCCTTCAAGATCGATATATCGGTCGATAGCATGTTCCTGCCGGTTTCCTTTTCGGACAACATCCAGCAGATCGACCCGTTCGCCGATTTTTTCACCAATGATTTTCGTCAGATTCGGTGTGTTTATCGAAAACCAATAGGCTTCAGGAAGCCGTACTGCCGGTTTTCCCAATATGGTCAGAGTGATTTCCGCACGGTTTTTATTCTTATAATCCTTGATTTCTATGAATATTTTTTCCGGAAAGACACGCGGGTCAATATCTTGCTGTTCTGGAATCTTGAGTTCGTAGCATCGATTGGTGTATTTCCTGTTCTTTCGGCTTTCCTCTTTCGTGGCATTGGCTTTGAGTGTCACGCTGACGGCATCTTCCTGATCCAGTCCGGGTTTTCCGAAGTCAGCCAAAGCCCATCCATATTTTTCTCTTATGTAGGTGTCGAAAAAGTGCTCGTAATCTTTGCTGTCCAGCATTTGGTAGGAAAGTCCTTCGAGTCGGATATCTCCACCGAGAACAGATTCCTGCCATTCCCTTGCGGCCGGTTGTGCCTTTCCGCTAAACTTCGGGACAATCGGTTGTTCTGTTTTCCGGATTGCCGCCCATGCTTCGTTTTGTAACGCTTGGGGCAGGTAGGTGATCGCAGAATCAATATATGCGTCCAGTTCTTTCCAGGAGCGTTCGATTTTCTTGAAAGCACTTTCGTTCCGGGCTGCCAGAAATGAATTCATGTCATATTTATCCCAGTTTTGCAGGTGTGATTTCACGTCGAGTCCCTGTGTATGCTCGGCTATTAATCCAAGTTCCAATGCAAAATTTAATGCTTCGTCGCTGTTTTTGTCTATTTTCCCTTTGTCCACCCATTTGCTGTAGAGATTTGCGAGCGTTCTGTATTTGGCCATACGTATCGGTGCGCTGGCGCAACCATAGATCCAAGTATCGCCGATTTCGGAAGTGACAACAGGCAGTTCATCCCGGATGGCAGCCAGTTCGCGGGCTATTTCGTTGAACGATGACGGTATGAGACGGGCGTTCGGATAACGTTTTCTGAGGTCGGCATAAATCTGTTTGACTTGTTCGTAGGTGTGCGGGCCATGATTGTCTCCCGTGAAATTAACGGAGATTGCGGTTTTTCCTCCGGGCAGCAAATCCTCGGTTCCATAATTCTGCTGGTAGACGAGAATCAGTTCGTTGCCGTTCGTGTCTCGCCAACGGCAGAAATTGGGTACTTCCGGTACGGGACTGGCACCGTTGACGCCGATATGCAGCAGTTGTATTCCAGCCTGGACCATTGGCGTTATGATGCTTCGTGTTTGTCCGGGTACATCGGTCATTTTGGCGGCCAGAGTGGTTTTATGGTATTTCTGGTCTAACCGTCGGGACAGATTCAGGCAGGTTTCCAATAAGTCTTTATTCATAATTTCAGCTTCAACAGTATAAGGCACGGCATTCCAGACGATGTCTCCACGCTCTATTGCTGCTTCCAGCCGTTTTACGTCTTCCGGGGCTGCTGTCTGCATATATTTCCAGATCAGCCAGGCTCCTGTGGTCCATACGTATTTTTCGGATGAATTTTCGGCAGCCAGTTTTTCCGAAAGATCCAAGGCTTTTGGAATAAATTCATGCACGTAACGTTCGGTTACGTTGGAACTGAGGTCGGTGAATCCGACATCCAAATGGGTCTTGAAGACAACGTAGACTTTTTCTACTGATGATGGGTCGTTCTGCCTTCCTGAAGCAGAACAAATGACGCCAAACGTGCAGAACAGCCATAAGAATAGACGGGCAGTCTGGCGGTGCTTGAATAACATGTGCATCATATTAGTAATATTTAGATTGCTCACGGCTGAACGTGAAATGTTGTCGATAAAGTTAGGTAATTATCGTAAAATGGCATTTGTTATCACGTACTTTAACCAATCTCGTAAGAATTTAACGCTTAAGTTTTTGTTATGACCGGTATCATAACTATCTCTACAACGTTGGTTTCATTAAGATTAAGCAAAAGAAGTTATAAAAGACATATTTATTAATGAAATAATCTTTTCTATGGCTATTACAGAGTAGCTGTTAATATGTTTATCATTAAAGTATGAAGAA
>CALUIV010000014.1 GCA_944320775.1 uncultured Paraprevotella sp. | reverse complement strand
TTGGTTGACAATACTTCGAATACACCGCCACCGAACTCAAGGATTGAGATATCGAATGTACCACCACCAAGGTCGAAGACAGCAATCTTCATATCTTTGTTAGCCTTGTCTACACCATAAGCCAAAGCAGCTGCAGTAGGCTCGTTTACGATACGTTTTACTTCCAAACCGGCAATCTGACCAGCCTCTTTAGTAGCCTGACGCTGTGAATCAGAGAAGTATGCAGGCACGGTGATTACGGCTTCTGTCACTTCCTGGCCCAAGAAATCTTCTGCAGTTTTCTTCATCTTCTGAAGAATCATGGCTGAAATTTCCTGCGGAGTGTAAAGACGACCGTCGATATCCACACGCGGCGTGTTGTTGTCGCCCTTTACCACTGAATAAGGCACACGGGCAATTTCTTTCTGAACCTGATCGTAGGTCTCACCCATAAAACGTTTGATAGAGAAAATCGTCTTTTTCGGGTTGGTGATAGCCTGACGCTTAGCCGGATCTCCGACTTTACGTTCGCCACCGTCAACGAAAGCTACGATAGAAGGAGTAGTACGCTTACCTTCGCTGTTTGCGATTACTACCGGCTCGTTACCTTCAAATACAGAAACACAAGAGTTTGTTGTTCCTAAGTCAATACCAATAATCTTTCCCATAATTGTATCTATTTTTATTATTAATCTTGTTATTTAAATAAACCCGTCATAAAAAGTATGACTGGTCTGTGAACTTATCTTCAGGTTCACGCTCATATTTAATACAAACGGTATGCCAAACTCTTCGAAATATAGAGAAAAACATATTTTCTACAGAAAAAAAACTTTTTCTATGATATATAATAATGTATATTTGCAAAGCCATATGATTCTCATGAATTCAAATGCGTCATATAAGTAAGGCTCATATTTGAAATGACAAAATGCAATTTAATATATCCTCAAACAGAAATATGACGAAAATAAAGGCTTTTTGGCAGAAAAATACTCCTGAAGAAAATTAAAAGAAAAGAAAAAACTGACATCTTGACAGAATATGAAAAAAATCATCTCGTTTATCACTTTACTCCTCATCTTAAGTACAAGCCTATATCCAAGAAAAAAGGTTGCACTCGTCCTTAGTGGTGGTGGTGCAAAAGGTACAGCACATGTCGGCGCGCTGAAAGTAATAGAAAAGGCAGGTATACCTATAGATTACATCGTTGGTACCAGTATGGGAGCCATTGTCGGCAGTCTGTATTCCATCGGCTACACACCTGAAACCCTGGACAGCATATTCATGGCACAAGACTGGAGTCACTTGTTGAGCGATCAGATCCAACGAGAGAAAATGAGTCTGCAAGCTCGCGAACAAAGTGACAAGTATATTCTGTCACTACCATTTGCCGAAAAACCTCAAGATGCACTTTTGGGAGGTGTAATTCAGGGTAGAAACATCGGACGGATGCTTTGGGATCTGACTGAAGGCTATCACGACTCCATAGATTTCAGAAGAATGCCGATACCTTTCGCCTGCGTATCACAAGATTTGGTTACAGGTAAGGAAATTGTTCATAGAAGCGGAGTTCTGCCCATAGCGGTACGTGCCAGCATGTCTTTACCGGGTATTTTCGCACCCGTAAATCTGGGAAAGTATATTCTAGTTGACGGTGGATTCATTAACAACTATCCGGTCGATGTGGCTCGGGAGATGGGTGCAGACATTGTTATTGGCGTAGACGTTCAAGAAGAACTGAAAACAGCCAAGGAAATGGAAAACGACATCATTGCACAAATCACCCAGCTCATTGATTTGCAAAGTAAGGACAAATGGCAGAGAAATATAAAGAACAGCGACGTCTATATTCATGTGAACATGAAAGGATACAGTTCTGCCAGTTTTAAGACGGAAGCTATAGATACCTTAATCGAAAGAGGATACCATGCTGCAGAAGCACAATGGGATAACCTGATAGCTGTCAAGAAAAAAATCGGAACTGTCGGAAAACTACCTCAGGAAGGCCGGCAAAACATACCGGTTCCCATAAACTATTGGGGACAGGAACAGGAGAAATATCGCCATTTACTTATCGGCGACGCACCCAAGAATTCACTCAATCTGGGAGCACGATATGACAACGAAGAGATGGCAGCCCTGATTTTCAACACTCAGTTCCAATTCCAGGCCTTTCCCAAAAACACCTTTGGTCTGACGATACGATTAGGTAATAAAATGTTCGGCCGGTTGGACTATGCATTCCATTTAGGAAAGGAATGGCATCTTGCTTCTGCTTACGATCTGGAATTCAATGATTTCAACATATACAGTCAAGGGAAGCGTGTTTGCGAAATAAATTTCCGGAAACATAAATTCGTGATTCATTTCAAAAGAAGCTGGCGCGAAATGCTGATTAATCTTGGAGGCGGAATCACAAACTACAACTATGGCGATTTTCTTTATAAATTCGAAAATGAACAAAACGAAACCGACATCGAAAAAGAAACTTACCTGAAATTTGGAGGTGCCTGCTCTTTCAACAATTTAGATCATCCGATATTTGCCACCAAAGGACAAAGTTTTCTCGTCCATTATCAGTATCTGATTCCTCTGACCCAGGAAAAGCCGTTCCACGTAGCCTCATTCTATTGGCGAGGCATTTTTTCTCCGACCAAAAGATTTGCCATTCAGCCTTGGTTTACAGGCAGATATACAACTTCCGACAATACCGTTTCGGAAGCTAATACTTTAGGAGGTCAGGAAGCAGGAAAGTATTTCGAACAGCAAGTACCATTTTTTGGAATCAACCGGTTTGAAGTTGCTCATCAGATCTTATTTCTGGCTGGAACAGAATTCCGGCAGCGTATTCTGAAAAACCATTATATCAGTATCGTCGGAAATGTGGGTATAACAGCACAAGACGACTGGCTGCATCTCTTTAAAAACAGTTTTGGAGACAATCCGCATTATGGCTATTATTATGCCGGTGGAGCATTAAAATATGACTGGAAAACCGTCATCGGCCCGATAGGTCTGACGCTGCATTACAGTAACCGTACCAAATCATTGGGAGGCTACATCCGGGCTGGATTTGATTTTTAAATCTCATGCCGGCGGACAGCAAGCTTACGGGCACATTCGGGACATATACCTTTTACCATGTAATTAATTGAATTTAGGACGAAACCTTCGGGTAAGGTGATTAATGGCACATGTATCTCTTTGAAACAAAAGGTCTGCTGACATATTTCACAATAAAAATGAGTATGCATGTCGTCAACAGAACATGCCCATTCTCCTGTACATACTTCAAATTTCATAATGCCACTTCCATCTTCAAGAGCATGCGTGACGTGGTGTGCCAAAAAACAATTTAGCACTCGAAATATGCTCGACCGGTCCATTGTGAGCAACATATCTTCCAGTTCAGACAAAGAAACCGGTCGGGCCGCAGAAAGAAGTGCCCGAAGAACCAATATCCGATTAGCAGTCGGCTTCACACCTTTGCGTATCAGAATCAAATTATCTTTTTCCGTTTCCATAGCGCTTGATCAATCTAATTTCTTTCCGAAGATACGCATTGCATTTAATACTGCCAACAAAGCGACCCCTACATCTGCAAAAACTGCACCCCAAAGAGATGCATATCCTAGTGCACCGGCCAACAAGACCAATACTTTGACTCCGATTGCTCCTCCAATATTCTGACGGACAATCTTACGGGTATATCGTCCTACACGAATAGCAGTGGCCACTTTGGAAGGCTGGTCAGTCTGTATGACGACATCTGCACTTTCAATAGCAGCATCAGACCCCAAACCACCCATGACGATTCCAACATGACTCAAAGCCAAAACTGGAGCATCATTTAAACCGTCACCGACAAAAGCCATATTTTTTCCCGCAACAGACGACTGACGTTCTATATATCGGGCTTTATCTTCGGGTAAAAGGTTACCATAAGCATCATGAATCCCCAAACGGTCTGCATATTGTGTCACTAATTCCTGACGGTCGCCCGACAAAATAGCTAAATCACGAATACCCAAGGCTTTTAATCTTTTTATGGCAACAAAAGCATCTTCTTTCAAAGTATCCGACAATATCAAAGCACCGACAAATTTTCCATTGACTGCACAAACAACCACGGTTTGTGCTACATGTTTCCATTTTTCAGGAACAGGAATATGCCACCGCTCCAGGAAACGCACCTGACCGACAAGCACTTGACGACCATCCATAACTGCTTCAAGTCCATAACCGGAATGTTCCCGAATGGTACATGCTGCCTGATCTGGAATAATCCCCTGTCGACGAGCAGAAGTTACAATAGCCGTCGCAATTGGATGTGTGCTCCCCTGTTCAACTGAAGATACGATCCGAAGCAAATCTGATTCTTCCATATCCCCAGCATAAATCTCAGTTACCTCAAAATGTCCGGTCGTCAAAGTACCGGTTTTATCAAAAGCAATGGAATCGACTTGAGTAATCGCATCAAGAAAATTACCTCCCTTGAATAAAATTCCTAAACGTGAGGCTTTGCCAATACCGGCAAAATAACTTAGCGGTACACTGACAACCAAAGCACAAGGACAGGATATAACCAGAAAAACCAATCCCCGGTATAACCATTCGGAAAACACATAATGAAATGAAGGCCATAACATCCCGACAAAAGCCGGAACAAGAACCAGCAAAACAGCAAGCAAAGTAACAATAGGTGTATATACCCGTGCAAAACGCCGGATAAACAACTCAGCAGGCGCCTTACGCTCCGATGCATCCTGAACTAAAACTAAGATACGAGCCAAAGCACTTTGATGATACAAACGGCTCACACGCAGATGGACTGTTTGTCCCAATACTATCATACCGGCCAGCACCTCGCTATCCTTATTGACAGTTCGAGGCAGACTCTCACCGGTCAGAGCCGATGTATCGAACACGGCCTCATCTTCCGTCAGCACGCCATCAAGAGGAACACGCCCTCCGGGAAGTACTTCAATCAGTTCATTTGCAGAAACCTGTTCCGGAGCCATGACGATATACTCACCATTGCGGAAAACCCGAACTGTTTCGGGACGAACATCCAACAAATTGCTAATATCACGTTTTGCACGGTCGACAGCGCGATGCTGGAATAACTCACCAATCGTATAAAACAACATAACAGCCACGGCTTCAGGATACTCTCCGATACAAAATGCTCCGATTGATGCCAGTAACATCAAGGAAAATTCATTAAAAAAATCTTTTTTCTGAAACGCCTCCCATGCTTCATGGAACACAGGCAGACCAACCGGCACAAAAGCGACCAGATACCATCCTAACCGAACAATTGGTATTTGAAACCAAGATGTTTCAAGATAAGTCAATATCATCCCACAAACAAACAAAATCAATGAACACAAAGGGGCTATCAGATTTTGATTTCCATGATGATGTTCATCTGCAACTGAGCTATGACAACAGCCACAAACATGTGGCGTACCTTTCTTACAATGACCATCTTTTAATTCTTGTTCATCAGATGGTCTCAAAATGGAATCCGTTCGCATAATCACATTCTGTTTTTATCTGTATTCTTTGGCAAAAATAAACCTATTTTTCTGCAACCAAGTTGCAAAGGCCAAATACAAAAACAAATTTTGATTCAACTATTGACAAAATCACATAAATATATGACAAAACCAAACAAAAGGTTGTTAAAACAGAAAAATGCAGAAAACAGCCTTATACGACATTTAGGTGTTCTAGAAACAAAAATGCATAATTATGCAACAAAAACAGGCGTTTTTCTTTTGCTTATGACATAAATATGCAACTTTTTCCACTCTAATTCTATATAATCAGTAACAAAAATGATCACCAACTGAGAAAATCGAGTCGGTGAAGTCGTCCATTGGAGATGGGGAATTCAGTTTTCTCTGATAATATAACGGTATTTTTTAGCTAGAAAGTAGCAAAACAAGATGAAATAAAACCATCAAAACAAACTGTGTATCAATATAATAATATTAAAAAAGCCTTGTAATACTGCAGAATTTTCAAACATTCCGATTTCCGGACGCAAATTCAACAGTATCACAAGGCTAAAATATCAAATTGACAAAATGATATTTATACAGATGTTCCCCACTGATCAGACATGTAAATCGACCACAAAACGTGCTCCTTTAACATATTCTGAATCCAAAGCCAACGCCCCATTCATTTTCTGAGCCAAAAGCGCACAAATCGGCAACCCGAGACCGTCTCCGCGCATTAGGTCTTTTACTTCGGTAAAAGGAAGAAATAGTTTGGCCCGTTTTTCTTCTGGAATACCAGCTCCGGTATCAGTCACCAGAAATTGATGAACATGCGCCCCACGTTTACGGAATTCCAATGTTATCTTACCACCAGCCGGTGTATGCAAAGCTGCATTGCGCAACAAATGTCCTAACAAACGTTCCAAATGTTCTTCGTTAATGGAAACACTCAACTTGGGAGCATGTACCACCAAAGAAACTTCAGACTGAACATACGGACGAATCTGATCCATCAGCCGCTCACAGAATACCGATATATTCCGTTCCTGCATTTCATCGGGTTCCTTCAAACTGTCTTCCAAATCGGCCAACTCTTGAATATGCTGCAAATACTGGGTCATCGCTTTAACCGCAGGCTGACCGGAATCAAGATGCTGTAAAGCCGGTTGCATCTGTGCTGTAATATTACGGACAAACTGTGTTTTAAGGCGATTGCGCTCATCCAAGGCAACATTCTCCTTCTTCTGCTTCCGCGTCAATAAAATAAAACGGAACAGCAACAAAGCTCCCAACACCAGGACAACAGCCAACACAGCCGACAAAATGCCCAAGCCAACTATAATATACTGTTTCGTAGTTAAAGAACCATCTTTCTCTTCAATCGTTTTCAGGCACTGCTGATAACGATTGTCCAATTCATTATATTTGGCCTGAGCAGACAAAGCCTGAATAGAATCATTCCAACTGATAAAACTGTCATAAGCACGGGAAACCATACGGGCACTGTTTGCCTTCCGCCCGACATCTATCAAAGCCAGATAACATGTTTTTACCTGATTATAATTTTTCAGACCACTGTATTGGGCTATCAAGGAACGCAATGCAGCATCTCCTTGGGCAATGTTGCCAAATGTATAATAATAAATAGCTTTCGTATAAAGCAAGTCGCTCTCCAAAGAATCATTTTTAGCAGCATCAGCCAATTCTTCCAAACGGTCTAGTTGTTCTTTTGCTTTGGGAGCTCGTTTCATTTGCACATACATGCGCATCCTTTCTTTCGTTATAGGATAACGCAACGCGTTGATCCGGCTCGCCTCTGACTGCGCCCCCGACAATACGGACTGCTCCACGCGGCGTAACAAATCAAAAGCTTCGTTATAAAGATTCTCCCGAGTATAAAGAGCTGCCCCTTGTACTCCACACGCAACTGCTTCCTGCAGATTCTGCTCCCGGACCAAAGACTGATAAGCCTGAATAAACAGATAACGGGCCCGTACATATTCCTCCTTATCCAAATTCTCACGGGCTTCCTTCATCTGCACTTTACCGGAATTTTGTCCAACCATGGTTCCTGAACAGCAAAGAGATACTAATAACGCAATAAATATTCCTTTTTTCATCATTGTTCATGTTTTAAGCGACACAACAAAATTAGTGAAAACCCTATAATATATCAAACATAGAAGAAAATAAATTCCTGAAGTTAACCCTACTCTATTTATAAAAGAGAAGGAGATTCCAATACAAAACGAGATCCAGAAATCAGAAAAGCAGACAATATAGAAGAGAAAGGCAGGAACAATCTGTCAAAAATTCCTTTTTAATGACAATTTGTCAGAATCAGGCAAATAGGCAAATTGTTTGAAGTAAAAGAGTTGTCGGGTCGAAAAAACAAAACCGACCCGATTACAAATAAACAAGATAACAGAAAACAAAGAAAGGAGAATTGCCATGAATTTTGACAAATTTACAATTAAGGCTCAAGAGGCTGTACAAGAAGCGGTGAATCTGGTTCAAGCACGCGGACAGCAAGCCATCGAACCTGAACATCTATTGGCAGGAATCCTGAAAGTGGGTGAAAATGTGACCAACTTCCTTTTCCAAAAACTTGGTATCAACCAACGTCAGGTAGAACAGGTCCTTGAAAGTCAGATCGCATCACGCCCCCGCGTCCAGGGAGGTGAACCTTACCTGAGCCGCGAAACAAACGAGGTTTTAACCCGTGCACAGGATGAAGCCAAGAAAAATGGTGACGAATTCGTTTCCATAGAACCGATATTGCTTGCACTACTCAAAGTAAACAGTAATGTAAGTAAAATACTGAAAGATGCCGGCATGACCGAAAAAGAACTTTCGGCAGCCATCCAGGAACTCCGTAAAGGTCAGAAAGTGACTTCTGCCTCTAGTGAAGATACTTATCAGGCATTAAGCAAATATGCAAAAAATCTGATCGAAGAAGCGCGGAGCGGCCGGCTTGACCCGGTAATCGGACGTGATGAGGAAATCCGAAGAGTACTTCAGATTCTGAGTCGTAGAACAAAGAACAACCCGATACTGATTGGTGAACCGGGAACCGGAAAAACGGCGATTGTCGAAGGTTTGGCTCATCGTATCCTTCGGGGGGATGTTCCGGAAAATCTGAAAAACAAGCAACTCTATTCACTGGATATGGGTGCTTTGATCGCAGGAGCCAAATATAAAGGAGAATTCGAAGAGCGTTTGAAATCCGTAATCAATGAGGTAACCAAAAGCGAAGGTCAAATCATTCTCTTTATTGATGAGATCCACACGTTGGTCGGAGCCGGAAAAGGCGAAGGTGCTATGGATGCAGCAAACATCTTGAAACCGGCATTGGCTCGTGGCGAATTACGAAGCATCGGTGCAACGACACTGGACGAGTATCAGAAATATTTCGAAAAGGACAAAGCACTTGAACGGCGTTTCCAGACGGTAATGGTCAACGAACCCGACACGCTGAGCAGCATCTCTATCCTGCGTGGACTGAAAGAACGTTACGAAAATCATCATAAAGTGAGAATCCAGGATGATGCCATCATTGCCGCTGTAGAACTTTCAAACCGATACATCACCGACCGGTTCCTGCCCGACAAGGCAATCGACCTGATGGACGAAGCTGCAGCCAAACTGCGTATGGAACGTGATTCCGTACCGGAAGATCTCGATGAAATCGAACGAAGACTCAAACAGTTGGAAATCGAACGGGAGGCCATCAAGCGCGAAAACGACCAGCAAAAACTGGAACAGCTGAACAAAGAAATTGCAGAGTTGAAAGAACAAGAAAGCAATTATAAAGCCAAATGGGAAGCTGAACGCGGTCTGGTCAATAAAATTCAGCAAAACAAACAGCAAATGGAACAGCTGAAATTTGAAGCTGAACGTGCTGAACGCGAAGGTGACTATGGCAAAGTAGCAGAAATCAGATATGGAAAACTGAAGTCATTGGAAGACGAAATCGGACGTATTCAGGAACAACTGAAGCAGACTCAGGGTGGCGAAGCCATGATTAAGGAAGAAGTCACCGCTGAAGACATTGCAGATGTAGTCAGCAGATGGACGGGAATTCCTGTAAGCAAAATGCTGCAAAGCGAACGCGAAAAGCTACTCCATCTGGAAGAAGAACTCCATAAACGGGTTATCGGGCAAGACGAAGCGATTCAAGCCGTAAGTGATGCTGTGCGCCGAAGCCGTGCCGGACTTCAAGACCCGAAACGACCGATCGGTTCATTCATCTTCCTCGGTACAACCGGAGTCGGAAAGACAGAATTAGCTAAAGCCCTGGCAGAATACTTGTTCGATGATGAAACTCTGATGACACGTATTGATATGTCTGAATATCAGGAAAAATTCAGCGTCAGCCGACTCATCGGAGCACCTCCGGGATACGTCGGATATGATGAGGGCGGACAACTTACAGAAGCAGTACGACGCAAACCTTATTCCGTTGTGCTCTTTGATGAGATCGAAAAGGCACATCCGGATGTATTCAATATCCTCTTGCAGGTTCTTGACGATGGACGTCTGACCGATAATAAGGGACGTGTAGTAAACTTTAAGAACACCATCATCATCATGACCAGCAATCTGGGCAGCGGATATATTCAGACGCAGTTCGAAAAACTGAACGCCAACAGTAGTCCTGCAGCACGCGAAGCTTTGATTGAAGAAACAAAGAACGAAGTAATGAACATGCTAAAGAAAACAATACGTCCGGAATTTCTGAACCGTATTGACGAAACCATCATGTTCCTGCCGCTGACACACGAACAGATCCGTCAGGTTGTTCAATTACAAATCAACAGTATCACGAAAATGCTGGAAGGCAACGGTGTAAAACTACAACTCACCGACGCTGCAGTCGACTTCCTGGCCAATGCTGGATTCGATCCGGAATTTGGTGCACGTCCTGTAAAACGTGCCATCCAACGATATCTGTTGAACGATCTGTCCAAAACAATGCTGGCGCAAAGCATCGACCGGACCAAACCTATCGTCGTAGATGCAACGACAGAAGGACTTTCTTTCAGAAATTAACTAAAATATCTCTATATAAAAAGTCGCCATACCTTAAAGGTATGACGACTTTTTTTATTATAAGCCACAATGTTAATCTTCTGAAGCAGATTCCTCAAGTGTATGTTTCGAACTACCGTCGAAACAATGTGTACAAACCTGACATTTTGGTAAGCCTATCGACTCAATCAGATTTTCCAAAGTATTAAACTTCAATGATGTCAGATTAAAACGTTTACGAATCTCCTCAACCAAGCGCTGATATTCCGGAGAATCGGTTGTAGCATAATGCTCAAGATTCTTATTGGCATCACCTTCAAACTGCTCGATAATACGACGCGTAATCAACTCCATATCACTTTTGGAAGATGTGAAATTGATAAACGGACATCCATAAATCAACGGAGGACAAGCAATACGCATATGCACTTCCTTCGCACCATCTTCATACAAAACCTGCACATTATCGCGCAATTGTGTACCACGAACGATGGAATCGTCGCAGAAAAGTACTTTTTTATCTTTTAAGATAGCACGATTAGGAATTAATTTCATCTTAGCCACCAAAGAACGCATTTCTTGATTGCTCGGTGTAAAACTACGGGGCCATGTCGGAGTATATTTGGAAATTGCACGCTGATAAGGAACTTTCATACCTGCGGCATAACCTAATGCCATCCCAACTCCTGAGTCAGGAATACCACAAACACAATCGACTTGTGTATGGTCTTTCTCACCCATGTTACATCCACATCTGAAACGCACTTCTTCTACATTCCGTCCTTCGTAGCAAGAGGTTGGAAAACCATAATAAACCCAAAGAAAAGAACAGATCTGCATTTTTTTGTTGGGTTTCCGCAATTGCTCCATACCATCCTCATGCAAACGGACAATCTCACCCGCGCCCAAGAAATAATCAATCTCATATCCTAAATTGGGAAATGAAGTCGATTCGGTAGTAGCCGCATACGCACCTTCTTTCTTTCCAATAACAATTGGCGTACGTCCCCAACTGTCACGGGCGGCAATGATACCATCCTCGGTCAATAACAACATGGAACAAGAACCCTTGATATGCTTAAACACATTCTCGATACCTTCAACAAAGGTACGGCCTTGTATAATCAACAAAGCAATCAATTCCGTTGGATTTGTCTTTCCAGAGCTCAATTCTGCAAAATGCATATTCTGAGCCAGCAATTCATTGGCAAGTTCATCCAGATTGCTCACTTTTGCCACAGTTACAATAGCAAAACGGCCTAAGTGAGAATTAATAATCAAAGGCTGAGCATCCGTATCACTGATCACACCGATTCCAGAGTTTCCGGTAAATTTGCTCAACTGTGACTCAAACTTCGTACGAAAATAAGAACTTTCCAAATTATGAATGGAACGAATAAAACCGTTCTCCTTGCTGTATGTGGCCATACCGCCACGTCGGGTTCCCATGTGTGAGTTGTAGTCTGTTCCATAAAATAAATCAGCAATACAACTTGACTTGGAAATAGTACCAAAAAAACCTCCCATAAAATCTGTTTATAATTAAAAACACCAGCAAAGTTACAACATTTCCTAAAAATCACATAAATCGCCCCTAAAAATAAACACTTTTTTACTTATAAACGAAAACCTACAGAGGAGTTTTGCAAAGAACAAAATAGTTATTTCTATTTTTTTCTTACTTTTGCAACGTATGTTTTCAACCAAGTCCGTTAGGTGTGATGTTTCGTATAAAAGGTACATTCAAACAAAATTTCCGGTTTACCATATTGATTTTGATCTGTATGGCATCATCTACCTGTCTGGCATCAACTTCAACAGACCTCGACTCTCTGTTGCAAAATATCTATAATAGTTCACCTGTTTATGAAGATACAATAGAGGAATATCGCGCACAACTTTATGTTCGTGCATTTTTGGATATCAAGAAAAAAAACATCATCTTCAGACATATTCCCCATTTACTAAAAACAGAAAAGAACGTCAATCAATATTTACTTGAAACTTTTAGTGACATACACTACACCTATCCTAACATTTACGATCAAAAAATACGGAATATATCCAGTACGCTACGCAATCAGAACAACATTCCAGGCATATCAGAATATCTGCATGCCAATATCTATGCTCCGTATATGGTAAACAATAAACTTTTGTCTCCTCTTGTAGCAACCAGCAACCGGCATTATTATTACAGACTGGATTCCATCTGTATTACAGTAAGCGGAAAAGTGTTGTATCATATTTCCTTTGAACCTAAATATAAAAACCAACAACTTGTATCCGGACATTGCATTGTCGATGCGGAAAACTGGGTTGTACGTGACTTTTATTTCGAAGGACAATCTGATTTACTACACTTCAAATGCCATATCGAAATGGGTAAAGAAGGATCAATTGAAGAGTTTTTGCCCAAAAGATATGATCTGACCGTTTCATTTATTGTTGCCTGGAACAGAATTGACGGAAAGTACCGAGCTCAAATGCAATATCAGGAAATCACCCCCAAAAACAAGCGGCTTTCCAAAAAGAAAAACTATAACCTTACAGCTTCTTATTCTCTGAAATGCGATCGAGGAATAAGCCAACGTAGTCTGGCTGCATTAGATTCACTACGTCCGATTGACTTAGAATCATATGAAAAAGTCATCTATCATGATTATCAGATGCGTATGGACTCCATACAAAAAACGTCTGACGCCTCTCAAAAAAAATCTAAATCATGGAAAAGCCTAGATAATCTTTTTTTTGAAGATTATCAATGGAACTTGCAGAACTATGGCACGTTAAAGTGTACTCCTTTTTTAAATCCTCTACAACTGAGCTACAGTAAAAGCAACGGATTGGCTTATCGGCAGGATTTCCGTTATACGAACTTTCTAAAAAATGACAAGACTCTGGATTTTAAGACCAAACTGGGATATAATTTCACCAGAAATGAATTTTACTGGAACATCAATACTCAGTTCACTTACTTGCCTCAACATAATGGAACTCTCAGATTCAGCATCGGAAACGGCAATAGAATTTACAGTAGTGATGTCTTGAAAGATATCAAAGCACTTACCGACAGTGTATTTAGTTTTGATCTGGTCAATCTGGAATATTTCACAGACTTTAATATGAGTCTTAGCAATGAAATTGAAATAACCAACGGACTCACTGCTACCATTGGTTTTAACTGGCACAAACGTCAGCCGGCCAAGACTCCCAGACTGATTATCAACCATGCACCGCCTGTTATTAACGACGATGTCATTGACGAATTACACAAGGCCGTGAGACCTTATTACATCACATTTGCCCCACATATCCGTTTGGAATGGACACCTGGACTTTATTATTATATGCAGAACAAGAAAAAAATTAATCTAAGTTCACCATATCCTACCTTTATTCTGGATTATGAACGAGGCATTAAAAACATCCTGAAAAGCACAGGTGTATACGAGCGTATGGAATTAGACATTCAGCATAATATAAAAATAGGCTTACGATCACGTTTCTTTTATAGAATAGGAGCAGGCGCCTTTACGAATCAAGACGAAACCTATTTTGTAGATTTCGCAAACTTTCAACGAAACAACCTGCCGAACGGATGGACAGACGATATCGGAGGAGTATTCCAAAATCTGGATAGCAGATGGTATAATGCCTCCACCAGCTATTTCAGAATACACGGTATGCTCGAAACTCCATTCCTACTCCTTCAATATTTAGGATATGCCACAAGATTAATCCGAAACGAACGTTTCTATCTGAGTTATCTGACTATGCCAGATCTGCCGGCACATCTCGAAATGGGATATGGCATCAGTAATTTTGTATTCGATACGGGCATCTTTGTGTCATACAACCGTTATGATAAATGGGGTATCGGATATAAATTCTCTTTTGGATTGTTTCAATGACATTAATTTTGATTTAAAACGGATACCCCACAGCCAAATGATAAGCCAGACTTTGTTTAAAGCCCGGAATATTAAAATACCCCCTACGCCCTGTATCATACGGTAAATGTAAAGACATTCCGACATCAAATCGCAAGACAATAAAATCAAGATCATAGCGCAAACCTGCACCGGTACCCAATGCCAAATCATTAGGCAAACGTTTCCAGTCTAAAGTTCCCCCCGGCCGATTTTCATCCGGACGCATCAGCCACACATTACCCGTCTCAAGAAATGTTGCCCCAAAAAGATTTCCGACTATTGGAAAACGATACTCCACATTGGCTTCAAACTTAATGTCGCCCATCTGATCCACATAGGCATACTGCGCATTACGCGGAATCGTATTACCAGGACCGACACCACGTACATTAAAAGCGCGGATACTATTGGCACCTCCAATATTAAACAAATCATTATAAGGAGCATTCAGAGCATTTCCATAACTGAATATCGCCCCAGCAGTAATTCGGGTAGCCAATTGAGAACGACGTGTCAATCGAAACGTTTCCTTAAATTCAGCTGACAAACGTATATATTGGGCAAAAGGAACATTGAAGAGTTTTTTATCCAATTCTGTAAACGGACGCCCGGCTGCTGCATAAAAACATGACAATAAGTTTCCGCTCTCCTTCACATCCAACGTAAATGAACGCGGATGACGCGCTTTCGGACTAGCCGAATAAGTAAAGATATAACGCATGGAGGGAACAAACTGATTTCTCATACTTATATAAAGGGCCTGATTAGCATCCATAATAGAATCGAATGTAGCAGTTGTATGCAACAACTCGTTATAATCCAATCGGAAAGGAATAAATTCATGCCGGATTCGCAATTTACCCTGGTAAGTATATGCAGCACGGGCTCCCATTGAAACCATCCCGAAATATCCTGCACGATTCATCCAGGTCGCATCCAAAGTAAATGCTGTTGACGTACGGGCCATACGGCCTAATTTACGACCTCCCGGAAATATCAAGCGCGGATAATCCAAAGAAAGTTCCGTTCCATATTCATAAGAGTTCAACAAGTGATTATTACTGCGCGAACTACTGTTGGTCTGCCATTCGTACGACCCATGTATCTCGAACTTCAATTTCTCAGCACCACGAAAAGCATTTCGCTTGGTCATTCCGAAAGACAATCCAGGACCGACCTGATCATTACTTTTTGAAGTCACCTTCGCTTCAAATTCTGCATCATAAGGTTTATCCATTGTTGCCTCAATCACCACATCCAGTGTATCACACAATGCCGTTGTATCCCTTGGAATATAACGTATGGAAGCCTGACTGAAAATCCCCATGGAACCCAATTGTTCCTGAACAAAATTCTGTCTGTCCTCACTATAAATATCTCCTCTGAAATAATATAAATTGGAACGTATCGCAGCCAGTTTTACTGGAGATTTACCCTTCTCCGGCGCAAAGCGCATCGTCAAATTCCGACGAACAATCGAATCTGTCAGCGGACGCCCGTCTAACCCATGAATATTTATGGTTGTAGTTCCGATTGCATACCGATTATCAACCGTTTCTGGTAAGCCATATACCGGTTCAACACGAAGTTGTACACGATAAGGATAAGCAAAAGTATCTGCCCGGAAAGTAATATATTCCGGTTTATAATAATAACGTCCCGAATTTCTAAACAGAGTACTCAAACGCTGACGTTCACCATCTAAATTAGCAGCACTGAACTGATCGCCTTTTTTCAGCAGACTAGACTTTGCAGAACGCCGGATCAACGTATCCAAACCTTCATCAAATCCGATATAGGCAATAGAATCCAAACGATAAATACGCCCTGGATCAATCGCATAATTTATTTTAGCCTGCCTTTTTTTCTTCAATGGAACTAGCTCATATCCAACCCGGGCATTAAAAAAACCATTATTGCGCAAAACATTCTGAGCCACCTTTGTACGCACCTCAGGATTCACCGTACTGATCAAAACAGGAGTTGCAGCAAATTGATTAAAGATCCAATGTCCCAACTTTGTACGTGCCCCTACAAACGCATTATATATCCACAAACGCAAAGCGAAAGGATGGCGCCATTTAGAACTACCCATCAAAGAATTATTGGGTGCATAAGCCAATGCCGCCTCAGCCTCCGTACGGGCACGGTCATAAGCAGCTTCTATCAACTTACGTTCTTGATCCAATGAATCAAGTTGCTTCTGAGTTAATTGTTGCTCCATTACCTTACTGATTTCTTTTTTCTGTATCTCCTTGCTACCAGTAAGCAAACTGTCTACCGTCTCATAAGCATCAGCCAAAGCAGTAATGACTCCTTTGGTTTTTTCGTCAACATGATTCTGATCCTGTTTACCGAACGTAATATCTTTTATTCCTGCATAAAGAGTTTCACCTTCCGGTAAATTCTTGGTGGTAGAGCAAGATGTGAACAAGCAAAAGAACATCAAAATCATGCTCCATTGATTATGCCATATATTTTTCATATCACAACCGTCTTTTATGTCTGTTGCACCCATTGTTTATTTCTCAGAATTCTTTTCTGAGCCTTTCTTCTTTTTCGATTCATTTCTAAACAAGAAAAGTTCTCCTAACCGCGCCGTTTTCCGACGAAGAACCAAACCTGCTCCAACCTCGGTAATCTCGCCTTCGAGCAAAGATTCATAACTCTTGTCATAATACAACCGGATATATCGTGTGGCTCCATTATCCAAACGATATTCTATGGAAATGTTATCAATTAAACTTTCTCCTGTATTCTCCACATCATTTCCCGTAGAAACTTTTCCACCGACGATCAAACTGATACGATTACCCCAAAAACGTTTGGCAAACTGGAATGAATAATCAGTTCGGCTCGAACCGGTCTGATCGGTATTGTTTTCCATACCAATACTCAAATCTATAGAACGCAAAGCTTTTCCGGCAATTTGATTTATTTCACTCTGTAGATAAGCATTAAGGGCATTCTGTGTCGAAAAACTATTCATATTATCATTAGACAGATACATACCTGTCGCCAACATAGTCACAGCCAATCGTCCACGCTGTTCAGCCGACATTGTTGCCAATTGATTTTGTAAGGTTAAATCTTCAGGAGCCTCAAGCGTAAATTCCAATCCCATATCTTCTAATGTACGGGATATAGATACACCAGCCTCAAAAGTTACCGTCCGAGGTTGATCATTTTCCGTCACAGAAGCACGAACACGCTCTGTCGCTGCAAGATTAAGACGGGGATTCATTGGATTGCCTGTAAATTCTACATAACTGCCATTACGAATAGTAAACGTTTTCAACGGAATGACAGGTAATGAATAACGCATCTCACCACTAATTACTTCATACCGTCCGTTTAACTGCAAACCATTTTGAGGTGTATATCCCATAATCAGCGTTCCGCCACCTTCCAAGTCGATATAATTGGATAAATCCTCACTAAGCATACAATGTACCTGAGCTGCCTGCGCTATGTTTAACTGTACATTCATCAGAATATTCGTCGGACGTGGTTTTTCTTTTAATGATGCAATAGCAACCGTATCTGAAAAATCTTCAAAAGTGACCAGTTCTGCCAACTGATCATCAACAGACAAAGGAGAATCGCGCAACACGTAAGTAACATTAGTACTTCCCAAGACATTCAGATTACCTCCAAGCACAATATTCTGTAAATCACCTTTTAAATTAGCATCCAAATCAACATAAACCTTTCCATAAGCCGAAGCTTTCTGTGTTCGCGGTGCATTAATCAGTTCGTAATTTCTGGCTATCAGATTCATTGTTAAATTAGGTTGCTCAAAATTACTCAAATCAACAGATCCTGATGCTACCAGTGGAGTCTTACCTGTTGAATAAATTTCAAAATTATCCAAACGGACTTTATTTTCCTTCAACTCTATTTTTTGGCCATCCACACGTAACGCCAAACTATATTCAGGTACATTTATACGTACAGAATCCAACTGAACCGATCCGTTTATATCTGGTTTCGATGTAGTTCCCTCTAATGCAATCATGCCACTGGCATATCCAAACAAAGTAGCCAGACCTTGTGGCAAAAAGCCATTCGCCACAGCCAATGGAAAACGCGTCAAATCCAATTGAGCTTCGATCACTCCTTCTTCATTATCAGAAGCAGTCAAATATTTCCCAGACAACAATGCCACTTCCTGTGCATTACGACTAATACTTCCTTCAATATAATGTGTACTGTCAGCCTCTGGCAAGTAAGCTAAATTTACTCCCATTTGTCCGAGTGGCGCCCCATCAAAACTTAAACTGTCAGTCATTACATCTGCAATTGCAGTCAACTTGTCAGCTTCATACAGAACATGAATATCTGCCCCCATTCGCCCGCCAATACGCGGTCCGTCGGGAATAAGCGCTGTCAGTTCATCCAGATTCAAACGCGAAATTGAAAATGTCAAATCTTGTTTACGAATACTGTCGGCAGGAGCCGAATAGAGCGACAAAGCAGTCCCATCATCAGCCATCAACGAAAGATTTGCTTCTATTGTACTATCACGGTGCAGAAGAATATGATTGTCTTTATTCAATGTAAATTTTCTATAAGCTAAAATAGGATTTTCAGGTTGCAACTGTACACAAATTCCCATCGAATCCAGACGTGCATTCATCCCTAATTGCAAAGCTTCACGAAGCCGATCATCTTTAAATAACAACAAGAATTGAGCCGCATTATGTCCGGCCTGCGCTGTCAAAGTCATTTCAAAAGGAGTTTTTCCACTAAGCGTTCTGTTTTTTCTCGGGTCCTTTTGATAACTATTCATAGCTTTGGCCGCCAAATTCAATTGAGTTGTATCCATTTCTAAAAGCACATCCACAGTATCGACATCAAGTGCTCCATTATTTATTCTATAAACTCGTGCCTGTGTATTCAATCCTGTTTCAGGATGTGAACTAAGACTCATTTCCAAGTGGTTATAATCAATACCACTTGTTCTCAAATAATTTGCTACCGGATTATCACGCCCTGTGTTCAAATCAAGCTGAACAGGAGGTAAAAAATCACACAACTGTCTCGTTATAATATGACGCGCATTAATCTGGCGCGTCAATTCACTTGAAAGGCTATCAGCTACTTGAATCAAACCTTCATACCCCATTCCCGTACGCACAGCCAGAAACAAATCCCCCGTACCTAAATAGGCAAACACACTATCTGGTTCTGTATTGACTGCCAACCAAAGATCCTTTGTATGAAACGTTGAATCACGAGCTGTAAACGTCAAACCAGTCATACTGGTTTGCAAAGCGTGTGAAACATCCCAATCGGATCTGCCCTCCAAATGTAAATCGACCCCGGCTGTCAAGGGTGTCGAAGATATGTTTAATGCATGCAAGTCCACTTGTTCAACTTGTAAATCTAAAGCTGCTGACATTTGCTTTCGATTCAACAAGCCTTCTGCATCCAAATTCATCTGCAACAGTTCATTATCAGAACTTAAAGAGAACAAAGCTTTACCATTTTTCAACGATGCCGTAGCTTCTATACAATCCAAATTCATATCGGCATAAGCCAATTTAACCACCTGAGCCTTTAACTGACCTTGTGTGTACGGCGAAAAAATATCTGTTCCCGCACCGCTAGCTTGAACACGGACAGAAAGTAATCCAAGTGAATCATACGGTAAAAAATGATGGACATCCAAACTATCTAAAAAAGCGCGGATATTATACGCTGTTGTTTTTGCATTATAAGATGCCTTTAGTTTCAGTTCGCCTGCCGATTCATTTACAGCCAACTGGGCTTGATAGGCATCCTGATCAACAGACAAACGCCCCTTTAAAGCTATTTGTGGCAAATTGATTCGCTCTGAAGTTTCTTTTGGCAAAAAAGTCTTCACAAAATCCAGATTATCCGTCTTTCCTGTAACTTCCAGATATGCAAAAATCTTCTTAGGATCCAAGATATGCTTCGCCTCACCCTTTACTTCAAGACGTAAAGCCGTAGGCAATTCTACGTTCAACAAATTCAAACATACAGAATCCAGACTTCCATCAGCAATTGCTTGTAAACGGAGAGGTTGATTCGGATATTTGCGAACAAACGAGTTTGGCATTCCCGACAGAAACAACATGACATCCTGCTTACCAAGCATCATGTCTAAATGAATGCCTAAACTTCCAGGAGTATATAATAAAGATTCCCCCCAACTGAATTTTCCCGAAAGTGCCAAACGAGAATCAGCAGTAGTCATTTGCAAAGCAGGAGTTGAAACACCCGCTGAATCCAAAGCAATCTTACCGGAAAGCGATCGTACAACCAATCCGGACTGTTCGCATAATCCAGCCTCAACTATATTTAAATTAAGCCCCAGATTTTGTTGATCAAAATAAATGGAATCTAATTTTAAATGAACATCACGAATCTGAATATCATCAGGATTAAATCCAACATAATTTTCCACAAATGCTCCAGAACGATAAGAAACCTGATCACTTAACAGACCAGCTTGCACCACAGAATACAATCCTTTTCCCAAATCAACATTGACTCTGTTGGCAAATACGCGCTTTAAATCACTACAAATAAAAACAGAATCAACCGTATCAGATGCAGCTGCCAAAACCAGACGAAAATTGGAATCTAAGATTTCAGCTTTATCCAAAGCCAAAACCCAGTTTATAGGTTCTGAAACCGTCGTATCCGGGGGCAAAGTATCTGTAAGACAAATATCCACTTGTGTATCTCGCAAGCGAACCTGTTCAGCCTCAACTCGCTGGCTCTTCAGATTAACATTACGGGCTGATATATATGCTTCTCCTACATGAGCCAAAACGGATGTCCCGGCAATTAGATCTTTACTATTAAAACGAATATCCGAAAATTCAACACCGTCAACCATCAATTCGCCCCGAAACAATTTGCGATATTTTATATCAGTTGTTATATGCTTTGCCCAAATCAGCGTGTCGCCAGTCTGCTGTTCTGTAATCAAAGCCTGTTCCAGCCGTATATTCAGAGGAAAAACGATACGAAAATAACCGATCTGCACCTTCATACCCGTAGCAGAAGATGCATATTCAGATGCCAACCTTACAGCCCAATCCTGAATTTGCGGTATATAAAATAAAACGGACAGAAGAAATAACAGCCCAAACGGCATTAATAAAATTCCTACCATCCATTTCAAGACTTTTTTCTTACTCATGACATATATTTTATACTAAAGACAAAGGTAAGTATAAAAAATGAAAGCAAGTCCGTTCTATACTCTGATTTTTCGATTTTCACAATGTTGTCTTTATCGTTTTCTACTATATACATCTAAATTCCCCAAACAGAAAAATCTTTCAGCATTAGACAAAACGTCAGAAAGAAGATTTCAGAAGATAACGTTCAAAAGAAAACGAAATCTACAAGATGATATTTAGAGACTTTTATTAAATTTGCAAATACATCACTATTTTTTTCGTTTTCCAACGATAAAAGATTTAAAACAAAAAATATGAATATTAATAAAATGATTAAATTATTCGCATTGTTGTGCTTCATCTCTACAGCAAGCGGATGTAAAAACAAGTCTAAAAATATGGAAAAAGAAACCATTGTACGTATCGAAACTTCTATGGGAGTTATTCGTGCAAAATTGTACAACGAAACTCCCCTGCATCGAGACAATTTTATTAAACTGACCCAAGCAGGTGTTTATGATGACATCCTCTTTCATCGGGTGATCCGGAACTTCATGGTACAAACCGGCGATCCTGCACTAAAAGCACAAAATAAACCTCTCACAGTAGACACAAACAGTTATCAATATACGATTCCTGCCGAAATCATCTATCCTCGCTATTTTCATAAAAAAGGAGCTTTGGCTGCAGCCCGAATGGGCGATGATGTCAATCCACAAAAAGAATCAAGCGGTACACAATTTTATATTGTAACAGGACGTACTTTTTCTTCCGGCCAACTTATGGAATTGCATACTGCAATCTATCAGAATAAAGTAGGTGTTTTGTATGAAGAACTATCGCACAAACACATGAAAGAAATGTATCTGATGCGCAAGAAAGGTGAAACAGAACAATTACAAGCATTAAAAGACTCTCTACAGAAAGAAGCCGAAGAATTTGTTGCACAGAATCCACCGGCTTATTTTACAGAAACACAAAAACAAGCATACGCATCCATTGGTGGAGCTCCTCATCTTGACGGAGAATATACTGTTTTTGGCGAAGTCATAGAAGGTATTGAAGTTGCAGAAGCTATTGAGCGTGTAAAAACACGCAAAGACCGCCCAATCGAAGAGGTATATATAAAAAAGATTACGATAGAAGACTAATCATTCAGACAAATTCAATAAAAAAGATTCTCGATTTTAGTTCGAGAATCTTTTTTATTATGAAGCAAATGAAAAAATATCCATTTACGAAAACTTCATTTTACACACAAAAACATCAAGGTTCTGTCTGTTTAAAACTTTTCCACAAAACTGAATCTGGTACAGAAGCTTCAAGAATAATCTCATTTTTTGACACCGGATGAACAAACTGGATTCTCCGGGCATGTAAGCAGATACTTCCATCAGGGTTACTACGTGACGAACCGTACTTCAAATCCCCTTTTATCGGACATCCCATTTTTGCCAATTGACAACGAATCTGATGATGACGTCCTGTTTTCAGATCGATTTCCAATAAGAAATAACGGTCAGAACGACCTATGACCCGATAATCAAGTATTGCTTTTTTTGAACCTGGAATCTCACGATCATAAGCATATGATTTATTCTGCTTCTCATTACGCACAAGCCAATGCACCAATTCTCCTTGTGCTTGTGGAGGGCAATCCTTTACGATTGCCCAATAAGTTTTGTGTACATCCTTTGTTCGGAACATATCATTCAATCGACTCAAAGCCTTACTCGTCCGAGCAAAAACAACAAGCCCACTGACAGGTCGGTCAAGACGATGAACAACACCTAAAAAAACATTTCCCGGTTTTGCATACTTTTCCTTGATGTATTCTTTAACTGTTTCACTCAACGGTTTATCACCGGTCTTATCCCCCTGAACTATTTCCGAACTGGCCTTGTTGACCACTATGATGTGATTGTCTTCGTAAACAACTTCCATCAAATTACATGTTCATTCCACCGTCAACCTGAATAACCTGTCCAGAAATATAACTAGACAAATCAGAAGCCAAGAACAACGCAGTATTAGCAACATCCTCAGGACTTCCACCTCGACGCAAAGGAATCTGTTTTGCCCATTCAGCACGTACTTCATCAGACAAAGCAGCCGTCATCGCTGTTTCAATGAAACCCGGAGCAATAGCATTCGCACGAATACCCTTAGATCCCATTTCCTGAGCAATAGACTTAGCCAAAGCTATCATACCAGCCTTTGAAGCGGAGTAATTGCACTGACCAGCATTACCATGAACGCCTACAACAGATGCCATATTGATTATTGAGCCACCTTTCTGACGCATCATAATTGGCGTACATGCATGAATGAAATTAAACGCAGACTTCAGATTTACAGCAATAACAGCATCCCACTGAGCTTCAGTCATACGCAACATCAAACCATCTTTAGTGATACCTGCATTGTTCACCAAAATATCAATAGAACCGAAATCTTCTTTTACTTGTTTTACGACTTCCTCTGTCTGAGCAAAATCAGCAGCATTTGAAGCATAGCCTTTTACCTTTACGCCAAAAGCAGCAATTTCAGCCTCTGTAGCCTGACCATTCTCATCAATTACCAAGTCAGTAAATGCAATATTGGCACCTTCAGCTGCAAATTTCAAAGCAATAGCTTTTCCGATACCACGTGCAGCACCTGTAATCAGGGCTGTCTTTCCTGTTAATAATCCCATAATCTATAATTTTAAATAAATATGATTATTCAATATGCCGACTTACGGCCTTTATAATAAGTTTTTCTACTATTTCCCGGTTTCGTTCAGGATTTATTCCATTCCCTAAACGTCCATAAATATAGGGCACTTCTAATCCTTTAATACTATAATGGACAACATCTGCAACCAAGTCTAAGTTTTCAATATCAAAAACTCCTTTTCTGCTTCCATCTTCCAAAGTCTCTTTCAGGAAATTAATCTCAGCCTGATCCAGTTTCTTCCGAACTTTTTCAACCATCCAAATATTTCGAAAGAATTCAGCCCGTAAATTTCCATTTCGGAATACAGCTTCTTTAATTAACTTGAGATGCGTAAAAATCAATTCCAACAATTTCTCCATTGGAGCAATATCCTGATGAGCTACCTCTGACATTTTATCGGAAAGACGCTCCATCTCAGCCTCTATTACAGCATAATAAACGTCTTCCTTATTTTTAAAATAGGTATAAAGCGTACGCCTGCCTTTTTTCGATGCAACAGCAATGTCATTCATTGTCGTTGCATCAAGCCCTTTTTTGGCAAAAAGCATTCTTGCCACTTCAACCAATTTTGTTCTTGTCTTAGATACTACCATAATACTGCAAAAGTAAATTGTTTTTTTTATAACGCCAAGAAAAAACACTTGAAACTTACCCAAAAGCTCCGTTTTTATGCACATTTGGCATAATTTTGTGCATAAAACATCTTTTTTTTAATTATCTGATAAAAAAATGCTTCTAAAATTTGGAAGTTATACAGAAAAGACGTACCTTTGCAATCGAAATCAAGAACCAATGATGGTTACAACATCGCGGAGTGGAGCAGTTGGTAGCTCGCCAGGCTCATAACCTGGAGGTCGTTCGTTCGAGTCGGGCCTCCGCAACTAAGAAGTGCGCAACAAGCTGAAAATCAGCAAGTTGCGCATATTTCGTTTAAGGGTGCCGGGACAAACTCGGGACAAAAATAATTTAGAGTATGATTTTATCGCATTGGTTGGTCTGCCAAACAATGTTAAAAAAATGTGCTCCACAAAAAGAAAAAACATTAGTTATGCAGAGCTGGAGAAATTTCGGCTACCGGTTTATAACCGTAAATCAAAGGAAAAATACGTCTATTTCTATGTCTTAGATCCGCAATCAGTCCTCGATGGGCACCCCAAGCTCAAGAGATTGCGTAAGAAATTCAATCATATTCATAATGCGAAAGAGAGAGATGCCGCTGCTACCCGTTTTATTTGTGAGGTTTCGGCCAAGTTGAAGACCGGTTGGAATCCTTTGTATGAGCAAACCTCCCAAAAGGCTTTCACCTTAATGCTGTCTGCCATCGAACTTTATGAACGACACCTGGAAAAGCAACACCGGGATCAGATTCTGAAAGACAAAACAAAGATTGACTATGTATATCGCCTGAATGCGCTGAAGCAATATTTGTCAAAAGATGATGTGTCAATCACTTATACCTATCAGTTTAACCAAAACTTTATAGAGGGGTTTCTGGATTATATCTACTATGACCGGAACAACAGCCCCAGAACCCGGAATAACTATCTGAACTGGCTTGGAAGCTTCTGCAGCTGGTTGACAGACCGTGGTTATGTGTCAGCCACCGGCATAGAAAAAATAAAGAAGCTTCCGGAGTATGATAAGAAACGGAAACCACTGGAGAAAGAGGATATGAAGCTCCTGCAGGAATATCTGGTCGACAAGAACCCGGCATTTCTGTTGGCCTGCCAGGTACATTATTACACTTTGGTTCGCCCAGGAGAACTGTCCTGGATCAAGCTGGAGGATATCAGCTTGAAGGAACAGACCATGTTTGTCAGTCGGGAAATCAGCAAGAACCGAAAGGATGCCAAGGTCACTTTACCGACAAAAGTTTTGCAGCGCATGATTGATATGGGGTATTTTGCTTATCCAGGGCATTATTATTTGTTCGGATCTGATTTCCGGCCGTCAGAAGAGCATGCTGACGCTCGGATCTTCCGGGAAGAATGGAACCGTGTGCGAAAAGCATTAAAGTGGCCGGACTGTTACCAGTTTTATAGTTTAAAAGACACCGGTATCACGGACACCATTGATCGAGTTGGTTTGACCATTGCTAAAGACCAGGCACGACATAGTGATATCTCAACGACAAATCGATACGTCCGCAAAGACCAGTTACGTGCGCATCCGGAACTGAAAGATTATGAAGGAGATTTATAAAAAGACAAGCAACATAACAAAAATATTATGTACGTATGAAAAAGATTGAAACAGAACTCAAAGCACTAAGAAAAATCTATGAAACCGGTGATGAAAACAGATTTAAAAAGGAATTTATACGGATTCAGCAACTGTATAATACCATAGAAGAAAAGAATATTATTGCTGATTACCTTATCAATTGTTACAAAGGATTAAACAAAGAATTAATCAAGATAGAAAAAATGATTCATAAAGAGGAACAGAATCTTAATCAATAATCCAGGAGGCTATTCTCACGAACCGCCTCCAGATCTATCAAGTAGTTAAAAAAATGTGTCTTAATGCCAATATTCTATCGGATCATGCTGCTCATACAGCATCCAGGTTATCTGCCCATTGACATCAAGCCGGGATGTATAACCGATATACTGCAGCACCTCGATGGCTTCGGTCAGCGACAAGCTGGCCGTGCCCCGAAATTTATACAGCAACTCCATGGTTGTCATGAGCAACATACGGCTCTGTGGCCCCTGAGTGTCGTAATTATCCATCAGGAAATTGTGGAAAAGGCGCTGTGCGCTGGATTCTGTCTTATTCTGTTTCATGGGTCAACTCTTTTAAGGATTTCTTAATCAAAGGTATCCGGATCGCCAACATATCGCGTAAAGCCTCGAGATCTTCGACCGACTTCACCGAAATAGAGTCACCGGACGGAGATGCTATTACAATGTATGTATGCTCTACGGCACCGTGCTCATGTATCTCATGATCAACAGCCAATGAAAATTGAACACTGCGTTTCATCTCAAACCTCCTTTCTTAGCCAGGTAAAGCGATAAAACGAACCAGAAAAACGTAACCATGGCGCCGATCAGCGAGCCACAGAATAAAATAAGTGCGGAAAATGCCGTCAGGCAATTAAAAAGCAACAGGGCCTGGCGATTAGTGATTTTAGACTCTAAAAGAGAAGAAATAAAACTGTTTTCTAAACTCAGCCAGTTCTGAACTGTGCTGATGGTGTCTGCCTTTGGGGCGGACAGGGTTTTTGATTGTTTCATAATGTGTACGTTTAAAAAAGTTTCGCTTTGCGGAAACAAAAAGAGGTTCCGCTCCCCGTCGTACTACACCTTGAAACGAGGCAGCAGGGCCATTAAGCACCTGCACGGGACGGAACCAAAAAGTCTACCCCCATAGGAGGGTATTATATGCTTATGTTACGGGCATAAAAAAAGCCCGCAAATCATTGGCGGACATCACCCGCCTCGTTTCGAAAAAATGTAGTACACTGCAAATATGGGGATAGTTTTTGGATTGGCAAAGAAAAAGGGAGATTTTTTTGCAAAGTTAAATTGATTGTGTGCTGTAGTCCAGATCTATGGGACATATATAAAAAAGAGGTGTGTCATTAGGACACACCTCAACTGCCTTAATCAGGTAATAAAGTTCAAATATGTTCGAGTAAATCAAGGCAATTAAATTAGATCTGCAGCTTTGCGAATCCGGTCGGCCAAATCACACAAAGCACCTTTTAATATTTCTGCTTCTTCTGGAGTAAAAGAGGTTGGTTTACCATTACCATCACGCCCATCCATTTTGTGATATAACCATGAATTCGATTTACCAAAATATCTTCGTGATAAGTCTGCCCAGGATATTGATACTAAAATATCCGTCATTTTTGTTTTCATGTTTACCGTTTCTTTCGGCGCTCTTACAACAACTTCCATAATCGCGTGTTTTTTAAATTGCCCCCCGAAGGGGGCTGTTCGTTAAATTTCTTCGTCCATCAACTCGTTGAACAACCTTTCGATATACCATCTCATCTCGGGCTCCCCATTCGGATAGGACTTTTTGTAATTTCTGATCGTTTCGATTAGATCAGCTTCTTTTTCAGTTAATTTTAATTTTATCATTACTCGAATAATTTTTGAACACCACAAAGATAGTACGTTTTTTCGTACTATCCAAATATTTAATACGAATTTTCGTACTACCAATAAAAAAAGGCTCCGAATCTCACGACTCAGAACCCTTCAGACACAATACAAAATAACTTTATAAAGATAGTAAAGATTTTATTTTATCGGATAGAAATAACCGGTAACATATACAGGCATCTTATTATTTTCAACTGAATAGACCAACTCTTTGCAATAAAATAACCGATTAGAGATATTAAATAAAGCGGTTGCACTCGGTCGTGACTTATATCGGAAACGGATCTCATATAGAGTTGTGGTATCTATAAACAGGTTTTTTGAATAATTCGTCTGATATATATATTTTAAGTTGAAGGTAATGCGCTCACGTAATTCAGGTTCATTAAAACTTATTGGAGAGTAACAATGTGTGACCTTACCCTCAAAAGAACCATAAGCATCAAAATGTACTTTATAATATGGATAAGTGATGCACTGTGGATAAGTACATTTATCTTGAGTCTGCCAAAGCGGATCATCTGCAGAAGCTCCATTGGCCACTTTAAGGAATCCACCATAATAAGCTAAAAAAAGATTGTTACCGGAAGAATCATAATCGCTGGGGTAACCCTCTTGAATCCACTAATTCAAACCGGACTCTTCGGTCACCTGTTGATCCTGATTAACCTGGTTGCGGGCAAAAGGCAAAGCAGCTCCGACAAAACCCCGGGTCTCACCATACGTCGGTTTCAACTCGCAACCGATTACTTCAGCCGGACATATATCAAATTCTACAAAATCATTTTGAGTTTCATCTTGTATCACGTGTGCGAACTGATTCACGATACGATAATAGCTAAAAATCAAATCAGTCACCGACGTAAAATATGTATCCATATCTTTGACATAACAAAGAATCGGCTTATTGTAGGTAAATTCAGGATAGGCCAGCAATGCTAAATAGTCAGAAAATTCTAAAACCTTGCAGACCTCAAGAACCTCTTCAGCTATATCAGAATAATTATAGTACCACTCTTTCGGGAAATTGTATCGGATATTATTATAATTGGTATACAATTCATCTTCTTGACCAAATTTAACCGAAGGAGCCATGTCTTGGCTCAATATATCTTTTGCATCAACAATAACTGTATCAGCATGCGACTTATAAAACTCATGTACCCGATATATGGAAATACTCTGGCTTGATGTATCACAAACAAAAATCACATTAAAAAACTTCTCAACCTCAGAAATGAATTTATCTACAGCCCAGTTGGGAACCATCTCATTGAGATTCAGCGTATCAAAAGCATGAATACAAATCAGCCGGGAAGCAAAATCATCATTGGCTAACACATTATATGCTACTGACCACCCCAGCGCCGAAAGAATCCGGTCTAATACCGTCAAAAAATATGGCTGCAAAATAAACCTGGTTTTATCTTCAAACTGAATGGAACTGGAAGTATCCGGCTTGATTTTATTAACGATCTCGATATCCGGAGCCTTAGGATTCTCTGTCAGCTGCAACATGACCGGACAACAAACGCCCGGATAATCCGGATAACGACCGGACAATGTCTGCATGGCCCAGTCTGCTGTTATCGGTTGAACAACACCCAAGTCAAGTTCTTTAACCGTTAAATTGCTACCTAAAAAATTCAGTTCACTATTACCGCCAACAATCTGTATTTTGACGGTATTTTGATTCAGTTCCAAAATCGTCTCTGTACCACTACAAACCGTTCGGCCATCAACCAGCAACCTCGCTTTGCGACCGGTAATCAATGAATCTTGGTTGATACGATCAATGAACAAATATGCCTTCCGGTTTTCAGCACACATCAAGTTAATATCAATATCATAAGAATATTCTCCACTTTTAGTAATCAGTGGATTCTGGTCATGAATCTCTATATTCTGATTGTCATTGACAAAGACCTCTTCATTATCGATGAACAGTTGTATCATAATACTTACGGTTTGCGTTAGACTTGATTTTATTCACTAAGCTTTGAGCCTCATTCACCCCACCCTTGCCTTCAGCCCAGCAATATGCGAGCGATGGTTGCTTGTAAGCCTCTGTAGCCTGTTGCATGGTTTTATCTATTCGCCGGAGCATCGATAGAAGTTCTGCAGTATCCGGCACAAAAGCATTTGTCGCAGCTGGAGTAGAGGAAGCCGGGACTGAACGGCCGGAAGCGACTGCTGCAATTTCTGCACGGGTCAGCTGAGCAATAGAGTTTGACCGCTGTGCACGGTCAATAAGATCGAGAACCGGACGAACAGCCGGGTTTGCCACTGCAAAACGGTTTGCCACAAATTCATTTGAATGAACGATACCCTTAGGTTGGTTCCAGGCACCGGAACCCGTATAACCACCGACATCAAAACTGGAAACAGCTCCTTTTGCTATCGCAAACAAACCTTTTATGGCTGCATATTTCGCAGCAGCCGTGGCCAATCCGGCCCATCCCAAAGTAGCCAAATCTTTTGCTCCGATCTCTGCATATTGTATCAACAACATCTTTTCGGCGGACTCTAATGCAATTGTCAATATCTGCTTGGAAAACTCTTTGAACGAGAATTCGGAATCAGTCATCCATTGCCCCATCGCCTCACCTAAAGACGTAGAGAATTGAGTCAATGAATCTTTTAGCGTATTATATTGATCCATCATCTCATCATTACGCTGACCGGCCTGTTCAATCAACAGATCATAATAATCAGACTGAATTTGTCGGCTCTGTTCTGATGAAACGCCCTGTACGTTAAGCCGTTCGCCGGCATACTTTTTAGCAATCTCCGCTCTTTGACGCTCATATTCTTCAGCCGACAATAATTTACGGGCATATTGTGCCTTTAAGTTCAACAATTCTGTCTGTTCAGCCGAATCCAACTCGGCCAATCTCTGTTGGGCTGAATTTTGATAAATCTGGCGTACCTGTTCTTCATATTGCTGTCTGACATTCAGTAAAAGCCGCTCCTTCTCTTCGACAGTAGGAATAATCCCATTATCATAAGCATATAAAATCTGCTCTTGCAATGCCTGGTAAGTGGCTGCAGCTGCAGCCAGCTGAGCGTCTGCATCTGTTTTGGCAGTATCTGCTGATATTTCGGCCAACTGATCTTTGAGTTCGATCTGTTTGTCTAATATCTGCTGCTTGATCTCTTCACGCTGTTTTGGCTCAAGACCGGCAACCGCCAACTTGCGGTCGAGCAGATCCATCTCGAGTTTGAGCAGCTGCTGCTCATAAGCCGACTGACTGGTGATTTCGCCCCGTCGGTATTGTTCCTTCAGCTGATTTTTTTGACCAGATAATCTTCTTCAAGTTGCAGCAGCTCTTCTTTGACGGGGTCGCTCTTATCTGAATCAGTACCGGAGACGGTCGTCTGATTCAAGTTTATATTTGTATTCGTGTTGGTATTCGATCCGGAAGGAATCACGGAATCAAGATTAATTTTGAGACTCTTGGCAGTAAGCGCCAGATTCGCCTCTCGAGCATCAACATTCTGTAATTGCTGATCCCGCTCAGCAACCCACTCACGTGCCTCGAAGATACTGCGCTGAATGGCGATGTAATCCTCAACCGCTTTTTTGACCTTATCTTTGTCTAACGACCGGTCCATGTTGGAAATAAAATCTGCAATAGCTTTTGAATTCAGCCAGTCTGAAGAAGATGAATTTTTAGCTGCTGCATCAAGTTGAGTCTTATAGGCTGACAAATAAGGATTATCCGCCATCAAGCCGGACATTCGGTTTTGTCGTTTATACAGACCTGACTGACGACGCAACCGACTCTCTTCAAGATCCAGACGTTGTGTCTGTATGTCGGTCATCTTTTTAGTCATGGCCTGAGCCAAAGCCTCCGCAACTAAAAAGTATGTCAATAATGACATACTTTTTTCTTTATATACGAAGCCTATCTTTAAATTTCAGGATACACACTACATTACTTATATTGACCTTTTAAAGGTCGCTCATTATTCTTGGGGATTTCACAAATCGTTATGAAGATGTATCTTTACATCATGAAAAGTAGTATTTTTAAATATATAAAAAGCATCAATACCCAAAGAAAAATCCGCCAAAACGTTTTTAACAAAACATTTTGGCGGATAAAGCTTACTTCAACTTATTATCTAGTTTGCTTCAAATCTTAATTTACTGAAGCGTAGCATCTTGAAGTGCGGCAGTAATCTGTGCCTCAATTTCTTCACACAACTCGGGATTGTCACGCAGCATTGTCTTCACGGCATCACGTCCCTGTCCGATCTTAGTTTCATTATAACTATACCACGAACCGCTTTTTTTCAAGATACCATATTCCACACCCAAATCGACAATTTCGCCAACTTTTGAAATTCCTTCTCCAAAAGTTATTTCAAACTCAGCCTTCCGGAACGGTGGAGCAACTTTATTCTTGACCACCTTCACACGAACCTGATTACCAATAACATCCTCTCCGTCTTTAATACTCGTCACACGACGAATATCCAACCGGACACTTGCATAAAACTTCAATGCATTTCCACCGGTTGTCGTTTCAGGATTTCCAAACATAACTCCGATCTTCTCGCGCAACTGATTGATAAAAATACAAGTTGTATTCGTTTTATTAATTGTCGAAGTCAGTTTTCGTAATGCCTGGCTCATCAAACGTGCCTGCAAGCCCACTTTATTATCGCCCATATCGCCTTCTATTTCAGCCTTTGGCGTAAGTGCTGCTACAGAATCGATAACAATAATATCTATCGCGGACGACCGAATCAACTGGTCCGCAATTTCTAAAGCCTGCTCTCCATTATCGGGTTGTGAAATCCAAAGATTATCCACATCCACTCCCAATTTTGCAGCATAAAAGCGATCGAAAGCATGTTCTGCATCAATAAATGCAGCAATACCTCCCACTTTCTGCGCTTCTGCAATAGCATGAATAGCCAAGGTCGTCTTACCGGAACTTTCCGGACCATATATTTCTATAATACGTCCCTTTGGATAACCTCCAACTCCTAATGCAGCATTAAGAGCTATAGATCCGGTCGGAATCACTTCTACTTGCTCCACATGCTCATCGCCCAGCTTCATAATGGATCCCTTACCGAAATTTTTTTCGATTTTGTCCATTGCTGCCTGTAAAGCTTTCAGTTTTTCCGAATTCGGACTGAACATACCAGCCTCTTCTTCTGTATCTTTCTTTGCCATAAATTTACTGATTAAACAAAAAACAAATGTTTTTAGAGTTCCAAATCTCCATCAAAAACCTCATGCCAAGGCAAACCGTACTTATTGAGTGCTTCCATAAACGGATCCGGATCGAATTCCTCGACATTCCATACTCCGGCCTTCTTCCAGATGCCCTTCAAAAACATCATGGCACCAATCATTGCCGGAACGCCTGTGGTATAACTAACCCCCTGCATACCGGTTTCCAAATAGGCAGCATGGTGACTACAATTGTTATAAACATAATAAGTACGTTCCTTACCATCTTTAAGACCACGTATACGACAACCAATAGAAGTTTCGCCCTCATAATTCTCACCCAAATCCTGCGGGTTTGGCAATACAGCTTTCAAGAACTGTAAAGGCACAATCTTCATTCCGTTATATTCAACCTCATCGATCCGGGCCATACCGATATTCTGGATTACACGCAAATGAGTCAAATATTCCTGACCGAAAGTCATCCAGAATCGGGCACGCTTGATTGTCGGGAAGTTTTTCACCAAAGATTCCAACTCTTCGTGGAACAACAGATAAGAATCACGCGGACCGATATTGGGATAAGTCAGATCCTTATGAATCTCCATCGGTTTTGTCTCGACCCACTGTCCGTTCTCATAATAACGTCCGTTTTGAGTAATCTCGCGGATATTGATTTCCGGATTAAAGTTTGTAGCAAAAGCCTTATGATGATTTCCGGCATTACAATCTACGATGTCCAAATATTGAATCTCATCAAAATGATGCTTGGCAGCATACGCAGTATATACTCCGCTCACGCCCGGATCAAAACCACAACCAAGAATTGCTGTCAAGCCGGCATCCTCAAAACGTTTCTTGTAAGCCCATTGCCAACTGTATTCAAAATGAGCGACATCCTTTGGCTCATAATTTGCCGTATCCAAGTAGTTGCATCCGGTTTGCAAACAGGCCTCCATAATGGTCAGATCCTGATAAGGCAAAGCCAGATTCATCACAATATCCGGACGGAAATCATTGAACAATGCCACCAGTTCATCCACATTGTCAGCATCTACCTGAGCTGTTTTTATATTCGGGTTACCGATAGCCTTAACGATGGCATCACATTTCGCCTGCGTGCGGCTTGCGATCATAATATCAGTAAACACATCAGGATTTTGAGCCACCTTGTGGGCAGCAACAGTCGCTACGCCACCAGCTCCGATAATCAATACTCTTGCCATTTTTTTAAAGATTATTACGGATTAAAATGAAAATAAATATAATACAGTCCCATTTTTACTAAATGGGCGACACACATGCAAAGATAATATATTTTTAGGAACAAGCACAAAACCGACCGGAGCTTTTTGAAAACCGGAAGGATACATGTCGAAGTTATTTGAATTCTTCACTACGGATTCCCATTGCGTGCATTAACGAATAACCCAACAAATCCTGATGAATCTGATCATCACGGACAGGCTCCATTGTCAGTAGAGTCAGCTCTTTTTCCTCTATTTTCTTCCAGATTGAAAGCAATTTATCCCGACATTCAGCCAAGTCGGATACAACAATCAATCGTTTGATTTCTTTCGCATCCGCGAGAGTCTCAAATGCTTGGACAAAAAATTCTCCACCGGAAATCAAATTTTCTATTCGCAACGAACTTAACGAAAATGTTCCTAAATGGGGGTCATCAAAACTCTTTCCATCCAAATCCCGTTGAAAGTCAGCAGGTAAAAAATGGCTGAAAGCTTTTTTCTCCTTACTATGGATAAAAAGTACATTAACTTCATTTTTTCCGGGAGTCAACCCTCCGTCAAGTGCCATACACACAATCCATTGTGCCAGATCAACTTTAGGAATCGGGCGTTTCAACATCTGCTCAAAACTGTCTTTCAAATTTGACGCCACCCGATCGGCATAATCAGCCTGCACCAATATTACATTTTCGTTCCACTTTGTCTGTTCCATGTATCTACATTTCTTAAAATCTGAACAAAGTTAAGAAAAATACTTTTAAATACACTCATCAAGACATAATCATTTACCTAAATCCATAAGCCACTTACCATCACGTTTTACCATTTTCTGCTTCTGTTCTTCAATCGTTCCATCCTGCATTATTTCCTGATAAAAAACAACCGACAATGAATCTTCAACCACAACACTATCTCGTACGACCTTGTATTCTTTCACTTTTTCAAGATCCCTTGCTGCCTTATCCTCCAGTAATGCGGCAAACTGTTCTTTTTCTTCCTCTGTAGGCTTTCTGTCAAAATTCATTCCATCAACAACAGTTTTGAAATCCTTGTTCTGCATGGCATCAAAATAATCTTGCAAAGCCTTCTCTGCATCGCTACGGCTACTGCATGCTGTCAAGAGCACCAATCCAAAAACTGATAAAAATATTTTTCTCATAATCATTCATTTAAAATATTACATATGCTATAACATTCTATCATTCACTACACCAGATCACTTGAAGAGCCGGACTCTTCCAAAGATCATCGGGGAAAATATACCACTCTGGACGTCCCGGGAGAACAAGTTGATGTCTTCTACCCTCAGCCAGTTCCATACCAACCCGACTGTATACAAACCACACTAATTCCGTACAATAAAATCGTACTGTATCATTCAAATCATAATCATGATCAAACTCTGTTTTCTCAGTATATTTCTGAAATGCTAACTGAGCAGCCTGTTGTGACTTTTGAGCTGAACAAGCAACACGCAAAAGTGCTCCCCGACTTGCACGATCCGATGAAAAAAACACCGAAACAGGATCACACTGCACCCGATCAGGTCCGCTCGTTGTTTCCCCCGGAACAGCGTGGATAACACACCAGCCCAAGTCCGTATGTATTAGAATACCGACATGAGAAAAATCTCCGCCATCCAAAGTCGTTACAATACGACTTACCTCCTGACGTCCCATCCGGAAAACCAAATCTCCATCGCGCAACTCTAAACTATCTAAAGGAAAAACGCAGGATCGATACTCCGAAGAAACGCGACGACAAGACAAGACCATCACCAATATTCCAAAAAGCTGTAAACTTAAAAAAACACTTCTGTTCACGCCATACAACAATGATTACTATTGCAAGTATATAGAAACAAAAACTAATATGCAAATCAACATCAAGCAAATAAAAAAAAAATAAAACAAAGAGCCATAATTCATAAAAAACGCGCCACAAAATTTGCAGGTTAAACAAAATATGCCTACCTTTGCAACGCATTTAAGAAAACGCGGAAATAGCTCAGTTGATAGAGCACTAGCCTTCCAAGCTGGGGGTCGCGGGTTTGAGCCCCGTTTTCCGCTCTCCAAACTTTCCGGAAAACCGGAAAGTTTTTTTATTTCTATAATAGTCCTATACCTTATTATAATATTATATCAACTAAAATATAGCTACAGATCACCTTCTTTCAGATCCGCTTTTTTTACCCCGTACTAATTCAGACCGAATACGGCTTAACGACTGAGGGGTAATGAACAAATATGATGCAATATGTTTCAAAGGTACATATTGCAACAGTTCCGCATTATCCTCCAACAAAGCCAGATAACGCTCACGCGCCTTAGGAGCACCACTACCTAAAAGCCATTTGTCCAATTCAAAAATCTGTTTTTCGTACATCCGGCGAGCGATCCGGGCCGCTTCTACAGACGACATGAAAAAGGTTTCGGCCTCATCCCGGGTCATGGTATACAACACACTGTCGCTCATAGCCTCAATCGTAAGCATAGAAGCTTCATTAGCCACATAACTCCAGGAAGAAAACAAAATCTCTCCCTGCGAAGCAAACCAAAGCGTCATGTCGTTTCCTTCGGAATTAATGTATGAAGCTCGCCATATTCCTTCTGCAATAATATAAAAGCCTGTATTCCGTCTCCCCTCTCGAACCAAGACTTCTCCTCTTTTCCATTCTTCACAACGCATCGCAGAAATGAGCATGCCCACATCGGCCTTTGTCAATCCACACCGTCGGCACAACCGCTCCTCAAAAGACTCCATATCCCAAATTTATTTCGATTTACAGCAAAAATAGCAAATCATTTTTTTCTGGTCAAATACAGCCAACAAACAAATATAAAAGTAAGCAATTCCGCCATAGGAACAGCCAACCAAATGCCGGGCACACCAAACAGAACCGGCATCAGCCAAAAACAAAGCAACATCCAGACAAAACCACGCATCACGGTGACCAACATGGCAGCCTTGTCCTGTTCTACACTCTGATAATATCCTATGGCAATGATATTTACGGCAAAGAACACAAAACCAGATGCAAAAAGCGGCAATCCGTCAACAGCCAGTTCATAAGCTTTATATTCCGGTTTGAGAAACAAGGATACGATCAGCGGACTCAAGAAGCAGGTCAACAAAAAGAATACGACTCCGCACCCTACGGCCGTTCCCAACGCAACCCGACATGCTTCGCGTACACGCTCCACAAACCGGGCTCCGTGATTATAGCTGAGTATCGGTTGGGCCGACTGGGCAATAGCATTATATACCATAAATATAATCGGAAAGAAATAACAGGCAATACTATAGGCCGCCACCCCGTCTTCGCCGATATAATGAATAAAAGCTGCATTGCCAACAAACATCATTGTGGCGATTGCCGCCTCGCAAAGCAAGGACGGGAAACCCAAACGACACATATACCCCACATTACGCACAGTCATACGTAAACTTTTCAAATGCGTCTTCACCGGATAAAGTTTTATTTTCCGTCCCTTTAAAAACAAATACCAAAGAATCATGGCTGCTCCGGCTACAAATCCCAAACTCGTAGCTACGGCCGCTCCCAACATACCCCAACGGAATTCAAAAATAAACAAATAATCCAATGCGACATTGAGCAATGCCGGAACAACATTACACATCATAGCATACTTGGGCGAAGCATCCAACCGGACGAAGAACATCCCCGAACTGAGCAAGGCACTGAACACAAAAAACGGCACTGCCCCATAAATATAATCAACCGCCAAAGGCATGAGCCGTTCCGAGCTGCCAAGCAAACGTGCCGTATCATCAGCCTTCCAAACGATTAAACCGCTAAGCAACAGGATGAACAAGCTGGAGACCAGAACAGACTGTGTCACGTTAATCCGTGCCGTTTTCACCTTACCCCGCGACAAATGTACGGAAGCTACAACTGACGCACCCAAACCAAACATCAACCCAATACCGGTATTAATCAGAAAAAGCGGTGCAACAATATTCACGGCCGCCAAGGCATCACTACCCAATCCCCGCCCGACGAATATACCATCCGTAATCACAAATAAAGCCGAAAAGACCATACCCAGTACGGTCGGTAAAAGCAACTTTCGGAAAAGATGAGTCACTTTTGTCTTGCCAAAATCAATACTGTCTTTCATCATCATTTATCTGTTTTCAATTTTGACGCAAAAGTAAACGGCTGATCGAAAAAAACGATTAACATTTGATAATTTCGTTCTTTCCACACCTTTTTCTGCATGCTCTCATTTTATAATTCGCAAATTCCCGAAATATTTTCTAACTTTGTCACAACGAGCAGATTTTATCAAACGATTTATACCAAGCATTATGAAACGAACAAGCTTACTTTCTTCGCTGGCGTTAAGCGTTCTGCTTATGTGTGGCTGTCAGAACCCAACTTCTCCGACAACCAGCGCCGGCAATGCTACAGACACAGCCGCTATTATCAAAGACGGTGTTGTCAAAACAATTCTCGAACGCAGAAGTATCCGTAAGTATACGAACCAGCCTATTGAAAATGAAAAACTGGCCCAAATTATAGAATGTGGACTCTATGCGCCCAATGGTATGGGCCGGCAATCCTGGGAAGTCCGTATTGTCGATAATCCCGAACTGTTAGCCCAAATCGATGCCGCATACAGTAAATTTTTAGGGAAAGAAAATCCGAATCCACCTAAAAAAGCAGCATACGGTGCTCCGGTACTTATCTTCATCGGCTACGACACTACTTACGATCTTTCCCAAGTCGATTGCGGACTGCTGGGTGGCAATATGATGATTGCAGCACAATCCATGGGAATCGGCTCCTGCTGCCTTGGAGGAATATGCCGGTTTTTCAATGCTCCGGAAGGCTGTGAACTGCTTTCAAAACTAGATTTTCCTCCAACACACAAATTGCTTTATGCCATAGCATTCGGCTATCCGGACGAAAGCCCAAAAGCAAAACCAAGAATGATGGAGAAAGTGAAATACATTGAATAAGCAGTCTACTAAAATTATATTGGAAAGAATAAAATGAAAATCAGCAGTATCTTAAAAATTATGGGAATATATACTCTGTTCAGTCTGCTCTGCGGATGTAAATCGTCCGAACAACCGTTTCAATCCGTATCGGTTACTGCATTTGAGCAAGTGATAGACGATCCGAACGTAATCCGTCTTGACGTCAGAACTCCCGAAGAATATGCGGAAGGACATATTGCGGGAACAATCAATATTGATGTCAATAATGCCGATTTCGAAAATCTCTGCTTATCCCAAATTTCGGAAGGAAAAACCATAGCCCTTTATTGCCGTAGTGGTAAACGTAGCAAACGTGCTGCAGAAATTTTAAGCAAGCACAAATACAAAATCATTGAACTTGAAAATGGCTATCTAGGCTGGTGCAAAGCAGGAAAAGCAGTTGCCAAATAACGACTAATAATAAAAATGTAGGTTTGAAGTCATTTAAACCTACATTTTTGTTAAATCAAAATCATCATGAACTTTCATAGATCAAACATCCAACTCATAACAGGTAGCCATCTTAAACTTCTGGCTATACTGTTCATGACAATCGATCATGTCTCTGCTTTCTTACTTGGAGGGGGTGCATGGATTCACAACACATTATTTACACTTGCTGACCATAAAATCAGTACCTATTTTCTATTACGCTGTATTGGCCGACTCGCATTCCCAATATTTGCTTTTCTCATAGTAGAAGGATTCAAACACACGCGCAACCGCTTTAAATATGGACGTAATCTATTTCTATTTGCCTGCCTGTCAGAAATACCATGGGATTTAGCACGGTCAAATACTTATTTTTGTTCAGGACAAAACGTATTTTTTACTTTATTTATCGGTTATCTAGGTCTATGCACGATTGATACATATCAGACAGCAAAAATAAAAAAATTAATTTTCCTCATTCTTTTGTTTGTTGTTTCCATTCTACTCCGCCCGGACTATGGTTGCAGTGGCTTTGGACTTATTCTTTTGTTATATGCTTTATACAATGATAAACTTCTAAAATCAATCATAGGATGCTGTATTTTAAGTAGTAAATGGATTGCCGGCCTCGCATTTATTCCTATATCCATGTATAATGGTAAAAGAGGTTTCATCAAAACAACAATCGGAAAATATATCTTTTATTTATATTATCCGCTACATCTATTATTAATCTATATCCTCAGACAAATACTTTATTAAAGTTTAATTGACGGACAAAAGGCTTGCAACAGAACATTTATGCTAATATACAATCTCCCCCAAGAAATGACAATTAATGACTTAAGATCATAAAAAAACACATTCTGGAAACAAATCATGCATTAACCGATCATTTTTAACATTACACAACTATCTATATATCAGTATATTATAATTTTGCTCAAAAAAAACATCAAAAAAAATACGCTAAAACGATACAACGTATCAAAAAACTCCTTACCTTTGCATCGTTTTAAAAAGCAATTGATTGTTTTACAGATTTAAAAAGCAAAAAAAATGAAAAAGTTAGCATTTGTTTTCGTAGCTGGTTTGGCTATTTCTTTCGCATCATGTGGCAACAAAACAGAGCAGGGCGCTGCAACTGACAGCATTGCAGCTGACACTATCGAAGCTACTACTATCGATTCAGTAGCTACTGATTCAGTTTGTGATTCTATCGCATGCGATTCTTTGGCAGCTGACACTGTTGCTGCTCCTGTAGCTGAATAATTTAGCACGAAACAAAAGGTATTAGGAGGGATGTATCTTTCGATACATCCTTTTTTATATCCATTACGTGGCATCATCATGTCTCAAAAACGAAATTCCGAGATGCCCATCTGGTAATAACGAGATGCCCATCTGATGAAAGCGAGTTGCCCATCTCGAAAAACACGCAACAAGACATAAAAAATCCTGCCTGTATCTTTATGGAAGATACAGGCAGGAAATTATAAATTTCAAATTAATCTTTCAACAACAAAGATTTAAAATCCTCAAAATCGGGATTTAAACTCACCACTTGACGTTTCCCTTTTGTAAAGGCCTCCAATCTTGCCGGCAATTCAACCGTTTTTCCGATAATCTGTTCTACCGTCTGACAAAACTTCGCCGGATGAGCCGTCTCCAGAAAGACTCCGGTTTCTCCTTCCTGCAATCCGTCGACCAAAGCCTGATAAGCACATGCACCATGCGGATCGAGCAAATAATTCCATTCCTGCTGACAATCACGTATGATTCGTCTGATCGCCTCGTCTGAATAAGTAGCTCCGCTTATCTCTGAAACTACAGCATCATGACTGGCATGATACAATGCCATAATCCGTGCAAAATTACTCGGGTCACCCACATCCATCGCATTGGCAATTGTCTGAACGGAAGGTCTTGGCTGGTAACTGCCCGACTGCAAATAATTATAAAACACATCGTTCGCATTGTTTGCTGCAATAAACCGGGCTATAGGCAATCCCATTTCATGTGCAAAAAGTCCTGCCGCCAAATTTCCAAAGTTTCCGCTTGGAACACATACAACCAGCCGATCAGCCTGTCCCTGGCGCTTCAATTGCGCATAGGCCCAGAAGTAGTAAAAGGATTGTGGCAGAAAGCGGGCTACATTAATCGAATTGGCCGAAGTCAGACGACGCTTGCCGCGCAACTCCTCGTCGACAAAGGCGCTTTTCACCAAAGCCTGACAATCGTCGAATGTTCCGTCGACTTCAACCGCCGTGATGTTCTGTCCGAGCGTCGTGAACTGACATTCCTGAATGGGACTGACTTTTCCTTTTGGATAAAGCACATATACCCGAACTCCTTCGACTCCCAAAAAGCCATTGGCCACAGCACTACCCGTATCACCCGAAGTTGCAACAAGCACATTTAACGGTCCCTGTTTCTCTGCCTGATCCAAATCGGATGCAGCAAAATAACGCAGCATTCTGGCCATAAACCGGGCACCGACATCCTTAAAAGCCAATGTCGGCCCATGAAACAATTCTAAAGACCAGATATTAGGACGAACCGGAACAACGGGACAATCGAAACTTAACGTTTCGGTGACAATACGATTCAGCTCTTCTTCAGGTACATCTTCACCAAAAAACGCCTCAGCCACCCGACATGCTATTTTATGAAAACTACAGGTTTCGATATGTTCAAGAAAATCGTCGGGCAAACGTTTGATAACCTGAGGCATATAAAGTCCCCGATCTGGAGCCAGACCTCTTACGACTGCCTCTTTTAAAGACACAGAAGGACTGCGTCCATTAGTACTGTAATATTCCATAGTATTCTTGTTTTAATGTTATAAATTCTATATTCCAGCAACTTTATCTTTTATGCTTTATTTTTCAAAAATATTGCGCCCCATAAAAATGCGGATAAACTCATCTCCATGCAATAATCCGAATTTACCATCGGCTGCCGCAAGTTCATCAAAAACCTGTACCTGATCTGGCTGCATTCCAGGAATCCAAATCGCAAAGGGCACCGGTTCGGAAGTATGCGTCCGTAAACTGCATGGTGTCGGATGATCCGGCAAAACAGCAACCGCAACAGGTTCTTCCATTTTGGAAATGCCTTCCAATAAAGGTCCTATCAATCGATTATCCAAATTTTCTATAGTCTGTAATTTCAAAGCTGCATTACCATCGTGGCCAGCTTCATCACTGGCTTCTACATGTACATATACAAAATCATCTGTCCGAAGTGCATCCAAAGCGGCTTGTGCTTTCCCTTCATAATTTGTATCATACAAACCTGTGGCCCCGGGCACCTCTATAGCACGTAATCCAGCATAACGGCCAATTCCCCGTATCAAATCAACAGCTGTAATTACAGCACCGGTCTTGATTTCCTGAAATGTCTGATTCAAGGGAACCATCTTCGGCCGATACCCTCCCCCCCAAGGCCAGATACTGTTGGCTGGATCGCATCCTTCTGCCATACGCTTCTGATTTATCGGATGCGTCGGCAACAAACGTTGAGATTCCTCTGTCAACCAATTAAGTAAACGGGCCGTTTCTTCCGCTTCCGGACATTCGGCACGAAGCATATAATCCGCATAAGGCTTTCCGGGAATATCATGCGGAGGAGTACAATGCAACCGTTTATCTCCCCCACGTATTACCAACAAATGCCGGTATTGTACCCCCGCATAAAATTTTATCCGACCGGATCCAAAACCGTCCTTTCTGCCACTTCCAAGACATTCGTCCAAAAAACGAATCAAGATATCTGCTTCCTCTGTCTCCAAACGGCCACATGAATGATTTTTCAACAAGTTACCTTCAAGACAAACCAAATTACAACGCAAAGCCAAATCGCCGTCTTCCAAATCCACTCCTATGGCAGCAGCTTCTAACGGACCACGCCCCTCATAAACCAAATGTTGGTCATAACCCAAAATTGATGAATTAGCCACTTCACTTCCGGGATGAAACCCCTCGGGCACGGTTTGCAACAGACCACAATTCCCTTCGCGGGCAATGAAATCCATATTCGGCGTATGCGCTTTTTGCAACAAAGTCTTGCCTTCTGGTGTAGCATCGGGCCAATCAGCCATGCCATCACCTAAAATAATTACGTGTTTCATGTTATGTCGGTTTTAAATTTATGTATGCCCAAGGGATGCCCGCTCCCATGGGAGAATCAAATATTTGCAATACTCATAATATCGGCAAAAACTCCGGCAGCCGTAACACTGGCTCCGGCCCCATATCCCTGAATGATCATCGGATATTCGTTATAACGTTCGGTAGTCAGCAGAACTACATTATTCGACCCCTCCAAAGCATAAAACGGATGATCTGGAGAAACAGCTCGTAAGGCAACCGTAGCCCGCCCATCTTCATAACAAGCCACAAAACGCCAACGTTTTCCTTCTTCGTCCAACTTTCGGCGACGCTGTTCAAACTCCTGATCCAATTCTGGCAGGCGTTGCCAGAATGCCTCAATCGAGCCGGTAAAGAACTCATCCGGAATAAATAATTCCGCCTTAACATCTTCCTGATTTATCTCATAACCAGCCTCCCGGACCAAAATCACCAATTTACGAATCACATCACGACCGCTTAAATCTATTCTTGGATCCGGTTCGCTATATCCCTCATCACGAGCCATGCGGACGGTTTCGCTGAAAGGAACCTTTTCTGAAAGGCAATTAAAAATAAAATTCAACGTACCACTCAAAACGGCTTCAATACGTAATATACGATCGCCACTATTACGCAAATCATTCATCGTACGTATAATCGGAAGACCGGCACCAACGTTTGTTTCAAAAAGATATTTCACTCCTCGTTGCACTGCCGTCTGCTTCAACCGACAATACGTATCATAGTCACCAGAGGCTGCTATCTTATTGGCAGCAACAACCGAAACATTATGGTCCAACAAATCCTGATAAAGTGCAGCGACTTCTTTACTTGCCGTACAATCAACAAATACGGCATTAAAAATATTCATACCAACCACTTCATCACGCATCAAACTGGTATTGCTGGCTGTAGCCTGCTCTAATGTCTGGCGCCAGTTCTCCAATGTAATCCCATGACGGTCATACATTGCCTTATGTCCACTGGCAATACCGACGACACGCAACTTTAGTCCTTTCTCGCGCATAAGTTTCTCCTGCTGATGCGCAATCTGATCCAACAAGCTGCCTCCAACGGTTCCGACACCACACACAAAGATATTCAACACCCGATATTCTGACAGGAAAAAACTGTCATGAATCACATTCAATGTTTTCCGCAAATAACGTCCGTCGACAACAAAAGAAATATTCGTCTGTGATGAACCCTGAGCACAGGCAATGACATTGATACCACTCCGTCCCAAAGTGCCGAAAAGTTTTCCGGCAATACCCGGAGTATGCTTCATATTTTCACCGACAACAGCTACCGTAGCCAAACCACTCTCAGCACTCATCGGATACATGGCCCCCATTTTTATCTCTTTCTCAAATTCCTGATCCAAAACCCGACATGCAGCTTCAGCATCCTCATCGCGAACACCAATAGAAGTACTGTTCTCAGAAGAAGCCTGCGAAACCATAAACACACTGATTCCATGGTTAGCCAAAACAGAAAAGATTCGCCGGTTTACACCAATAACACCCACCATAGAAAGTCCGCTCACATTAATTAAAGTCGTACCACTAATACTGGAAATTCCTTTAATTGGTTTGGGACCATGTACAACACCATCACGAATAACCGTACCTGCCGCTTCCGGATGGAACGTATTTTTTACCCGAATCGGGATATGTTTTATGCAAACGGGGTAAATCGTAGGAGGATAAATGACCTTAGCACCAAAGTTACAAAGCTCCATTGCCTCCACATAACTTAATTCTCCAATCGTGTAAGCTGTAGAAATAACCTTCGGATCGGCTGTCATAAATCCATCAACATCAGTCCATATTTCCAAAACGGAAGCATCAAGATCAGCTGCCAGAATCGCTGCGGTATAATCGGAACCACCTCGTCCTAAATTGGTGATTTCACCCGTTTCCGAATCCGTAGAAATAAATCCGGGAATTACCGCACGGCGTTCAATTTTGCCGAAAGTCCGCCGAACCAGTTCCGAAGTCAACTCCGTATCCAGCTGCTGACGTCCTCCCTTGCGGGTCGTTTTGATAAATTCACGGGCATCATAATGTTCCGCCCCACTGATCACAGCAGCAACAATACGTGATGAAAGACGTTCACCATAACTGACAATTGTAGCCAAAGTTTTCGGAGACAAATCACGAATCAAATAAACTCCCTGAAGAATGCTACGCAACTCTTCCAAAAGGGCATTTATAATAATGATTAATGTGTCCTTCCGTTGTCCCGGTTCGACACATCCTTCGATCATGGCATAATGACGGTCTGAAATCTCTACAATATCCTTTTGATAGTCCATATCACCCGTTTCCGCCTTATGCGAAACTTGTATCAACCTGTCGGTTATTCCACCCAAGGCAGAAACCACCACGATAACATTTTCCTCCTCATGTTCTACTATCTTCTTTACGGATAGCATACTTTCTATTGTACCGACGCTTGTACCGCCAAATTTCAATACCTTCATACCTGTTTTACATTATATATGTTATACTTATTGCAAAAAGGCAGCACAGAAACTACCATTTCAGCAAAAAATAAAATTAAAAATGACAATCTTAATAATCACAAAAATAATAATAAATACATAAAATCCCCAAACATCGAAAAAATATTTGTATTTTTGTAGTGTATTTTATTTCAAATTGAAGAAAATGAGATTGAAGCAACTTTATATTTTTAGTTTTACAATTTTACTGTTGCTATCCGGCTCTGCAAAAGCACAGATTCTGGATGCAAGCAGATGGTATGATTATACCCGTTCAAACTATTTTGGCATTCGAGTTGGACTCAACATCGCAACGTTACATTGCCGGGGATTGGAATACTATCCCACAACCAATCCACTGGCTGCGCTCAATGCTGGTGTTGTTTTTGGAAATAAAATAGGACGTACCGTTCCTTTCTATATTGAAACCGGACTTTATTATACAGAAAAAGGTCTGCAGGCACAAGCTATAAAAACTCCAGCCATTCAAAAGCAAACATTCAAGTTACAATATATTGAAATCCCACTCCTTTTTAAATATAAAGGAAATGTAGGTGTAGATGATTTGACCATTCAACCTTTTTTTGGAGCCTTTTTTGCCATTGGAGTCAACGGTACGGCAAAACTTTATGACGACCGGAAAAATCACAATGCATTTACTGACGACTATTTCAAAAGATTTGATGCCGGTTTCCGTATCGGAGTCGGTATGGCATTCCAAAACCTTTATATTGACTTCGGTTATGATATAGGACTCTGTAACATTGCTGCCAAAAATTTTGACGAATATGGATATACGGATTTCGACGGCAGAATACGCACTGGCACCTTTGCAATTACAGCCGGACTGGACTTCTAACACAGACAAACGAAATATCCAACCAAAATCAAGCAATTGCTGCTGTATTCATAAAAGCAATTCCATATTTTTTTAAAAGCTAAACTGATTATTATGACAGAAGAATCTGTTTTTAAAAATAAAAAAGCGATCTATTTCACATTAGGATGTAAGTTGAATTTTGCTGAAACCTCTACCATTGGCAAGCTATTGCAATCGATGGGAGTAACAAAGGCCAGGCAAAATGAAAAAGCAGACATTTGTGTAATCAACACATGTTCAGTCACAGAAGTTGCCGACCATAAATGCCGGCAAGCTATTCATAAAATGGTGAAACAGCATCCAGGCGCATTTGTTGTCGTAACAGGATGTTACGCCCAACTGAAGCCAGAGACTGTTTCTCAAATCGAAGGAGTTGACCTGGTATTGGGCGCAGAACAGAAAGGAGATATCCTGAAATATCTGGAGGAACGGCTTCCTCTTTTGCCAAAAGAACGTAAAATACAAGATGCCGCACACGAGTCGTTCACCATCCCCTCAAAAGACATTCGGGCATTTGCACCATCTTGTTCCTGTGGCGACCGTACACGATATTTTCTGAAAGTTCAAGACGGTTGTGACTACTATTGTACCTACTGTACCATTCCTTTTGCACGTGGAAGAAGCCGCAACGGTTCCATCGAATCACTCGTTGCCCAAGCCAGACAAGTAGCAGAAGAAGGTGGAAAAGAAATCGTTCTGACCGGAGTCAATATCGGTGATTTCGGCAAAACTACCGGTGAATCGTTTTTAGATCTTGTCAAAGCATTGGACCAAGTAGAAGGAATACTCCGTTATCGTATTTCTTCCATTGAACCTAACTTACTTACAGATGAGATCATTGATTATTGTGCCCAATCGCGCGCTTTTATGCCCCACTTCCATATTCCTCTGCAAAGCGGAAGCGACGAAGTATTGAAATTGATGCACCGCCGGTATACGACACAGCTTTTTGCTGAAAAAGTGGCACATATAAAAGAACGTATGCCCGATGCATTTATCGGGGTTGATGTTATCGTTGGTACGCGCGGAGAGACAAATGATCTTTTCGAAGATACTTACCGTTTCATAGAAAACTTGGATATCAGCCAACTCCATGTATTCAGCTACTCAGAACGCCCCGGTACGATGGCTCTAAAAATAGAACACACAGTACCGGCAGAAGAAAAACATCTGCGCAGCCAACGGCTTCTTGCATTATCCGAATACAAGTGGAAAAAATTCTATCAAAATTATATCGGGACAGAACAAGAGGTTCTTTTGGAAAAATCGAAAAAACGAGGTATCATGCATGGTTTCACCAGCAATTATATCAAAGTAGAAATACAAACTTCCGAAGACATTAAAGACAATCAAATAGCAAAGGTTCGTTTAGGCGATTTTACAGAAGATGGTACCGCCCTACACGCAACACTCATTTAAACACGAACAAATGGATAAAATTGCAATCGTCATACTTAACTGGAACGGTGAAGCTATGCTCCGGAAATTTCTTCCGGGTGTCATAGCACACTCCGAACCTGTAGGAACTGTTTATGTTGCTGACAATGGCTCAACAGACAATTCCATCGATTTATTAAACAAAGAATTTCCAACCGTTCGACAAATTCTTTTTGACAAGAATTATGGATTTGCCGAAGGATACAACATGGCTTTAAAAGAAATCGACGCCGAATATTATCTGTTGTTAAATTCCGATGTGGAAATCACGGACAACTGGTTGGATCCGCTCCTGGCATACATGGAAAAACATCCTCATGTCGCCGCCTGCCAACCCAAACTATTAAGCCAGATGACTCCTCAATATTTTGAATATGCCGGAGCTGCTGGAGGCTTTATTGACTATTTAGGATATCCGTTCTGTCGTGGTCGCATCATGGCCTCAGTAGAAAAAGACGAAGGACAATATGACGAAATCTGTTCTGTATTTTGGGCTACAGGTGCCGCTTTAATGATCCGAAGCGCAGCCTATTGGGAAGCTGGCGGTTTGGACGGTGACTTCTTTGCCCACATGGAAGAAATCGATTTATGCTGGCGTCTGCGTAGTCTGGGTTACGGAATTGTCTGCATACCACAGAGCAAGGCCTACCATGTTGGAGGAGGAACGCTACCTAAAGAAAACCCGAGAAAAACATTTCTGAATTTCAGAAACAATCTGTTCATGCTATACAAAAATCTGCCAGAAAAAGAGCTTCACAAAGTTTTATGGCTCCGTTTTTTCCTGGATATTCTTGCAGCCATACATTTTCTGACCAAAGGAGAAGTACGCAGTTTTCAAGCTGTTTTTAAAGCGTATCGGGAATTCAATGCACAAAAGCCTCTATATGAGAAGAAGCGTAAGGAGATACAGCTAAAAATCAAAAACAGCACCATCCCGGAACGCACTGCCAACAGTATTCTCAAGGCCTATTACCTGAAAGGCATTCGCAAATTCACGCAGCTATAACCTTTTTCAGTACTCTCTTTTATTTTTAAATAAATATTTGTATTTGAATCTATTTTATACTATTTTTGTAACGCGATTTAATATAATATAATTAACTTGAAGTTCAAAAGTTTACTGTTTATCATTACAATTTCAGCACTATCATTCCTTCTAGGTGCGTGCCGTGCAGACTGGCAAAAGTGGATGCATGCTCAAGAAGAAAAGAGTATGACGATCCAACGTTATGACAGGCTGCTGGATGAATTTGTTTCTTTAAACAGCTATTCGGCACTTCAGCGCATGAACACAGAATATTCTCAGGAAACCATCTTGTTGATTGAGAATGTTTTGTCCTTAGGACGTGTAGAAGACCCCAATATCGACAGAAAGCTAAGGGAATATTTTCTGGATTCTACGCTTCAGGTCATTTTACAGGATGTACATCAGGAATATTCCAATCTAAAATCAGAAGAAGCACGTTTGGGTAAGATTTTTTGGACTCTTAAAGAAGAAGATCCTGATTTTACCATCCCTTTAGTGTACACCCAAATTTCGGCATTAAATCAAAGTATAGTCGTAGGCGATTCCATTCTCGGTATCAGCCTGGACAAATACCTGGGTGCCGATTACCCTCTTTATACGACCTATTATTATCCCTGCCAAAGAAGATCTATGAGACGCGAACGTATCGTATCCGACGCGGCTTCATTTTATCTTTATTCAGAGTACTGGAAACCCGGAGATACCGCTTCGTTATTGGATCGCATGGTTTTTGTCGGAAAAATCCATTGGATTATTGCCCACATTTTAGGTGATGTATCTTTAACAGATGAAATTGACTTTCATGGCAAACGTAAGAAATGGTGCGAAGAAAATCAGGAAAAAGCATGGAAATATATTGTCGACCATGGTTTCCTTCAAACTAAGGACTTCATGCAAACACGCACATTTATGGGTCCTTTCCCATACACAAAAGGATTATCAGAAGAATCGACTGACCAATTGGGCTACTGGTTTGGCATTCATATTGCAGACGCATTTATGAAAAAATACCCGGATACGACAATCCGGGAACTTTTAAACATGAGTTCACAGGAAATATATAAAAAATCAGAATATAAACCTTGATAATCAGTTCAGAATAAGAATGACTCCCATAATAGAAAATGCACTTTATTTGTTGCCGGTTACCTTGGGTGATACCCCGATAGACAAAGTTTTGCCCAATTACAACAAAGAAATTATTCTACAAATAAAACATTTTATCGTTGAAGACCTACGCTCGGCACGCAGATTTCTGAAAAAAGTGGATCAGCATATTGACATAGATGCCCTTCATTTTTATCCAATGGGGAAACATGCACCTACCGATCTGTTTGAATCTTATCTTAACACACTCGCCAACGGAGAACCAATGGGAGTCATATCAGAAGCCGGCTGTCCTGCAGTTGCAGACCCGGGTGCTGATATTGTAGCTATAGCACAACGAAAAGGATTAAAAGTAATCCCACTAGTAGGGCCATCTTCGATGATTCTGGCCGTTATGGGTTCTGGATTCAACGGTCAAAGTTTTGCTTTCAATGGATATTTACCGGTTGCTCCTGCCGAACGTGCAAAAAAAATAAAGCAATTGGAACAACGTTCTTTCACAGAATCACAAACTCAACTCTTCATTGAAACACCATACCGCAACGGTAAAATGATAGAAGAACTGCTACACACGTTAAAACCTCAAACAAAACTTTGTATTGCAGCAGGAATCACTTGTTCTGAAGAGTTTATTCAAACAAAAAAAGTACAGGAATGGAAACAGACCAAGATTCCTGACCTTAATAAAATACCGGCAATATTTTTAATTTACGCTGGAAAATAAGACAGAACTTGCCCCTTTCCAAAATTGGGGCATTTTCAATTATAGTCAAGGCCGGCCTGAAATCCCGTATACAATGCTTTCGAACAGGTTTTGGTCTAAATATAAGAAATAATCCGACTCAAAAGATAAATACACTATATATTATTCTGAAAATCCAGAGATTTAAGAACAAGCCCAACAAGCTCATAGAGAACATTTCATGAAAAAACAAGAATTGTATCAGAAGATTATCGATTATTTTGAAAGGACTATGCCCATAGCCGAAACAGAGCTTCACTACACGTCTCCGTTTGAACTGTTAGTAGCTGTCATCTTATCGGCCCAATGTACAGACAAAAGGGTAAATCTGGTAACACCCAAACTGTTTCACGATTATCCAACAGCAGAAGCATTGGCTCTGGCTACTCCTGAAACCATATTCGAATATATCCGAAGTGTCAGCTATCCAAACAATAAGGCCAAGCATCTTGTCGGAATGGCCCAGCTACTTGTCAAAGACTATCAAGGAAATGTCCCCTCCAATCTTGACGATCTACTCCGGCTACCCGGCGTGGGCAGGAAAACGGCCAATGTCATCCAAGCTGTTGTTTTTGACAAAGCAGCAATGGCTGTTGATACGCATGTGTTTCGGGTAAGCCATCGAATCGGACTAGTTTCCAAAAATTGTACAACACCATTTAGCGTTGAAAAACAACTCATACGTTATTTTCCTGATAAAATTATTCCCAAGGCCCACCATTGGCTGATTTTACACGGTCGTTATACTTGCACGGCACGAAACCCGAAATGTACATCCTGCGGGCTGACAGATATCTGTAAAGAATATCAGAACAAGCTCAAAACTGTTCAACAGAATAAACAAGAATAGCTAAAAAGAGATAAGCCTGACTAATTAAAGTTGCAACAACCGTTCAAGGCTGATTTTTCTTTAATAAATAAATCACTCTATCATTTTTTTTGCTACATTTGCATGGAAATGACAGTTGTTCATCAAGAAAACCATTTTAAATAAAACTAAATACAAAACATTATGACTATCGACAGTTACAAATTTGCCGGAAAGAAGGCAATTGTCCGTGTGGACTTTAATGTTCCATTGGATGAGAATGGTAAAATCACAGATGATACTCGTATTCGCGGTGCACTTCCTACACTGAAAAAGATTTTGGCTGACGGCGGTGCGTTGATTATCATGTCACATATGGGAAAACCCAAAGGCAAAGTGAACGCTAAATTTTCATTAAGCCAGATTGTTGACGCTGTATCAGCTCAATTGGGTGTTGCTGTTCAGTTTGCTCCGGATTGTGCCAAAGCTGGTGAAGCAGCTGCCGCATTAAAACCAGGCGAAGTATTATTGCTCGAAAACCTTCGTTTCTATCCTGAAGAGGAAGGCAAACCTGTTGGTATCGACAAAGAGGATCCTGCATATGAAGAAGCAAAGAAAGCTATGAAAAACTCTCAAAAAGAGTTCGCCAAAACTTTGGCTTCTTATGCTGACTGCTACGTAAATGATGCTTTCGGTACTGCTCATCGTAAACATGCTTCTACTGCTGTTATTGCTGATTATTTCGATGCAGATAACAAGATGTTGGGTTATTTGATGGAAAAAGAGGTACAAGCAGTCGACAACGTATTGAGTAATATCAAACGTCCGTTTACAGCGATCATGGGTGGTTCTAAGGTTTCTACAAAAATCGGAATCATTGAAAACCTGATGGACAAAGTGGACAACTTGATTCTTTGCGGTGGTATGACTTATACTTTTGCTAAAGCTCAGGGTGGTCATGTAGGTAAATCTATCTGCGAAGATGACAAATTGGATCTTGCATTAGACATTATCGCTAAAGCTAAGGCTAAAGGTGTAAACTTGGTTTTGGGAACAGACTGTGTTGCAGCTGATGATTTTTCAAACGATGCTAACACACAAATTTGCCCGGCTAATGCAATTCCAGAAGGTTGGGAAGGTCTTGATGCAGGTCCTGCAACACGTGAATCTTTTGCAGCTGCAATCAAAGATGCCAAGACGATCCTTTGGAATGGTCCTGCCGGTGTATTTGAATTTGACAACTTCACAGCCGGTTCTAAAGCAATCGCCGATGCAATCGCAGAAGCAACAAAGAACGGTGCTTTCTCTTTAATTGGTGGTGGCGATTCTGTTGCATGTATCAACAAATTCGGCATGGCAGACCAAGTTTCATATATTTCAACTGGTGGTGGTGCCCTGCTCGAAGCAATTGAAGGTAAAATCCTTCCGGGTATTGCTGCAATCAAAGGTTAAAAATTCATCCGACAATCAATCTTAATATGGGGGTAACCTGATTTCTCGGGTTACCCTTATTTTTAACTCCAATCAACGTATGAGAAAAGTATTTGCACAGTGTCTGTTGGCAGTATTCTTCTTTTGTGCTTGCCAGAATAAACAAAAACAAGAAATCTTATCCCCGGAAGAAATAGCGCAAAAAGATTCCTTAGCTTTAAAGATAGGACTGATGCCTACCATTGATTGCCTGCCTTTCTATTACGCAAAAGAACAAGGTATATACGATTCATTACATCTGGACGTACGTATAAAAACTTATCTTGCTCAAATGGACTGCGATACAGCCTTTATTGGTAACACTGTTCAAGTATGTTATACTGATCTCATCCGTGCTCTCGTATTACAACAAAAAGGAACCGGACTAAATGTAATCATGGCAACCAACGGAAGTCATCAGCTGATAAGTTCCTCCAAAAGTAAAATTTCGACAATTAAAAACATTAAAGGGAAAATGATCGGCTTGGCACGTCATTCGGTTACTGACTTCTTAAGTGACTATATGACAACTAAAGCACGTATCGATACTGCAGATATTTTCCGTCCACAAATAAACGATTTGAACATAAGAACACAAATGCTGGAAAACGCAACCTTAGACGCAGCTTTCTTGCCTGAACCATATGCAACGCGTACTTTACAAAAAGGAAACAGAAGTTTATTCGACACATCAAAAGACAGTATATTTCTAAACGCTTTTATCATTCGAAACGAAGCATTAAATGATAGTAATAGAAACATACAATTAAATAAATTAATAACAGGGTATAATATGGCTGTAGATCAGCTCAACGAACAAATCAGCAGCCATACTATAAGCAAGTTCCTATATTTAATCGACACTCCTAAACAAGTTGCCGATTCCATAAAAGTAGTCCCACTTAAAAAGGCAGAACTCCCTAAAGAGAAACAAATTCGGATAGCTATAGACTGGTTAAAAAGCAGAAACCTGATTCCATCAGATTATAAAGACACTCTATCCTCAACCATGTATATGTATAACCTCCAAAACAGATAATTGTCATAAAATATGAATCAAGATAATTTCAACATACTTAAACAGAACTGTCTGGAAGCTCTGAAACATTATCATCTTAAAGATGCACTATCCTGTCTCAAAGCAATATGTATGGAATTAAATGATCCAACACTATCCATAGAACAGGAAAGTATTGAGAGCACTTATGAAATGATGTTGCATTTTATTTCAGAAGGGGGAGTTGACCCCCAAAGATCCTTGATTCATGACGGATTACTGCAGAGAAGCTATATCTTATTAACTAAAGCAACACGATGCTACAAACAAAAAAACGGTACAGGTATTTATGCAGAAACACTCAAAAAAGCTATAGACATGCAAAACAGATTTGATCTTGAAACGTTGATCAAACATATTCGCATACAGTCAGAAGCTTCATCACAATCTGAAAATGAACCTGCCGCAAGTCCCAATTTGACCGAAAATCTGGAAACACTGTTTAACTATCTATGGACCGCACCAATCTATGATAAGACAGAAGCACGGAAAATAGCAGAACTTATAGCAGAACTAGAAGATATTCAAAAAAGATTTTTACTCTCAGCCCTACTACTCAACCTCTTAGAGGGATTTGATCCACAAAAATTCGCAATCATACTATATTTTCTGAGTAGTCCTACAGATGAAATTCGATGCCATGCCTTGACTATATTTTATTTTATATGCCAAAGACATGAAAAAGAAATTTGTTGTAACAGGGATATTATCAATAAAATATCTCTCGTAACCAAAGAGAATAAACAATTAAAATCTGAACTTATACAGTTACAGAAACAATTAATTATTTGTCAGAAAACAGAAAAGACAGAACAACAACTACAAGAAAAAATCATGCCTACTTTTATGAATGGTAACTGGACCCAAATCCAGAAAATGGGCATTGACAAAAATATGGATATTCATGATCTGTTGACTAATCTAGACAGTAAGCAAGAGAAGAAGCTACAGGACAACATGCAAAAAATTATGAAAATGAACGAAGAAGGCCTTGATATTAACACCGGAGTATTTAAAAGCATGTGCAATCTTCCTTTCTTTCATAAATTCACAAACTGGTTTTGGCCTTTTTATACAAAACATCCCGACATTTACCATTCATTCAACGATCAAGACGATAAAACAAAAAATTTATCTACCCTGTTTGACAAAATAGCTCAACTTTCAGATCTTGACAAATATGGTATGGCTTGTTTGATCAACATACTTCCTACACTAAATTCTAACGGATTAATGAACGAATTATCTTCAATGTTGGAAGACCAGTCATATCCACAAAAAACAGCAAAAGAATCAATCAAAGGAATACTGAAAAATGAGACCCAATGTCTTTATCGATTTTTTTATTTCTATACATTTAAATCTCAATTTTATAATCCATTCAAACACAATTGTTTATTCACAGATAATCAGATTTTGCGTGATATCATCTATTCTATTTCCTTCGCAGAGGAAATGGCCGATTTTCTGATAAAAAAGGAACATTATGAAACGGTAATTGAATATACGGAAGATATCATCAAAAACAATGAAGTTACGGCCAAGTATCTTAAGAACTTAGGACTTTCCTATCAAAAAACAGGACATTTCAACAAGGCTTTACAATATTATCAACAAGCAGATTTGCTTTCTCCTAACGAAGAATGGATTCTGAATCAACAACAGCATTGCTACGAACAAATCGGACGCACCGATTTACGTTTGCAATGCCTGGAGAAATTGGAAGAAATGGAACCCGACAAGGTGGAAATCACCATGGAAATCATTTTATGCCTGATTCAACTAAGAAAATTTGACGAGGCTCTAAAAAGAAGTTTCAAACTAGAATACATGGGACAAAAAGAGCTTTTTGCGAGACGCATCATCAGTTGGGCATATCTACAAACCAATCAACCCGAAAATGCATTGAAATATTATCAAAAAATTATCAACGATCCCAAAGTAAAATGGGAAGACTATATCAATGCAGGCCATACAGCTTGGATACTCGGACAGATACCACAGGCCATTGATTATTATAAAACTTTCATTAAATTATACTTGAAATCAGCTTCAGATTGGGAAAACAAATTCTGTGAAGACCTTTCCCTTCTTTATTCCTATCATATATCTGAAAAAGATATATATCTGATGATGGACATTATCCGTCCTTAATAAGGAATCAAATCAGTGGAATCAGGAAACGAAAAAACCAGCCACGGAAACGCTGTCCAAACGAAGTTCTTTTCTTCCAGTTTTCAGGCGTCAGACGTGTGCTGTTTTTTTTGTCTTCCTCAAAAACATTTTGTAGTTCTCTCGTTGTGCAAGAATCAAAAACAAATGCGTTAACCTCATAATCAAAAGTCAAACTCCGACTATTCAGATTAGCTGAACCTACTGTACAAAATAAACTATCAACCATCATTACTTTAGTATGATGAAAACCTGTTTCATAGAAATAAATATCGGCTCCACGTTTCATCAATTTATGAACATTATATGCGACGATATCAGGTATAAGTTTAACATCTGATTTCGTGGAAACCATAATTTCTACTTTTATTCCCCGATCCAATGCTCTATTCAAAGCTTTACGTACACTTCTGATCAATGTAAAATAAGGATTGACAATCTGTATTTGGACCTGAGCATTATCTATTGCCTCACAATATGCTTCCCGCATAATCTGAGGGCGTATTTTAGGAACCCTATCAACAACCCCAATTAACTTTTTACCTGCAGTTGGCGTCGTATCTTGCTTTAAACCTTGAAAATCCGAACGGTCATGGGCCATATCTGCCAATAAGAGAGAATCCGGCTGCACAAATCTACCTGTCGTTTTCTCCCACATATCATTAAAAATTTCCTCATAAACAGAAACGGCTTCTCCTTCAATACGCATATGCATGTCACGCCACTCACCAAATTCAGGCTTCCCCTTGATATAATAATCGGCTACATTCATCCCTCCCGTATAAACTAATTTTCCATCAATAATGACAATCTTCCGATGATCGCGATGCAAGGCATGATTAATCCAGGGAAAAACAATTGGATCGAATCCATAAATTTCAATACCGGCTGAACGGATTTTATTCAAATCATGTTTCTTCAAGGGACGATTATTACTTTTATTTCCAAAATAATCAAAAAGAGCTCGTACCCGTACCCCTTCTTTAGCCTTATGCGCTAAAAGTGTAAATAAAGCATTACCAATAGAATCGTTACGAAAGTTAAAATACTCCAGATGAACATAATGTTTCGCCTGACTGATAGCTGCCAGCATATCATCAAATTTCTCTTTTCCACTCTTTAAAAGAACAACACGATTATCATTTGAAAAAGGAACTTCCATACAATCAAGACCATGCACCGTGAGCGAATCGCTCCGATGCAATTGGGCTGATACCTTGAAAATACAAGTCGTCAGCCACAGTAACAAGATGAAAAAACTCCTCATACAAACAAATCGGTACCTTTATTATCAAATATTATCAAACCGATTTCTCATTTCCTTGGTTTAGCATTTCACAAAGATAATGTTTTTCACACAGAAACCGACTTATCCATATACTACTATTTAGAAAATTTATAGACTTTAAAATGAAACCCTTGAAATAAAAACTATTTTTTTTCACAAAAAAAGTGTACTTTTGCACTATAAAAATCAATCTATCTCTAAACATTATCAACATGAGTAAACTCGTTATCAATTCTTATGAAGAATTTGAAAAGTACATTGGTCAGGAATTAGGCGTTTCAGAATATATTGAAGTAAGTCAGGAACGCATCAATCTTTTTGCTGATGCAACTCTAGACCATCAATGGATCCATGTTGACACAGAACGTGCCAAAACAGAAAGCCCATTCAAAAGTACTATTGCTCACGGTTATCTCACCTTATCTTTACTGCCACATATGTGGAATGAGATTATTGAAGTGAACAATCTGAAGATGATGATTAATTATGGAATCGACAAAATGAAATTCGGACAAGCCGTTCTAAGCGGAAACAGCATTCGTCTGAAAACCAGTCTTCAGTCTTTAGTTAATCTAAGAGGTGCAGCCAAAGCTGAAATCAAATTCTCCATAGAAATCAAAGAAAGCGGCAAAAAAGCCCTAGAGGGAGTTGCTATTTTCATTTACTACTTCAATAACTGATAAAAATTGTTCTTAACAATAAGCCAGACACGGCAGAAAAACTGCTAAACCTTTATCCCTACTCTGCCTTTGAATTTATTAAACCATTCTATGCAGTGTGGGGATATTTTTATTTCATTTTGTCATGTTCCTACAAAAGAACACATCCACTCAAGCATACAGCAGCAAAGAAATTCTAACGATTGCTTATCCCATCCTCATTAGCCTGATCATGGAACAAATGATCGGTATGACCGATACGGCCTTTCTTGGACGCGTTGGCGAGATCGAGTTAGGAGCCTCAGCCATAGCAGGCATTTATTACATGGCCATTTTTATGATTGGTTTTGGATTCAGCATCGGTTCTCAAATACTGATCGCACGACGTAATGGCGAAAAGCACTATGCAGAAATTGGCGACATATTCTATCAAGGTGTCTATTTTATGATACTGATGGCAGCATCAGCCTTTCTGCTGACACGTTTGCTTTCTCCTTGGTTGCTGCCGAAAATCATTTCTTCACCCAATATATATGACGCCGCTCAAAGTTATATTGATTGGCGTATTTTCGGTTTTTTCTTTTCTTTTGTCGGGGTGATGTTCAGAGCCTTCTTTGTTGGAACAACTCAAACCAAGACATTGACTTTAAATTCATTAGTCATGGTTTGTTCTAACATTGTCTTCAACTATATTCTAATTTTCGGAAAGTTTGGTTTTCCTGCACTAGGCATAGCCGGTGCTGCAATTGGCTCTTCTCTTGCAGAACTTGTCTCCGTTATATTTTTTATTGTCTATACAATACGTCATGTCGATCTTGAAAAATATGGCCTAAATAAAGCAAGCCGTTTCAATTATAAAAAACTGAAACGCATTCTTAGCATATCCTTATGGACCATGATCCAGAACTTCATATCGCTCTCTACCTGGTTTGTATTCTTTCTCTACATCGAACATTTAGGTGAACGTTCGTTGGCCATCACGAATATTATTAGAAACGTATCAGGAATAACCTTCATGATCATCATGGCATTCGCCTCTACTTGCGGTTCGTTGGTAAGTAATTTGATCGGTGCCGGAAAAAGCAACACAGTTCTTACTACCATACGGCAACATATCATGCTCGCATATGCAATCGTATTACCTTTATGTATACTGTTTGCATTATTCCCTGATATCATTCTCAGTATATATACTGATATTACAGACTTAAAAGAAGCCTCAAAGCCCTCATTGTGGGTATTTTGTACTACTCCGATCATTATTGCTCCTGCAAATATCTATTTTCAGTCTGTTTCTGGTACGGGAAATACCCGAATAGCTTTTTTATTAGAACTTCTTACATTGGTTATTTATACAATATACATTACCATAATTATACTCTGTTTGAAACTAGACGTAGCCTGGTGCTGGACCTCTGAACATGTTTATGGTTCCATCCTGCTTTTAAGCTGCTTGATTTATCTCCACCGTTCTAACTGGCAAAACAAACAAATTTGAAAAAGATAATCTTTAAATCAGGAACGGACCGTTCTCCATCGGATTGCCTTGTTCGGGATATACAAGAATAAAATTGTTCTGACGAAAATATTTATTCAAATATCCCGGAATCTTAGGCATAACAGGATGATATGACACACCATCTTTTCTGCTAAGGAATACCCACATGCAATCATTTGATTTCACATCGCGAAAAACAATCAAGAAATCATTCCAATCATCAAATTCACGATACTCCACTTCGGCATCATTACCAAAAAATGTTTTTGCAGCATCGATACTTTCATGCGAACCATAAAGCACACTGAGAGCACCTGTATTAGCTATAATTGTCTTTATTTTACGCATTACATGAACAAAGCCCAATTCCTTCTCTGCCTTTGGAGGCATTAGAAATATATTTCTTTTGATTGTTGCTAGAGGTTGCATTGATTTGTAAATAAATGTATTAACCCCATTAGAACATAAAATACCATCTGCAATTTTACCTAAAAAGTCTGCAGGAATTGATTTATGCTGATGCAACCCTAACACCATATCAGTAATCCCATTTTCACAAACAACACTAGTAATAGCATTCGTTGTACTTAAATCATAACGAATCAAATCATGCACATGCACATCTGCAGCTGCAGCTGTATGGACAGCCTTGTCCAGTAAAGTCCGAGATCGCTTCAATTCTGCTTCGTCAGATTCGTTACTATTAATGACACGTAAAGCATACAACCCATCCTTATTTGCTGGAGACTTTATTGCCAAGCTCAAATTAATCAATTCTTCTACAGTATTTTTATTGCTGACCGGAATCAATATATGTTCCCTCAACCTTGTCTTTTCAGAAGAATGCGCTTCTGTATTCTTTATTTCATGAAGAGCGATATTCTGTGCTCCTTTTTGAGCAACGAAAGTTGCGATTGTACAAGTAACCAAAATCATTAAAATCGTGCCATTTAAAACACTTTCATTCAATAGCCGAACAGGTTGACCGTTTACATCAGTCCCAAGAATAATATTATAACCAACCATTACTGCAGCTAATGTTGCTGCAGCTTGGGCATTACTAAGCCCAAAGATAACACGACGTTGATCCAACGAAAAATGAAATGTTTTTTGTGTCAACCAAGCTGCTATAAATTTTGTTCCTGTAGCAACAATTATCATAACCAAACCAACTTCAATAGTTTCCCATCCGTTAAAAAAGGCTCGATAATCAACAAGCATTCCTACCCCCAAAAGAAAAAACGGTATAAATATAGCATTACCAACAAATTCAATACGGTTCATTAGAGGAGAACTGCGTGGAATCAAACGATTTAAAGCCAGCCCACATAAAAAAGCTCCGATAATTCCCTCGATACCAGCAAGCTGTGCCAGAAAAGAGCCAAAGAACAATAAGGATAAGACAAATATATATTGCGAAATAGAGTCATCTACCTGCTTAAAAAACCAGCGTCCGATTAGCGGGAATACAAAAATGACTAAAGCTGTAAAAATAATAATAGAAACAGCCAGGCGTATCCAAAACAAAGTATTTACTTCACCTGTAGTCATACCTACAACAATTGTCAGGACTAAAAGTGCCAGCATATCCGTCACCATCGTACCTCCAACAGTTATTCCAACTGCAGGATTCCGTACAATACCATATTTACTGATAATCGGATAAGCAATCAAAGTATGTGAAGCAAACATACTGGCCAGCAGAACAGAAGTCATCCACGAAAAACCAAGAATCCATTTTCCGACAACAGTACCGACAAGCAACGGAACCCAAAAAGTGTACATTCCAAAAGTGAGACTCTTCAAACTGTTCTTTTTAAAGTCGTTCATATCAATTTCCATGCCGGCTAAGAACATAATATACAGCAATCCGGCTGTTCCCGACATAATAATACTACTGTCTCGAGATACCAAATTTATACCATAAGGTCCAATCACAGCACCTGCAATGATCAACCCCAATAAAGGTGGAATCTTCAACTTATTCAACAACAATGGAGCACACAATATAATGATTAAAATAATCAAAAACTTCAGAATCGGATCCTCTATCGGAAGTGAAAATGAAAGAGCAAACAACATCATAGGCTCTAAATTTTATGGTTAAAGCATAATTATATCCGCCAAAACGGACTTTCTCCTATTGCGAAGATAAGCTTTTTCAGCACGAAAGCAAAACAATATCTTGATTTTTACATGCCGAAAAAACAAAACAGAATCAAGCCAAAACAAAAACGAATCTATCCCCTTACCAGAAGACAGATTCGCTCTATGCTCAAAATCATTTCATTTGAAATGCGAATTCAACATTTCCATAATACGGTTATTTCAATTTATGATAACCATATACAGACAAACAATTAAGTTCTTCTTCTATACGCAACAATTGATTATACTTAGCCATACGGTCAGACCGACTTAGCGATCCCGTTTTAATCTGCCCGCTATTTGTTGCCACAGCAATATCGGCTATTGTCGTATCTTCTGTTTCACCCGAACGATGTGACGTTACTGTAGTATATCCATGCCGATGTGCCAAGTCTATCGCATCCAGAGTCTCACTTAATGAACCGATTTGGTTTACTTTAATAAGAATAGAATTCGCACACCCTAGTTCAATTCCTTTTGCAAGAAACTCCACATTGGTCACAAATAAATCATCGCCGACCAATTGGCAACGATTTCCAATTCGTTCAGTCAATAATTTCCAACCAGCCCAATCGTTCTCACTCATTCCGTCCTCGATTGAATCGATAGGATATTTAGATACCAATTCTTCCAAATAGTCAACTTGTTGTTCAGCCGTACGTTTCCGGCCTTTTTCACCTTCAAAAATAGAATAATCATAAATCCCATCTTTATAAAATTCAGAAGAAGCACAATCCAGACCTATTCGAATATCCTTATCAGGTTCATATCCAGCCTTTCTAATAGCCGCTATTATTGAATCAAGTGCATCTTCCGTTCCATTTAAAGCCGGTGCAAATCCACCTTCATCACCCACTGCTGTACTCAGTCCGCGATCATGCAATACTTGTTTCAAAGCGTGAAACACTTCTGCTCCCATACGTAAACCTTCTCGGAAAGATGGAGCCCCTACTGGACGAATCATAAATTCTTGAAACGCAATAGGAGCATCCGAATGTGATCCTCCATTAATAATATTCATCATTGGTACAGGTAAAACGTAGGCATTTACTCCACCTATATAGCGATAAAGTGGAATTCCTAAATATGCAGCTGCAGTATGTGCTACAGCCAAAGATACGCCTAAAATAGCATTAGCACCTAAATTAGATTTGGTAGGTGTTCCATCTAATTCTAACATTTTATAATCAATTGCCCGTTGATCTAAAACAGACCAACCGATCAAGGCTGGAGCTATGATTTGATTAATGTTGGAAACAGCTTGTAACACTCCTTTACCGCCATAACGACCTTTGTCTCCATCACGCAATTCTAAAGCCTCATGCTCACCTGTCGAAGCACCAGACGGTACAGAAGCTCTGCCTTTAACCCCTGAAACCAAAGTCACTTCAACCTCTATTGTTGGATTTCCCCGTGAATCCAAAATTTCACGTCCTAAAATACTGCTAATTCTCATATTATTTTCTTTTTATGATAAAACATTTTTCTTCAAAATAAGAACTTATTCCAAATGCGAAGATAAATGTTCTGTATAGACAAATCAATACCTAAAAACAAGTAAATGTATTAAGCCCAAAATACCAGACTCTGCTTCCGCCCGGAAACGAAAAAAGCCCTGATTCTATTGTGAATCAGAGCTTTTCCTAATTTTGCTTTGTAAACTGGCGGTGCGTACGGGACTAACGGAGTTTTTAATCACTACTGAAATTCAGCCTGTTATAAAAATCATCAAAGAAAAGCACCCAGTTCTGCACCTGCTTCATTTCTATGTTTTTCCGATAGGAATTTGCCTTGTTCCAACGAGGTAAAGATAGGGATTTTCTATTGAAATATCAAATGAAGAATGTGTTAATATAAAAGAAACCCTCTGATTCCTGTTCGTATTCCACATCCACTTCCGAAAGAATAACACTTAAAAACTTTATGTAGAATCGATTGTCTTTCAGTCTACCTATATATATTCTGAGAATATTCCTTATTTTTATAATTATAGAAAGAAACAATATTTATTCATTTATAATGGCAATATTCTTCATTCTCATAAAGAATAGTATTGTTTGCCACATACTTCATTTAATGATTCCTTTTTTGTAAAAAATGGCGACCGAAACCGACCGCCTTTCCCCACGCATTTCTGCAATGAGCATACCAGAGCTAACGCTTGTTATTTTACAAATATAGCGATTTTAATTGAATTATACGTTATATTGGTGAAAATATATAATCTTTTATAGGAAGTCCGTATTCAAGTCATTTATCATTTTCGGCTTTTGCGTTTACACTAGGTTTAAGTCTTAGTTCATTTCTCGGGTGTTTGTTAAGTAAGATTTCTTTTTGTTTATTCAGATTTACATGCGTGTATATTTGTGTAGTTACAATGCTGCTATGTCCTAATAATGTTTGAATATATTTTATATCAACATCTTTTTCCAATAATAATGTAGCAAATGTATGCCTAAATGTATGCGGAGTTATTTTTTTTGTCATTTGTAAATCCTTTATACATTTTTTTATAAGCAGCCTCACAGATTGTTCTGAAAGTCTATTGCCCAAACGATTAATAAAGAAATAAGTCTGGGGATTAGCATAAGATTTATACTCCTTCAAAATAGCAAGCACATCTGGTGAACAGATTTGTATCACTCTTTCTTTACTTCCTTTACCATTAACTTTTATACTTCCGTTTTCTATATCAACATCATTGCATAATAGACAACACAACTCTGCTACACGGATCCCCGTAGCAAACAAAAGCTCTATGACACATACGTCACGTGTCCTCGCCAAATATGTATAGTTATTACATATTGTATTTTGTTCTCTTGTCTTATAAAAATATCTCAGAATCATTTCAACTTCATTGCTTTGCATAACAGTAGGAAGTACTTTAGGCTCCTTAACCTGAAGTTTGATTTTTCTTATAGGATTTACGTATGTATCATTTTCATACTCATAATATGAGAACAAAGCTTTTAAGGATGCAATTTTTCTTTTAACTGTTTTAGGTTTAAAGGATGATATAACTTGTATATAGCTTTTCAACATGCTTTTGGTTATAAGTATGAAGTGACTAATTTGGAAATCTTCATATATAAAAGCTTTCAGTTGATTACAATCTACATTATAAGCTTTTATTGTCTTTTCACTTAATCCTTTTTCATATTTACAGTGAGACAAAAAGTCATTAATAACCTCTTCAATAGTAGTATTTCTTCTCTGCTTTTCAATTGTTTCTTTCATTTCTGATCTTATTTAAGTTTCGCAAAAGAACGAAATACTATATATGATGAGAGTAAATATTGATAAAAAACGTAATTATGAATAACCGATAACTTAAAATTATC
>CALUIV010000013.1 GCA_944320775.1 uncultured Paraprevotella sp. | reverse complement strand
GGTCATTGGCTGGCTTTCTGTATCATGAATCAGGGACAGTGCAAGGCGCGTTCGGCTCGGGATTTTCAGGATCGGGTCTGCACGTTGTTTCTAGAACATTGAAAAATTTTTTTTCAATAAGAATAAAAACCGCCTAAAAGTTCGGGTATATAGAACTTTTAGGCGGTTTATCATTTAAAATTGTTTTTTATTTCCACATGTCTGGAATCTGTTCGTAGTCGGACAAATGGCTGCAGTTTTCGAATGTGTTGCTGCGTTGGGTGATTTCCAGGAAGTAGTCCGGATAGCTGTCGCGTTCATACAGGTGAACTTTCTGTCCGTTTACGAGCGTATAAGGAGATTCGCCGGTGAGCGATGAGCATCCGGAAAAAGCGTTGCTGACACTTTGCAGCATGCGGTTCTGGTCGAACAGTCCGGCCGGCAGACTGGTGAGCGACCGGCATCCGGAGAATGCAAAATTAATGGTGCGCAGTTCCTTGTTGTTGGCAAACAGGCTTTCGGGAATGGCCGTGAGCGCCGTGCATCCGTCAAAGATTCCGGGGGCATCCTTCAGTCCGGTCATGGCCGAGAACAGGTCATCGGGTATGCGCTCCAATGCGATGCAGTCGGAGAATATGCCCGAGGCACTGTTGTAGCCGGGATAATGCAGTTCGCCCAAGGATGCGATGTTGCGGCAGGCTGCAAACAGTCCTTCGGGCAGTGTGGTCAGCGAAGAGCAGCCGGCGAATGTAGACTTCATGGAGCTGAGTTGCGTGTTGTTGCGGAACAGCCCGGCCGGGAGGCTTTCGAGCGCCGTGCAGCCACCAAAGGTAACGTTCATGTCATGTACCTTGGTGTTTTCTGCAAACAGGTCTTCGGGAATGGAAGTCAGCGCCGTGCATCCGTAGAACGTGTAGTAGAACGAGGTGGCGCCTTTGGCTGCGGCGAACAGATCGGCAGGAATGGAGCGTAACGCCGTGCATCCGTAGAAGGTTTGGCTGAAACCGGTCACCTTTCCGGCATAGGCAAACAGTCCTTCGGGCAGTGTTTCCAGTGCCGTACATTTATAGAAACATTCGTCCAGATTGTCCAGATTGGCCAGTGCACCCCGGGTGTCTGCGGCCAGGGTTTTCAGCGTACGCACTTCGCTCAGTTTCATGGAACTCAGGCCCGTGTTTCCCCATTGGACGATTCCGGTGAGTGAATTGCAGATATAGTCCTTATAGGTGGATGCGGAACTGAGGCGTTCGGCAGTGCCCCGGAATCTGATTTGTACGGACGTCACATCGGTCGTGTTTTCATAATGATGGTTCAGCGCTCCGGACGTTCCGATATAGCCGTCGACCGTTTCCGAGGTGCCGTCGCCCCAGTCGATTATTCCTTTGACTTGGCCTTCTAAAGGCAGATAAGCTGTATAATTGTTCACGGGGTTCAGGTTCATTTCCAGCACCAGGTCGTCGTCACTGTTCCGCATTCGGGTGGTGAAGGAAATCATGGTGATGCCCGCTCTGCTATAGGTTTCGTGGGCTGCCATGATGTAGGCATAATATTTTGTAGCTTCCTGCAGGTTTTCTTCGGTATGCGTGTAGTCTCCGGAAAAAGATTGCGTCGTGTTGAAATAGCTGTCGTATCCCTCGTTCACTTCCCGAATAAGAGTAGAGAACGGAATGGAATCTTGGCTAACGAAGAGCGAGTAGCCGATGGCTCCGTTGTGGGGAGTCAGTTTCAAGGTAACACTATTTAGATTTGTACTGCTGATTTCGGGAGTAACATAAGCTCCTGCTTCTTGTACAATCGGAATCCGGGCAATTAGCGTGTCGCCGGCCTCATAATAACGTCGTTGATAAACGAGCAGATGGTCGGTGAGCGGCTGTGATGTGTGGTTGCCGTACCATTCGAGATAGAATGACGACTGCTCACCGTAGAAATAATCTTCCGGATTTCTCAGAATGTAGTTGGGAGTTTCCTGGATAAATTCTGCTGAGTCCTGATAGTGCTTCAGACTTTCGAGCGTATAATATCCATCCCGGATATTGCTTTCAAACTCCAGCGAAGGCTGGGCATCCTGATAGGCTGGCAGATAAAGTGTGTCGGTCTTGAAGCGGAAATAAGGTGCTTCTCCGTCGCTGGTGTCTTCTTCGGGAGTTGAAGGTTCCAAGTCGCTTCCCATTCCATCTTCGTCCTCCGAATCGTCTTCATCTCCGATCCCTGTAATCAGTTCTTCCAGTTTTTCACAGGAGGTGAGCAAAGTTGCTCCTACCAGCATCGGGAGTGCTCCCCATAAGAAGCTACTGAGGAGCATAGTCATTGCATAGAGTTTCTTGAATTTTCGTTTCATGATGTTTGGTTTTGAATGTTTTTCGTTTTTATATAAGTCTCTGTTGGATAAAATCATAGTTATATTGGTCAAATATATGAAATAATGTTCGGCAGACAAATTTTTGGCTTGTATTTATTTTGTTTTTATTCCGGAAAATCCAGAATAAATTTACTTCCCCGATCGGGTTCGGAATGTACTTGGATGCAGCCATCGTGCAGGGTGATAATCTGGCGGCACAGACTCAGTCCGATGCCCGAACCGTTGGGCTTGGTCGTAAAGAAAGGTACAAAGATGCGTTCACGCACTTCAGGCAGGATACCTTCGCCGTTGTCGCTTACGGTGAAACGTATCTGTTTGGCCTTAAGACAAGCATGTACCCTGATTTCCGGATTCGGACAATTGCGGCAGGCTTCCCGGGCATTTTTCAGCAGATTCAGAAAGACTTGTTCCATTTGTCCTCGGTCGGCATTCCAGGTAGTGCCGTCCGGCGTTTCGTCGATAAAACATACGTTCGTGTCGCCTGACAACTGTTGCAGATCCTGTAGGAAAGCCTGTACGCTGACAGGCGTTTTAATCGGTGGGGCGATACGTGTCAGGCGCCGGTAGTTTTGTACGAATTCCATCAGGCCTTTGCAGCGTCGGTGAATGATGGAGAGTCCTTGTTGCATCGTCTGTGCGGTCGATTCGCTGATTGGCTGCTCGGTACTCCGTTCGCAGAGTGTATCTGAGAGTGAGATGATGGGTGTGATGGAGTTCATGATTTCGTGTGTCAGTACCCGGATCAGTTTTTGCCAGGCTTCCATTTCTGTGCGGTTCAGGGCGCCATGCAGATTTTTCAGGCTGATGATGCGGCACTGTCGGTTCTGCATTTGAATCCGATTTTGCGAGAGGGCCAGATCGAGCGTGCGCCCGGCATGTTCGTAGCGGACCACATCGCACGTATCCGTCAAAGCCTGGCAGATGGTTTCGGGCAGGCGTGGAGCACGACCGATCAGTTGTTCGGCCGCCCGGTTACACCATTCGATGATGCCCCGTTCATCGGTTATGATGAGCGCCGTGTCGACTTCCTGAAGCAACAGTTCATAATAACGGAAACGGGCTTCTTCTTTTTGCATTTTTTCTTTTTGTTCCTGAAGCAGCTGGCTCAGTTCTCCGGCAAGACGTACGATCGTTCTGTTTTCGAATGGTGCAGGAATCCGTTCGGAGAGCGATTGCGACCGTACGCTGGCTACAATTCGCTGCAACATCCGTGTCTGCCGTACTTGTATGCGGTAGAGCCGCATGGCCAGATACAGCAGTAACACCGCGCATCCGACAGCCGAGAACCATAGGTGACGGCTCAAAAATAAGGTACCCAGCAGGCTGCAGCCGACGATACCTGTTATGTGTGCGGCAAGATAAAAGGTATACGTTTTCATAGGATTATGGATGTTTCGGAGTAGATGGATTTTAAAGATTCAAGCGGCTCATTTTTCGATAGAGCGCAAAGCGTGTGATGCCCAACATCTCGGCAGCCAGTGTCAGGTTGCCTCCGGCCAGACGTAACGCCTTTTCGATGGCCCGGCGTTCGAGCCGTTCCAGATTCAGTTCTTCGATGTCGGTTTCGGCAGGCGTTTCTTTGCGGTCGGATGGGAGGGCCAGGTCCTCGGGGCGCAACACCTGGTTGGGACTCAGAATGGCCGCCCGTTCCAATACATGTTGTAATTCACGTACATTACCCGGCCATGCGTAGCGCAGCAGTTTGTTTCGGGCTTCGCGGCTCAGTCCCGTGATGTTCTTCTTATATTTCCGGTTGTAGCCCTTCAGAAAATGTTCTGCCAGCAGGATGATGTCGTCGCCCCGTTCGCGCAGGGGCGGGATGTGGAGCTCGATGGTGTTGATGCGGTAGAGCAGGTCCTGGCGGAAACTGGCCTCGGCGGCCAGCGCCGTCAGATTGGCATTGGTGGCACAGATCAGGCGGATGTCGATGTCGCGCGATTCTACGGCACCCAGGCGTGTGATGCAGCGTTTTTCGAGTGCCGTAAGCAGTTTGGCCTGCATCGGAAGCGACAGATTGCCGATTTCGTCGAGAAAGAGCGTACCGCCCGAGGCCATTTCCATGCGTCCCGGTTTGGCGGTCCGGGCATCCGTAAAGGCTCCTTTCTCGTAGCCGAAGAGTTCGCTTTCGAAAAGCTGTTCGGGAATGCTGCCCAGGTCGATGGTGATCAGCGCTTCGTGGCGGCGGGGTGAGCAGTGTTTCACCAGGCGTGCCACGACATCCTTTCCCGTGCCGTTCTCGCCCAGAATCAGAATATTGGCGTGCGTGTCGGCCAGTTGAAAAATAGTTTCCTTCAACCGGACCATTTCAGGCGACTGACCGATCAGCTCGGGCAGTTCGTCGCCCTCTTTCAGGGCCGACACCTGTTCCTGCAGACGCCCGATTTCTTTCTTTGACTGACTGAGCTTGAGCGCGGACGATAGTGTGGCCAGCAGTTTTTCCTTTTCCCATGGTTTGGAAATAAAGTCGGTGGCACCGGCTTTGATGGCCCGTACGGCCTTTTCCGTGTCGGCATAGGCGGTCATGAACACCACGACAGCCTGCGGGTCCAGTGTGAGAATCTGTCCCAGATATTCGAACCCCTCCTGACCGCTGATGGCATCGCGGCAGAAATTCATGTCGAGCAGGATCACGTCGGGGCGAAACGTCTCCATAAAATGCCGGATACGGTCCGGTTGCGTCGTGACCTTGATTTTTTCGAACACCGGCTCGAGCAGCAGATTGAGGGCGAAAAGCACGTCCTCGTTGTCATCGATAATCAGTATCTTTCCATTCTTTTCCATTGTTTCCTTTTTTATTTGATTCTTGTTTTTGTTTCTTTTTTATCGTTAAACGTTTATCTCTCCACCCTCCACCCTCATCTTTTCACGCTCAACCCTTATCCCTCAACTTTACCCCTCATCTCTCAACTCCAAAAATATCCCCGCGGCAAAGATAAGGCTTTTTTGCTTGTATTGTACGTGCGGTTTCGCACGATTTTTGTGCGGAATCGCACATGCTTTTTCTTTCTGCTTTTTAGTAATCTGTTGATGATTAATTGGTTACTTTATTGGCATGGTTTTTGATGGTAGTAAGGAAAAATAATAAGATAATTTTCTATGAAATCATTTGATTATTTTCAAAAGACGTATGAAAGAATGTTGGGCCAGTACCTGCTTCTGCTTATGGTCTGTATGCTTGTTGAGCTTCCACTTTCGGCTCAGCCCCCCGTACAGAAGCGTCGGTTTACGCTGTCCGAAGCCATCCTGCAGGCCCAGAAAGCGTCGCCCGAGGCTCAGGCCGCGCGGCACACCTACCGTTCGGCCTATTGGAACTACCGCTCTTTCCGGGCCAACTATCTGCCCGAGGTGAGCCTGACTTCGGATCCCTATCTGAACCGGCAGATCAACCGCGTGACGCAGCCCGACGGCACGGAACAGTTCCGGGCGCAGAATACGCTGAACACCGACCTCTCGCTGACCGTCAGCCAGAACGTGTGGTTCACGGGCGGCAGTCTGTTCTTCCAGTCGTCCGTGAACCGGATGGACGAGCTGGGCGGGCGGACCACTTCTTACAACACGCAACCCTTTTCGATCGGCTATAACCAGTCGTTTTTCGGCTACAACAGTCTGAAATGGAATCGCCGCATCGAACCCGTGCGCTACCGTGAGGCCCGGAAGTCGTATGCCGAGACGCTGGAGCTGATCGCATCGCAGACGTGCAGCTACTTTTATGCCCTGGCTTCGGCACAGACCAACCTGAGCATTGCCCTTTCGAATCTGGCTTCGGCCGATACGCTCTGGCGCTATGCGCAGGGGCGCTATCGCATCGGCAGCATCACGGAGAACGAGATGCTGCAGCTGGAGGTGAACAAGCTGAACGAGGAGGCGGGCGTGATGCAGGCGCGCATGAATGTGGAGGATGCCATGCAGACGCTCCGCTCGTTTCTGGGGCTGGCCGACGGGCTGGATATCGAGGTGCTTCCCACCGACAGCATCGTGCCTTTCGAGGTGCCGGCCGACGAGGCCTTGCGTCGGGCCTATGAAAACAGTCCCGAACCCGAGAACTTCAAGCGCCGCATTCTGGAGAGCAAGAGCAACCTGGCTTCGGCTAAAGCTTCGCGCGGGCTGAAAGCCGACTTGTATCTGCAGTTCGGACTGTCGCAGACGGCCAGCCGGTTTGAGGATTCCTATCGCGACCCGCTGAACCAGCAGTATGTGCGCCTGTCGCTGGCCTTCCCGATTCTGGACTGGGGCCGCGGACGCGGACGGGTGCGCGTGGCCCGCTCGCAGCTGGAACTGACCGAAACGCAGGTCGGTCAGGCCGTGGACGATTTTGAGCAGAACGTGCGCAAGATGGTGCGGCAGTTCAATCTTCAGGCTCGCCAGGTGACCATTGCGGCCCGTACGGAGCAGACGGCCCGGAGGCGTTACGAAGTGGCGCTGAAACTCTATCTTTCGGGCAAATCCACCATTCTGGATCTGAATGCCGCCACCAGTGAAAAGGATGAGGCGCAGCGCAACTACATTTCTTCCATGGAGACCTACTGGAGGCTCTATTACGGCTTGCGCAGCATGACGCAATACGACTTCCGGACGAACCGTCCGCTGGAACACGAACTGGAGGAGGCCGAACTGCGGCAATAGAAAAGAATATTTACTTAAACTGAAAAAAAACACAGATATTATGGATATACAGTTGAAAAAAAGACCCTGGTATGTGCGTTACCGTTATGCGCTGGCGGGCGGCGTGGTGCTGGCCGCTCTGGTAGTTTATGCGCTCATTCAGGCTGCCGGGCCGCGCCGCTTGCGGGTGCAGCTCGACGAGGTACAGACGGCACAGGCGGTCGAAGCCGATTTTCTGGAGTATGTGGATGTGGAAGGCGTGGTGCAGCCCATCATGACCCTGATGGTGAACGCGCGCGAAGGGGGCAATGTGGAGCGTATCGTGGCCGAAGACGGCAGGCAGATGAAGCAGGGCGACACGATTCTGGTGCTGGCCAACACGGTGCTGATGCACGAAATCGAGGATGAGCGCGACGAGTGGGAGAAGCAGCGCATGGCCTACCGGCAGCAGGAACTGGAGATGGAACAGCAGAGCCTGACGCTGCGGCAGCAGACGCTGACGGCGGTCTACGAACTCGACAAGATCCGCAAGAGCTATCAGCTGGAAAAGGAGGAGTATGCGATGGGCATACGCAGCAAGGCGCAGCTCGAGGTGTCGGAAGATGAGTATCGCTACAAGATGAATACCACGCAGTTGCAGCTCGAAAGCCTGCGCAGCGACTCGGTGCTCAACGGCATCCGGCGCGAACTGCTCCGTGCCGACCGGGAGCGTGGCGAGAAGAAGATGCAGCGGAGCAGCCGGCGGCTGGACGACCTGGTGGTGCGTGCTCCGGCTGACGGGCAGTTGAGTTTTGTCAGCGTGACGCCCGGGCAGCAGGTGGGGGCCGGACAGCAGATCGCAACGATCAAGGTGACCGACCGTTTCAAGGTGCACGCGTCGCTCAACGAGTACTACGTGGACCGCATCACCACGGGGCTGCCGGCTACGATTTCCTATCAGGGCCGGAAGTATCCGTTGCGTGTGAGCCGGGTGGTGCCCGAAGTGAAGGACCGTTCGTTCGATGTGGATCTGCTCTTTACGGACGAGGTGCCCGAGAATGTTCGTCTGGGTAAGAGTTTCCGGGTGCAGATCGAGCTGGGACAGCCGGAATGGGCGCTGGTCGTCGGCCGGGGCAATTTCTATCAGCAGACGGGCGGCCGCTGGATTTACAAACTCAATGCCGACAAGACGCGGGCCGTGAAGGTGCCGATACAGATCGGGCGTCAGAACCCCGTGCAGTATGAAATTGTGGAAGGTTTGCAGCCCGGCGACTGGGTCATTACGACAGGATATGATAACTTTGGCGATGTGGAGGAACTGGTGTTCTGAAAACAGAGGATAAAAAAATAATCATGAGCGCATAGCGCCGGAAAAATAATTGTTTGCAAAAAGAAATATGATACGTCACTACCTGAAAATAGCCCTCCGCAGCCTGATGAAGCATCGGGTGCAGAGTGTTCTGAGTATTGTCGGACTGGCCGTGGGCTTTGTCTGTTTTGCCTATTCATTGATCTGGCTCCGTTATGAACGGACGTTCGACAGTTTCCATCCGGACGCCGACCGCATCTATATGATGTATAAGAAGAGTCCTGTTGGAGGATATTTGCTGAATCATAGTGCTCCTTATCCTTTTGCCGCCATTATGAAAGAGCGGCTTCCGGAAGTGGAAGCAGCAACTGCGTTTTATATGATTACTCCTTATTGTGAGTTGAATCAGTTCTCGGGTTCTTTGCAGATGCTTTCCGCAGATACTGCTTTTATGGATCTGTTTGATGTGCAGATTCTTGAGGGGAGCCGGAACTTTCTTTATTCTGACCGGGAAGTGGCGATAACACCATCGGCGGCGCGGAAACTTTTCGGTACGGAAAAGGTGTTGGGGCGACAATTGGATTTGGGGGAATGGTGCCAGAAGACGATTACCGCTTTGGTGTCGGAGTGGAAAGGCCATTCCAATATTCCCTATGATTTGATGACCGGTATGAAACTTACCCCGAAAAATGTATGGTATGTGAGAAATTGTATGCTTTGTTTCCGGTTGCGCCAGGATGCCGACACTGCGGACTTTGCCCGTAAGTTACATGCGGTGGACACGGAAGCTTATACGCGGGAGGTTTCGGAATCCTCTCTATGGGAATATGATTTTTCGGCGAAGAATCTGAACTTCTGTCCGATTACGGAGAGTTATGAACTTCTTTTTAAGAATGAAATTCAGATTCGGCAGACTTATATCCGCATGTTCGTATGGATTGGTGTGCTGGTCATGGTGATTGCTCTGATTGATTATTTTTCTTTGCTGGTGAGCCAGATGATGAACCGTTCGAAAGAACTGGCTCTGCGTCTGGTCAACGGTTCATCGCGCCGGGGACTGTTTGCCCTGTTCGCAACCGAACTGGTGCTGATGCTTTCGGCCGGCGGTTTTATCAGTTTGCTGCTCATGGAATGGGCCGAAAAACTGTTTCAGGAAATCTCTTACGTAAAGACAGCCTGGCTGCCCGAGGCATTGGCTTATTTTATCGGGGTGCTGCTTTGTTCCTTGCTTGTGGCCGGCTGTATTATTGCCTGTTATAGTCGCAAATCGCTGACTGTAGCTTTGCAAAGCCGTAAGATGCCGGCCGACGGACGAATGAATTTCCAGCGGATGTGTATGGCTTTTCAGTTGCTGGTTTCTCTGTTGGTGCTTTTTTGCTTTACTGTGCTGTTCCGTCAGTTGACTTACCTGAGTCAGACAGCGGATATAGGTTTTGAACGTGTAGGACGGGCATCGGTGATTATGTCGGAAGTGCCGAAAGAGTTTGTCAGTGCTTTCCTACACGATTTGCGTGCGCAGCCCTATATCCGGGAAGCTGATGAGAGTGTCAACTTTTTACTTCCTCAATATCGTTCCGGGATAATCAGTTCTGCTGATGCTCATGGAAAAAACGTTACGTTTGATCATTTGTGGGTGGATGATGTTTTTTTGCGTATATATAACCTTCCTTTGACACAGGGCTGTTTGCAGTCGGGGGATGAGAAACCATGTTTACTGACCGAGTCTGCCGCGCATGAACTGGGGGGGACGGATCTTATCGGACAAACATTTTTCGGTTATACCATTGTCGGTATTGTTCCCGATCTTTATACGAAGGCCCCCACTGTACCCGTAAAACCAACCTTGTTGCAGATTGTAAGGCAGGAAGATGGATCTTATTCCAAAAATGGGGTTTTAATCCGTTATGATGAGCGTTATACCGAAGAATTAAAGCGTTTTGTAAAAGAGTGGTTTCATGAGCGGAACTTTTATTATGCTGCACTGAATATTGCGACAGAAGTCTACGACAGCTATCTGGCTTCCGAACGCATGCTGATGCGTGTGTTGGGCGTGATGGCGGGCGTCTGTGTGCTGATTTCTCTCTTTGGTGTATATGCGCATGTTGTCCTGGCATGCGAGCGCCGGCGCAAGGAAATTGCCATCCGCAAAGTGAACGGAGCAACGGCCGGGCTGATTGTCCGTTCTTTTCTGAAGGAATATTTTCTGTTGCTTTTAGCCGATTCGGTTTTTGCCTTTCCGCTGGGAACCATTGCGATGCAGCGCTGGCTGGAACAATACGTGCTTCGTGTCGGTTTGTCGTGGTGGATTTATGCCGGCATCTTCCTGTTGCTTTGGATTTTTATTATGGGCTGTATCGGGCGCAGCGTATGGCGTGCGGCCCGTGAGAATCCCGCCGAGGTGATCAAGAGCGAGTAAGGACGACAATAAAACAAGCACGAATCAGTCTTGATCCGGTCTTGTTGTTCAAAACAAAACTCCATTCGTTATAAACAGGATTCAAAATGGATATTAAATAGAAAAACCATGATACGTCACTACCTGAAGATAGCCTTCCGCAGCCTGATGAAGCATCGGTTGCAGAGCATTCTGAGCATTGCCGGGCTGGCCGTGGGCTTTGTCTGTTTTGCCTACTCCCTGATCTGGCTCCGTTATGAACGGACGTTCGACAGTTTCCATCCGGATGCCGACCGCATCTATATGATGTACCGGGAGCGGACGCGGGGCTATGATCAGCTGAAGCAGTGGAGCTCTTGTTCTTTTGCTTCGATGCTGGAGGCGCGCTTTCCGGAAGTGGAGGCCGCGGCTGCTTTTGAACTTTCTCCGGTCGGTGTTGCCGGCCGGCAGTTGCCGGGCATGCTCCATCAGATTTCTGCCGACAGTGCTTTCCTGAATCTGTTTGGCGTACGGATTCTGGCCGGTAGCCGCAGCTTTCTTCATTCTGATCAGGAAGTGGCTCTGACGCCGTCTGCTGCCCGCCGGCTGTTTGGTACGGATCAAGTGCTGGGACGCCGGCTCGACCTTGAGAACCGGGGCCAGAAGACCGTTACGGCCGTGGTTTCGGAGTGGAACGGACATTCCAACATACCCTACGATCTGCTGACCGGTGTGGCCTCCGGCGATCGGAACAGCCGCAATGATCTGCTGCTTTGTTTCCGCCTGCGGCAGGATGCCGATACGGTGGCTTTCCGCCATAAGTTGCGTACGGCCGATGCCCGCGATATGCCGGACGTTTCGCCGTTCGGTGTCGGGCGGTTTCCGATGAAAGATCTGAATTTCTGCCCGATCACGGCGTGTCATGAGCTGCTGTTCAAGAACGAGGATCAGATCCGGCAGGCTTACATCCGTCTGTTTGTCGGGGTTGGCATGCTGGTGATGGTGATCGCCCTGACGGGCTATTTTTCCTTACTGGCGAGCCGGATGAGAAACCGTGCGAAAGAACTGGCGCTCCGGGTTGTTTGCGGTTCGTCGGGGTGGGGGCTGTTTGCCCTGTTTGCCGTCGAGCTGTTGCTGATGTTGTCGGGCGGCGGTTTTGTCGGCTTGTTGCTGATGGAATGGCTGGAGCGGCCGTTTCTGGAGCTTTCGCGTGTGGAAACCGTCTGGCTGCCCGAGGCCTTAAGCTATTTTGCCGGTGTGTTGCTCGTTTCGTTGGCCGTGTGGGCGGTCCTGATGGGCCATTACAGGCGCAAATCGCTGGTTGCGACGCTTCAGAGCCGGAAAATGTCTGCCGGCCGCCGGCCGGACTTCGGGCGCCTGGCGATAGCCTTTCAGCTGCTGACGGCTCTGCTGGTGTTGTTCTGTTTTGCCGTATTGTTCCGTCAGCTGGCCTACCTGACCCATACCGTGGATATCGGTTTTGAACGTGCCGGACGCGCTTCGCTGGTGGTTCCTGAAGCGGGGCTGAAAGGCGCTTTCCTGCACGCTCTGCGCGAACAGCCTTACGTGGCGGAAGTCTGTGAGAGTGTCAATGCGCTGCTTCCCCAGGGCAGTTACGGGCAATTCGGCTCGACAGGCTTTCAGGGCGAGCCGCTTGTGCTCAACGCGATGGATGCAGATCCAGCTTTTCTGCATTTCTATGCCGTCCCGTTGGTTCGGGGCAGCATGGAGCCGGGTGGCGGCCGCCGGGTTTTGCTGACGGAGTCGGCCGCAGAGTGTCTGAACTGTCCGGATGTTGTCGGACAAAAACTGGGAAGCAGCACGATCATCGGGGTGGTCCCCGGTCTCTATACCAAGGCACCGACCATTCCGGCCGAACCTACCATCATCATCCTTGCAGAAAACAACGCCGGGCCGAAAGAATATGTCCTGATCCGTTATGACGAACGGCATACGGACCAGCTGAAGCGTTTTGTCGGCGAATGGTTCCGCCGGACGGCGGGGCATAGCGTTGCGTTGCATGTGGCCACGGAAACCTACGACGGCTATCTGGCTTCCGAACGCATGCTGATGCGGCTGTTGGGCGTGATGGCCGGCGTCTGTGTGCTGATCGCGCTGTTTGGCGTGTATGCGCATGTTGTCCTGGCATGCGAGCGCCGGCGTAAGGAAATAGCCATCCGCAAGGTGAACGGAGCAACGGCCGGGCTGATTGTCCGTTCTTTCCTGAAGGAATATTTTCTGCTGCTTCTGGGAGCTTCGGCTTTTGCTTTTCCGCTGGGCACGATTGTCATGCAGCGCTGGTTGGAACAATATGTGCTTCGTGTCGGTTTGTCGTGGTGGATTTATGCCGGCATTTTCCTACTGGTCTGGATTTTTATTATGGGCTGTATCGGGCGCAGCGTGTGGCGTGCGGCCCGTGAGAATCCTGCCGAGGTGATCAAAAGTGAATAAGGATGGTTTTATAAGAAACAAAATAAGAAAGTAAAACAAACAAGAATATCAGGAAAATATCAATAGTTATGATTTTATTCTACCATGATTTGAAGATGGCTGTTCGCAGCCTGATGAAACATCCGTGGCAAAACCTGATTGCTTTGATCGGGTTGGCCGTGTCGTTGTTTTGCTTCAGCGTCTGCCTGTATTTCAGCCGTTATATTTATGCCACCGATGACTGCTTCCCGAACAAGGAACGTATTCTGGAAATCAGTTTTTATGATCCGATCGACGAGATATTATTTTCAACTACGGGCGAACTGGCCGGATATTTGCGGCAAAAAATGCCGGGAGTGGAGTTCTGTGATCTGACGCATTCTGGAACACGTAGTTATGAGGTTTCGGCATCGGACGGTAAGACATTGCCTTATAAATTGTCGGCCCGGGAAGCGGACACGTTATACAACCGGGTGTTCACACCGGAGTTTATTTGTGGCGACTGGGAACAGGTCAAGAAAGCACCGAATTCTATGGTTTTGTTTGAGCATACTGCCCGAAGACTGTTCGGCAGTCCGGACAAGGCTTTGGGGCAGACAATAAAACGGATAATCGATTCTCAGGAATTCACCGTCCGGGCTGTTGTGGCCGATTTGCCTTTAAATACCAGTTGGCACTTTTTGCAGGTGCTCGATGCCTTAATTGTGAATGCCAGCGAGAGTCTGCTGAAAGAAGCTTACCAAACAATGGTGAATACTTATGCTTTGTTGCCTTCGAATCAATCTGTAGATCAGTTTGTGCAGGATTTCAATCAAAAGGACTATCCCGCAGTCGGTATTTTTGGCAAAGATTATTCCTTGCGTGCTTATAAGCTGGGGCATCAGTTATGGACAGACGGAAAGGCCCGTTATCTGGCAAATTCGACTTTGGCGGCGGGTGTCCTGGTCTTGTTGGCCGGGCTGCTTAACTTTTTTCGTTTCCTGTTCGGAACTTTCCGGATGCGTGTGCGGGAATGCCGTTTGCGGCAAGTCAACGGAGCCGGTTCCTGGGATTTGTACCGGATGCTTTTGGTACAGACCGTGCTGTCGGTGTTGCTGGTCGCCTTTTTTACCTTTTTGCTGATTGAGCTGTTGTCGCCTTTCCTGCAGCTCACGTTGCTGGAGATGATTTTCCGGGTTGACCTGCGTCAGCTTCAGCTTCAGACGGCCACTTATTTGTTCGGACTGTTTCTTGTATGCAGTGTCGTGGCCTGGGGCGTTGTCTATCGGATGCGCCGTACGCTTGCCGCACAGCAGCTGAACCGGAGCAGGCATACAGGAAACCGCTGGCGCAATCTGTCGTTGGTGCTTCAGTTGTTTGCCGGATGGGTGTTGTTGGCTTTTGGCGCCGCCTTGTATTTACAGTCCGTATATACGGCAAACACGATATTCGGTACGTTGACTGTATCCGACAAAGAACGGATCTGGAGCCTGTCTTTGGATTATCCTTTCTGGAATCATAGTACAAAAGAAGCGCTGGTGGATGAGATCCGGAAATGTTCCGGAGTGGAGGATGTGCTGACGACCGGAATGGATTATTTGGAAGAAGTTTGCAGTACGGTTTTGTTTCCGGATGAAAGTCGGACTAATGAAGGTTGCATGGATGTACAGACGATGCATGTGTCGCCTGCCTTTTTCCGGTTTATGCACGTGGATTTGCTTTCCGGACAGCCCTCAGAAGAAAGAAAAGGTGTTGTGGTGGATGAGATTTTGTACCGGCGCTTGGGACGTCCGGCTTTGGGGAGTACCCTATATGATTTCCTTAATAGTTATCCTCTGGCAGGTGTTTCCGAATCCTTTCTGGAAAATAATTATTTCAGCATTAGAGAACAGGGGCATATTTTCCTTCCGGAGCATTTAGGAGCAGATACAGTACATTGTTATGTGAAATGCTATGAAGGGCAGACAGAGGCGGTCGGCGCGTCTGTGGAACGTATCTTGCGCCGGATGTTGCCCGAGAGTGTTGCTGTTTCCTTGTCTACGCTGATGGATGATATCCGGCAGGAGCATGCCTATGAGTTCAAGTTGCGCGGAATCGTTCTGTTTATGGCAGCAGTCTGTCTGCTGATTGTTCTGTTGGGCATTTATTCGGCAATTACGCTCGACACCGAGCGCCGTCGCAAGGAAGTTGCCATTCGGAAAATCAACGGTGCGGGTGTGTGGCAGATTGTCTGGTTGTTTGCCCGCTTCTATATGCTGCTGGTTGTCTTGACCGCAGCTCTGGCCTTGCCGCTTGCCGCTTATTTGCTGAATCTTTACAGCCGGATGTATATTTCGTTCGTGGAGCTTGGAGTGCTGTTTTATGGCGGTCTGATTCTGTTTGTGGCCTTGCTGGTAACGGCCGTGGTTTATGTTCGGATCCGGAATATAGCCCGGATGAATCCCGCCGAAGTCATTAAAAGTGAATAAATGAAATGTGATAAAGAATAGGTGTTATCTGAAATCAGAATGAATAGGAGTATAGGAATAAACAAGTATGAATATGATGATTTTGCATTATTTGAAATCGGCTGTTCGCAGCCTGATGAAGTATAAAGTCCAGACGACGGCCAGTATGGTCGGTCTGGCCCTGGGTTTTGTCTGTTTTGCCCTGTCGGCCGTCTGGGTACGTTATGAGCGGACGTTTGATAGTTTCCATCGTGGAGCCGGCCGCATGTATCTTTTGGAGGAGTCTACGGTTTGGGGTACGTATCAGGACGGTTTAAAACATCGTTTTCTATTGGCCGATGAGTTGAAACGCACCTTTCCCGAGGTGGAGGAGGCAGCGGCCTATTGGCATCGGCCGATTCCCGTCATGCTGTCGCAGCAGGACAGCGTAGAGGTCAATCTCGGCTGCATCCGTACTGATTCCTTGTTTTTCCGTCTGTTCGATGTACAGCTTCTGAAGGGCAGCCGGGACTTCCTGAACCGGCCCGACGAAGCCGCCCTGACCGAAGAGGGGGCGCGCCGGCTGTTCGGCACAGCCGATGTCTTGGGGCGCACGCTGTATTGCCTGGGACAGACCTGGCGTATTTCGGCCGTCGTGGTAGGGTGGGACGGGCATACCAATTTCCCGTTCTCCATCCTGCTGGGGATGGGGCAGGCTGAAAAGAACAATCCTTCTTATGGCGATTATTACATCAGCCTGCGCCTGCGTGCCGAAGCGGATACGGCAGCTCTGGCTGCACGCATGAACGGCAGCAATCTGGAATATACGGCCGAGCGATGGAATAGTGGGAAAAAGCCCGTGCTGCGTCTGGAGCCTCTGACCCATTGCCGTTATACGGTGTTTCAGGACCGGCTGCGTATTTCGATGCTCTATATCCGCCTGTGTTCCGTTTTAGGGCTACTGCTGATTGTGCTGGCTCTGGTGAATTTTCTTTCCCTGCTGGTGTCGCGGATACACGTACGCCGTAGGGAACTCGCCTTGCGCTTGTCCTGCGGTTCTTCGCGCGGTGCACTGTCCCGGCTGTTTCTGGCCGAACTGCTTCTGATCCTGACGGGCGCGGGTCTGTCGGGGATGATTCTTGTGGAGGTGGTCGAGCGGCCTTTCTGCGCGCTGTCGGGCATCGAGGGGGATATTCTCCTTCCGGTCAGCGTCTGCTTCCTGCTGCTTATGGCCGTTACGCTGCTCTCGGCCTGGGTCCTCATCGTCTTTTATTGCCGACGGATTGCGGCCCGGCAGTTGCAACCGGCCGCCGCTATTCGTCCGAGCCGGTTTTCGTTTCAGAAGGTGTGTCTCGGCCTGCAGCTGGGCATCTGCGGGCTGGTTGTGTTCTGCCTGTCGTTTCTGTTGCTGCAATTGCACCATCTGACGCACACGGATATCGGTTTCGAACGCGACGGACGGGCCACGGTCAACTGCTATGGTTCGAAACCGCTGCAGGAGCATCTGATGCACGAACTGCGCCGCCAGTCCTATGTCAGGGAAGTGAAGCGGCTCTATTCGCTCCTGCCGCAGGGGAACACCGGAGCCGTCCTGGTCAGTTCGTGGGACGGCCGGACGGACGATGCCGGGCCGGTCACGCTGGCCGCCATCCCCGAGGGGCAGGAATTCATGGACTTTTATGGCATCCGGCTCCTGGCCGGTACGACGCTGACGGCTCAGGCCGACAGTCTGGCGGTACTGATCAATGAAACGGCGGCCCGAAGGCTGGACATGGCCGATCCGGTGGGAAAGAAGGTCGGCCAGTGGACCGTCGCGGGTGTGGTGCGCGACTTTCATGTGTCGGCTCCCACGGTTCCGGTCGAACCGACGATCTTTTTCGGTTCCGGGGACAGGAGGCCTGTCGACCTGGGGCAGGACATTCTGGTGCGCTTCGACGAATCGGAAACGGCCCGGCTGAAGCATTTTGTCGATTCGCTGGTGCACGCCGAAGAGCCAGGCGTCTTTCTGAAGACGACCACCGTGCACGAGGCTTATGAAGCTTATCTGCACAGCGAGCGCACCCTGCAGCGGTTGCTGACGGTGGTCGTCGTGGCGTGCGTACTGATTACGCTGATCGGTGTCTTTGCCCATGTTTCGCTGGTCTGTGAGCAGCGGCGCAAGGAGATAGCCATCCGAAAGGTGAACGGAGCAACGGCCGCCGGCATTTTCCGTTCGTTCCTGAAAGAATATTTCGCCTTACTGATGGCGGCTTGCGTCGTGGCCTTCCCGTTGGGAAGCGTGGCGATGCAGCGCTGGGTGGAGCGCTATGTGGAGCGCATGGCCTGGCCCTGGTGGCTCTATGCAGCCGTGCTTGCGGGGCTGGGATTGTTTGTGGTGCTTTGCATTGGCCGCAGTGTGTGGCGTGCGGCCCGTGCGCAGCCGGCCGAGGTGATCAAGAGTGAGTAATCGCGGGGCGGAGATTTGCCCGTTTGCCTTGGATTGTGTAATTTAGGAGGCCGAAAAACCTGATGAGAAACAAATGCAATAAAATAATAAATTTATGAATTTGAACGCTTTTTTTCGGGCATTCCTGTTGGGGCTCTGCCTGTATCTTTTTCCGCAGCAGGTTCGGGCGCAGGAGCCCGACGAAGGACTTGCCGCCATCAGCCGTCTGACCCAGACGGTACGCTCCACGGGCAGTTCCCTGCCTCAGGAGAAAGTCTACCTGCATCTGGACAACACGTGTTATTTCCTGGGCGATACCATCTGGTATAAAGCCTATGTGGTGCGTTCCGACCGTCAGGTCCCGACCGATTTGAGCAAGATTCTCTATGTGGAACTGCTCACGCCCGACGGTTATCTGGTGGAACGGCAGCAGGTGCCGCTCGAAAACGACACGACGGGTTATGGCAACTTCGCCCTGGCCGATTCGCTCTACGGAGGCTATTATGAACTGCGCGCCTATACGCGTTGGATGCTCAACTGGGGCCGGCGTCCGGTAGAGCTGAACCGTTCGCAACGTTATATGTATGCCAATGCTTTTTACAATGCGGGCATGCTCGATGAGTTTTTCACCGACTATGACAAACTCTACAGCCGCGTGTTTCCCGTCTACGACCGTCCTTCCGAGCCGGGTGTTTACGACCGGAACATGACCATGCGCCCCATGCGCCGTTACTACCGCAGCAGTAAGGAAAAGCCCGAGCCCATACTGACGTTTTTCCCCGAGGGGGGCGAGCTGGTGGCCGGACTACCCTGCCGGCTGGCTTACGAACTGACCGACCGCGACGGCCGGCGGATTGACCTGGAAGTGATCTTCCGCGACGGAGCGGGCACGGAACTGGTCCGCAGCCGTCCGCTGCACCGCGGGCGTGGCGTAGCCGTGTTGCCGCCGCTCCGGGCCGGCGCGCGCTACGAAGCCGAGGTTCGTTATGACGGACGCACGCATACGTTCCGTCTGCCCGAAGTGTGCGGGCAGGGATGCGCCTTGCAGGTCGATGCCGGTGCCGACAGCATCCGTGTCCGTCTGTCGGCGTCTGGCCTGTCCGACGGGACCCCTTTGGGCCTTCATGTGCTGCACAGCGGACAGATGGTAGCCGATACGGTCTGGACCGTGCATGAGGGCGATGCTCCGGCCGCCTTTGCCTTCGCCGCCCGGGCTTTACCCGCAGGTGTAAACCAGCTGACCGTTTTCGATGCCCGTGGCCGTGTCTTTGCCGATCGCCTGTTCTTTGTCCGGCCGGCCGGACTGGATCTTCAACCGTCGGATCAGGGACTGCAGATTGAAGGGTTGCAGGCCGAATATGCCCCTTTTGCTCCTGTCGAACTGACGCTGTCGGCACCCGGACTTTCCGTGCCCGCCCATCTGTCGCTCGCCGTGCGCGATGCTTCGGGCAGCGAAGCCACCTACGACAGCGGAACGCTGCTCACGGAATTGCTTTTGGCCAGTGAGTTGAAAGGATTTGTAGAACAGCCGGAATATTATTTCGAGGCCGACGATTCGCTCCATAGGGCCGCTCTGGATCATCTGCTACTCGTGCAGGGTTGGCGCCGCTGGCGATGGGAAGACTTGTCGGGCATGAGCGATTTCCAGTTGCGCTATCTTCCGGAGAAATACCAGACGCTGGCCGGAGCCGTCTATCCGTTCTATAAACTCGACGGCAACCGAAACTACGACCGTACGGATATCCTGAAACGTTATGCCGAATTGAAGCAGACCGATGCCGAAAAGGCCGGGAAATATTATCGTCGTAACTACCCGACGCTCGATCACGAAGTGCTGCTGCGTGCCGATTATGTTCAGGATACGTTTCTGGTAGAATCCGCCCAGCCCACGCAAAACGGCTATTTCTATTTGCCCACGCCCCGGTTCTTCGGGCAGTCCATCCTGTTCCTGTCGGCTACCGACCGGATCGATACGGCCGAAGTGGCCCAAAAGAAAAAAGGTTTCGTGCGCCGCATGCTCGACAAGCTGGACAACCGTTTTGACAACTATGGCGACGAGCTGGCCTGGCCCGACTATTATGTGAAGCTCGACCGTTTTTTCCCCCACTGGCCTGCGCCCTACACCTATTATCAAACGGCGAGCCCCGACGATCCTTTCGACCGCATCTTCCTGGCTTCCGATTCGCTTGCGGATCATGTGCTGCCCACCGTCACGGTCCGTTCGCGTCGGGGCGGCCTGCGCAAGCTCGACCGCAGCAAGCCGGCTTTTGTAGTCGATGCCCGCGATGCGTTCAACCGTCTGGTGGATTTGGGGATGAACACGGGGCGTTTCGGTTTCGACGGTGTCTATCGGTCTACGCATGCCGACGCTATGACCTCGACACGTCAGAACAATTCGGATGCGGAGATGACGGGTAAGATTGCCGATCACAGTGCTCCCGACACCAACATGCTCGCGACCTGTCCCTACGGCGACTGTCTATATGAAGGGGTACGCGGATTTGTGCCCAACCTGACGGTGCTTTCCTATATCGGCGATATGGGGGTAGACAATTCGGACTATTTTATTCAGGTGCGTTATGACGGTAAGGCCATCAACGGTAAGCCCGACAACGTCTACATCCTGAAAGACGGCAGCATGTTCGATCCGGAATTCGGGGGGAAGGAAGAAATCAAAAAGTTCCGCACGCTGGCCTATATCGACAAGCTTTATTTCTATACCGACTATTGTCCGCGCGAGCGGGGCGACTGGAAATACGAGCAGTCGAATATTCCCGATGTGGTGATGGACATCCGCCGCTATCCCGAGGGCTTGCGCCGACAGACCTATCGCGACCGCAATCTGCTGATCGACGGGTTTGCCATCTGCGATGAGTTTTATCATCCCGACTACAGCAAGCGTCCGTTGCCCGAAGTGAAAGACTATCGGCGTACGCTCTATTGGAATCCGGACCTGCGGTTGGCTCCTGGCGAGACGCGTACCATAAAGTTCTATAACAACGGTAAGTCTACGTTGCTTCAGTATGATGCCGAAGGTTTGGGGACTGACGGTACTGTTTTGGTTGGAAAAAACCGTTGAGGCGTTCAGGTAACTTGTGCTGCCTGTGCGGATGCGCACGCTTTTCGTGCGTTTCCGCACAGGATTTTTTTGTGCTGTTTTTGGAATGTTGTTGGTTATCAGTAGTTTGTGCGTTTGGCATACATTTTGCTAATGATAAAATAGCATTATCAAAAAGTAATTAATAAAAAATGATAAGAGGCATGGATTTTCCGTTAATGTTTCGGCTGATTTTGCGTGGCTGGTGGCGTAACAAGCTTTTCTTTGCTGTGGCCGTAATCAGTCTTTCGGTGGGACTGGCATGCACCAATCTGTTGCTTACTTATTTCGTGCATGATTATTTTATTGAGCAGAATAATCCGGATAAAGACCGTATTTTTGCGCTGCGACAGGATAATTTCTTTGAGGAAGGTCAGAAGGTGACCTTTGCTTTGGGCGAGGTGCCGCAGCAGATTCAGCAGGAAGTGCCCGGGGTGGAAAGTTTTCTACGGCTTCAAACTTATAGTCAGCCTCTGCTCCGCATCGAGAACCGGGATTATACCGACGTTTGTCTGATTGGTGCGGATTCCACTTTGACAGACTTTTTTCCGCTCCATGTCATTGCTGGAGACTTGAAGCAGGTGTTGACGGTTCCCGGAAAAATTGCCGTGAGCCGCAGAACGGCCGAGCGCCTTTGGGGAGAAAAGAATCCGCTAGGCGAACAGGTGCAAGTTGCGCTCAGTGCCGAAACCCGGATGTATGAGGTGGCTGCTGTGTGGGAGGAACAACCGCAGGCATTTCTGAAGATGGATATGCTTACCGGGCTGGGATCGGATTTCTGGGGAGGAGTGCCTTTCCTGAAACTCCGAAAAGGTGCAGATTGCGAAGCGGTAGAGCAGGCTATCCGACAGAATGAGCGGATTGTTACGATGAAACCCGGTGACACACAATATTACGTGGAACCCTTGTCTGAACTTTATTTTGTGCAGCCCGAAGGAAGCAACCAGCAGCCCCTTCCGTTTTTGCAGCAGAGTCCGGTACAGTTGCTCTATGTCGGTTTGTTGGCAGCTCTGCTGGTTCTGTTTGTGGCGTGTTGTAATTATGCCAATATGAATTTGAGCCGTTTGTGGCAGCAACTGAAAATGATTCATGTGGAGCGGCTCATGGGAGGAAGCATACGTGAGATTCGCCTGCAATTGTTTGGTGATGTTTTCCTTACGGTACTGATTTCCTTCCTGCTTTCTTTACTCATCATTCATGATGTGTTGCCAGTGTTTAATTCCATTTTGGGATCTCGCATGCAGTTGTCTTTCTTCTTTAGTGGTCAGATGCTGCCTTTGCTGTTTTTTGTGTTTCTCTTGCTGTCCACAGTACCGTCATGGTATGTCAGCCGTCGTCTGATTCGTCTGGGTTATTCCGATTATCGGGCGGCTTTTGGCGGTCGGCAGAAACGTCGCTTTCTGGCTGTTCTGGTTCTGCTTCAGTTTGCAGTGACAGGCGGATTGGTCTTGGCTACAGTCGTGGCAGCCCGGCAGCAAAGACAGATAATGGAGCGCGCTTCCTGTTATGAGTATCGAATAGAATTCGGTGATTGGGATACACCGCCGGTGGCACCATTTCGAGAGGAATTGCTTCGCAAAGTTCCCGGTGTGATTACGGCTACCCCTTCGGGAGGGCGAGTGCTGAATGCCCTGATGAGTATGCTGGAACTTCCCCATGAGGATGGTACGACTCAGGCAGCTTTCCTGTTGAAATTTTATAGTGACTCAACATTGCTCGACATCTTGAATCTGCGTTTGCTTACGGGCACGACTTTTAAGCAAATCGAGCAGAATTATACGCATCCGGCTCTGGTTAATGAAAGTTATGTGCGTACACTGGTTCCGCCCGGAATCTCTCCGATAGGACATGCCTTGCGGGAGTTTGATGCGAAAGCCGATTCCTTATATGTTTTGGCCGGAGTGGTGCCGGATTTTCCAATCAACTCCTTAGAACATGAAATTTCGCCGGCTGTTATTTATTTGCAACGACCCGAAAGAGAATTGGCACAGGCCACATGTCTTCAGATCCGGCTGGCTCCTGAGCATTGTGAAGAAACCCTACGGCAGATTGCAGCCGTATGGGAGGATTTGTATCATACGCCTTTTCAGTATACCGACATGCACCGGGAGTTTCTGCAACGGAATACGCGTTTCCTTTCCTTTTTCCGTATCTTGACGGTATATGCCACTATCGCTTTGTTGCTTACGGCATTCGGAGTGTTTGGAATATCCTGGTATGCGTTGCGGCAACGCTTGCGTGAGATGGCTATCCGAAAAGTATATGGGGCAGAGGCTAAACAGATTTTTTTGTTGTGGCTCAAACCATTTCTCTGGTATGACTTGGGAGCTTATCTGATCGGAGTACCTTTGGCATTGTGGGGAATCAACCGATGGCTGGAACAGTTTGCTTATCGTGTATCCTTGTCGGTTGTTGATTTGCTTTTACCTTTGGGTGTACTGCTGGCCATCGTTATCGTTATGGTAGGACTACAGGCTTTGCTTCTTTTACGAAGTGGTCTTTTACGTTTCCTGAAAACAGAATAAGACAGGAGACAAGGTATAGTATCCTAGAAAAGATTGAATTAAGTTATAAAATAACCTTATAAATATGAATAAAATGATTAAAACAGAAAACTTACAAAAGGTATTCCGTACGGAAGAAGTGGAAACCTGGGCATTGAACAATGTCAGTATCGAAGTGAATAAAGGTGAGTTTGTGGCGATTATGGGCCCATCCGGTTGTGGAAAGTCTACGCTTCTGAATATTTTAGGTTTGCTCGATAATCCTACTTCGGGCACCTATTATCTGGACGGAGTCGAAGTGTCGCAATATACTGAGTCACAACGTACGCGTCTGCGTAAAGGGGTTATCGGATTTGTGTTCCAGAGTTTCAATCTGATTGACGAGCTCAACGTTTATGAGAACATCGAGTTACCGTTACTTTATATGGGCGTGCCAGCAGCTGAGCGTAAACAGAAAGTACAGGAGGTGATGGATCGTATGGCGATTGCCCATCGGGCCAAGCATTTTCCCGGACAGTTGTCCGGAGGTCAGCAACAGCGTGTAGCTATAGCCCGTGCCGTGGTGGCCGGACCGAAACTGATTCTGGCCGATGAGCCTACGGGTAATTTGGATTCCAAGAACGGTAAGGAAGTGATGGCTTTACTTAGTGAACTTCATCGTGAAGGAACAACCATCGTTATGGTAACCCACTCGCAACACGATGCGAGCTATGCAGAGCGTGTCATTAATTTGTTTGATGGTGAAGTAGTAACGGAAGTAGAACTTTAGGTTCTTTCTGCATAATTTATGCAAGGTGTTTTATTGGAGGGGATATAATGTAGAAAACGTCCGGATATGTGCTCTTTTTAGAGAACTGTCCGGGCGCTTCTTTTTGGGGAGATATGGAGTTTGGCAAATAAAAAATATTAAAAGGCCTCGGAGCTAAATAAATATTTTCCCACAAAATATGTCTGTAACTGTCATTTCGCTATATTTGTAAATCCTATCTTTTAAAACGCGGAGCATTATGATGAAGTACAAATTATTGGTTCTGGATGTGGACGGAACACTTCTGAACACTAAGAGAGAGATTACGCCCCGTACGCTGGCTGCTTTGAAAAAGGTGCAGATGGCGGGGGTACGCCTCATGTTGGCATCCGGACGTCCTACTTACGGTTTGCTGCCGCTGGCCCGTAAACTGGAAATGGGAGACTACGGAGGTTTTATTTTGTCGTACAATGGCGGACAGATTATCAGCGCTACAAACGGCGAAGTGTTGTTTGAGCGGCGTATCAGTCCGGAAATGTTGCCTTATCTGGAGAAGAAGGCACGCAAAAACGGGTTCGCCATACTGACCTATAATGAGAATCGGGTAGTGACAAACGACGCTACCGATCTGCATGTCATCAATGAGGCTTATATTAATGGAATGGAGGTGGACGAACACGAAGAGTTCTCCATTGCCGTGGATTATCCACCTTGCAAGGTGATGCTGGTGAGTGATGACGAGGATGCACTGACCGGACTGGAAGCCCATTGGAAACGCCGTTTGAGCGGTGTGCTTGATGTTTTCCGTACGGAAAGTTTCTTCCTGGAAGTGGTTGCCTGTGGTATTGATAAGGGTAATGCCCTTGCTGCTATTGCCGACCGCATTGGAGTGAAGGCAGAAGAAATCATGGCGATTGGTAATGGTGTGGCTGATGTGTCCATGCTTCAGACGGCCGGTTTGGGTATTGCCATGGGAAATGCCCCTGATTCCGTAAAACGCTGTGCTGATTTCGTTACGTTGAGCAATGATGAGGACGGTGTGGCTGAAGCGGTCGAGCGGGCCATTCTCGAAGAGGTGCATCAGGGGGAAATACCACTGGATGTCCTGAACCGTCAGGCGCATACGACGCTTATGGGAACATTGGGTATACAGTATACATTTGCTTCGTCCGACCGGGTGGAAGCAACGATGCCGGTAGATCAGCGTACGCGTCAGCCTTTTGGTATTTTGCACGGCGGAGCTTCATTGGCTTTGGCCGAAACGGTTGCCGGATTAGGTTCCATGGTGGCTTGTCAGCCGGATGAGACTGTAGTCGGAATGCAGGTAAGCGGTAATCATATTTCGTCGGCACATGAAGGCGATACGGTGCGTGCTGTAGCTACTGCGGTTCATTTGGGACGTTCATCACACGTCTGGAATGTGGATATTTTTACATCTACGGGTAAGCTGGTTTCTTCCGTGCGCGTAGTAAACAGTGTGACTAAACGGAAATAATCAGACGGATGAATCGAGATAAACAAGAATTTGTTCCGGCAGAAACTGACTGGGAGGCGATCCGACAATGGATCACTCGGGGCGACCGGCCCTACTTGTTGTGGCGTCGGCCGGGAAGTGGAGTCTGTCATTGCGGACGCGGATCGGAAGAGGGTCTGGAAGTTTGCCGGGATCTGTCGGATTTGAATGGCAAGAAGGGCGTGGTGTTCGCGCCCTTCTTTTGTACGGAAGAAGTTCCGGCTTTGGTCTGGCAGCCGGTGGAGGAATTTAATCTGAAGGTTCCTTGTTCCGAGGAACTATTACAGAAAGACCGTTTACGGCTGAAATACCAGACGGAAAACCCAATTCCGGATGAACCTTATGCGGCTTGTTTTGATGCGTTTTCGGAAGCATTGCGCGCCGGAGCATTCCGCAAGCTGGTACTGGCCCGTTCGGCCTGTGTGCCGCGTGAGTCCGGTTTCGATCTGTTGGAAGCTTTTCAGGCGGCCTGTCGCAGGTTTGTCTATTCCTGTGTCTATTTATATCATACACCCCAAACCGGGATCTGGATTGGTTGCACTCCGGAGATTTTACTGGCCGGTCGGGCACATCAGTATATGACCGTAGCTTTGGCCGGGACACAGCCGCTTCCTTTCGAGGCAGCGGATCAGACTGCTGAGGCAGCTCGCTTGTTGGCGGAACTGTCCTGGGATGCCAAGAATCGTCGGGAACAGCAGTATGTGACGGATTATATCAGCAACTGCCTGCATCGGTTGGGACTCGAAACTCAGGAAAAGGGACCGTTTACGGTGCGTGCCGGAGCTTTGGCACATTTGAAAACGGAGATCCGTTTCGAATTGTCTGATGCCGGAAGAACCGGCGATTTGCTTCGGGCGCTTCATCCGACGCCGGCAGTTTGCGGGTTACCCAAAATGGAGGCGGCTCGTTTCATCCGCGAACACGAAACCATGCCGCGCGGCTATTATTCCGGTTTTACGGGATGGCTGGATCCGCAAGGCGAAACGGAACTCTATGTGAACCTGCGAAGCATGCAGGTAACTGATGAGGCTTTTGTGCTTTATGCCGGAGGCGGTATTCTGGATACTTCTTCAGTGCAGGACGAATGGTTGGAAACGGAGCGGAAAATGGGGACGATGCGTGCTGTTATTGCTCAGGGATACCGTAAGGAATTTGAATAAAAAGAAAAATCTATGTTTTATTCGGAAAACAAACATATCTTACAATTAGTGGCGCTCTTGGAGCGTCATGGCGTACAGACGGTGGTGCTTTGCCCCGGAAGTCGCAATGCGCCATTGGTGCATACGATGGCCGCTTGTGGGCGTTTTCGTTGTCTGGCAGCAACGGACGAACGTAGTGCCGGTTTTATGGCTCTTGGAGCGGCTCTGGCCGATCAGGCACCGGCTGTGGTCTGTTGTACTTCCGGTACGGCTCTGCTGAATCTGCATCCGGCCGTTTGCGAAGCCTTTTATCAACAGGTGCCGTTGATTGTCTTGTCGGCCGACCGGCCGGCGGCCTGGATCGGGCAGATGGACGGACAGACTTTGCCTCAGCCCGGTGTGTTCGGGATGTTGGTGAAACGCAGCGTGCAGTTGCCTGAAGGGGATGATGAAGAAAGCCTTTGGTATGCCAACCGCATGATTAACGAAGCCTTGCTGGAAACGACACATCGGGTGGCGGGACCGGTACATATTAATCTGCCGCTTCACGAACCGCTGTTCCGGTTTACGGCTGAGGCGTTGCCCGAGGTGCGGCGCATTGAACGGAGTGGGGCTGCTGATATGGATTCGTTACGGAATATGTTCTGGAAAGCTGGGAAACGGATGATTGTCTGCGGCCAGTTGCCTTTTGCCGTAGCTGGTCGTCTGGAGCAAATTCTGACTGAGTGTGGCGGAACCAAAGACGTGGTCTGGTTGAGTGAACCGTTGAGTAATCTTTCTTCGGAGGGGACCTGTGCCTGCCGGACATTCGATGCGGCGCTTTATGCCGTCGGACGGGAACAGCTGTCCGGTTATGCGCCCGATTTGTTGATCACTTTCGGCGGACATATCGTAAGCAAACGTCTGAAAGGATTTCTGCGCCGTTACCGTCTCCGGGAGCATTGGCATGTAGCGGCAGATGGTGCCGTGGCCGATTTGTTCTGTGCACTGACCCGTGTGGTCGAGACGGAACCGGAAGAATTTGTCCGACAGATTTATGCTCTGGACAGTGGTGTCGAAAAATTGCCTTATGGCTGTTCGTTGCCGGATTATGCTGTTGATACCACAGCATCCGATTTTGCCGCATTGTGGCAACAAACGTGTGCAGCTGTTACGGCACCTCAGCCGGAAGCTACGGTATATTCGAGCCTTTATGCGGTCGGCGAGCTGTTGCGGACATTGCCCGAGGGGGTGAACCTGCATCTGGCCAACAGTTCTTCGGTGCGTGTTGCCGCTTTGTATCCGTTGCCGCGACATACGGCGGTCTATTGCAATCGGGGAACGAGCGGTATTGAAGGTTCTTTGTCTACGGCAATCGGTATAGCAGCTGTGACGAAAACGTTGAATTTTATCATCATCGGCGATTTGAGTTTTTTCTACGATATGAATGCGCTTTGGAATACCGGCTTGCGTGGAAATGTACGTATCTTGCTTTTAAACAATCGGGGAGGAGGAATTTTCAATACCTTGCCCGGGCTGGAAATGGCGTCGGATATCCGGACTTATGTGGGTGCCGCGCATGAGACGTCGGCACGCGGATGGGCCGAGGAGCGCGGTTTCATTTACCTGACCGCTTCCGACAAGGCTTCCTTTACGGCAGCACTTCCCGATTTCGTCAGTACGGACATCAGCCGTCCGATTCTTTTCGAAGTGTTCACGGATACCGATCGGGACGCAGCGGCTTATAAGGATTATTTCCACGGACTGAAATAGGTTAAAGAAACTTTGTCTTCTTTGGGGGTTGCTTGAAATCAGATTTTACGGAACCGTATGATTACAGAATAAATCAATAAAAAACGAAATAGAATAACAGAATATGGCAACAAGAGAATGGACTGTCCTGAAAACGTATCAGGATATTATTTTTGATTTTTACAAGGGGATTGCCCGTATTACGATTAACCGTCCGCAGGTGCGCAATGCGTTCACCCCGCAGACTGTATCTGAAATGAGCGATGCGCTTTATATCTGCCGTGAACGGCGAGACGTTCGGGTTGTGGTGCTGACCGGTGCCGGCGACAAGGCTTTCTGTTCGGGTGGTGACATGCACGTGAAAGGACATGGCGGTTATGTGGGAACAGACGGGATTCCGCGCCTGAATGTACTGGAAGTACAGAAACAAATCCGTTCGATTCCGAAACCGGTGATTGCGGCGGTGAATGGTTTTGCCATTGGCGGCGGCCATGTGTTGCATGTGGTTTGCGACCTGACGATTGCTTCCGAGAATGCTATCTTCGGACAGACGGGTCCGCGTGTGGGTAGTTTCGATGCCGGTTTCGGTTCGTCTTATCTGGCCCGTGTGGTCGGTCAGAAAAAAGCCCGCGAAATCTGGTTCCTCTGCCGGAAATACAATGCGCAGGAAGCGCTCGACATGGGACTGGTGAACAAAGTGGTTCCTTTGGAGCAGCTGGAAGACGAGTATGTAGCCTGGGCTGAAGAAATGATGGAATTGAGTCCGATAGCCCTGCGTATGATCAAGGTCGGTCTGAATGCCGAACTCGACGGACAGGCCGGTATTCAGGAGCTGGCCGGCGATGCCACCATGCTTTATTACATGACCGAGGAAGCACAGGAAGGTGGACGTGCCTTTTTGGAAAAACGTAAGCCGAAGTGGCAGGAATAAGCCGTTTACATCATTGGATTGAAGGGTTGCTGGATTGACAGATGGATTGCGAAAAGTCGTTTTTGGTGTCTCTATGATTCGTTTTGTCTTTTTTTGCTAACCTGATCTTTTTTAAAATCAGGTCATTCCAGATTATTTTTTGTATCAAAATAGGGCTGAATTTTGTCTGTATTGCCATAAATAGACAGAATTCGGCCCTTTTTAATTTGGTTTTCAAGCCCAAAAGATGATATTGAGTTCGGCATGAATGTTTGCCGAGATGCCCAACTCGTGTTTCTGTGGTCTGGGTCTCTGTAATATTCTGTACTGATTTTGGATTTTTTGGGTATTTCTTTTGCTAATTGTGATGTTTTTCCAGAATTAAATTTTATGTGTACATATCAGATATATAATTGTTTACATCATAAAACAGCGTTCAATACTTGAATATTTGCGAACAAGCGAAAAAGGATACGTAAAATGGCGTTTCTTGGACGGCCAGACGAACAAAGTGTCAAATTGTTAGTTAAGTTTTTAAATGGTTTTAAAAGCCCATTAAATACTGTTTCTTTTTTCCGTTCCAAAAACTAAATGGTTAAATTTGTCTAGAATTTAATCTAATAACCATTTAAAAACTATGAAACGAAAACAGATTTGCTTTCTCTTTGGAGCTGTTGTTTCGCTAATGCCTTACTTTTTGTCGGCCCAGTCGGTAGATACCTTGTCCGTAAGGCCAGATCATGTGAATAATGCAGAATCTCCTTATTTTCCTCCAGTGTTTAATCAGGATGGCGGATCATGTGGTTCCGCTTCGCGCATCGGCTACATGTTTACGCATGAGGTGAACGCTTATCGGCGGGATACGGCCGACCGTCCGGAACATATCTATCCCACCCACTTCACCTGGTTGCTGACCAACAGCAATTCCGGAAAGGAAGGTATGGCCCGGGCCAATGGTGTGCCCAATGCGGCCGTTTACGGTGGAGCCACTTATTCCCGTCTGTTCGGTAATCAGGATTGTTCGAACACGGATTTCGGTTGGATGCAGGGCTATGACAAATGGTATTCGGCGATGTTCAACCGCATTTCGCACAATTCTTTTTCGCCTTATGGCGTTGATACGGAAGAGGGGCGTGAGTATGTAAAAAACTGGTTGTGGAATCATCAGGGTGACAATTCGTTTGGTGTAGGCGGTATCTGCGGTATCGGTGTGGCCAGTGCCTGCAAGCAGGGGCCAATAGCTGATGATCCGCAGGGAAGAAACCGGGCAGCCGGGGTGGTCGGACAAAAATACGTGACCCGCTGGGGGGATGGGGTGGACCATGCCCTGACCATTGTCGGCTATGACGACCGGATTGTCTTCGATCTGGACAGTAATAAGGTCTACGGTGAGCGGGATAAGGATGAGTGTGGCGCCTGGATCATCGTCAATTCCTGGGGAAACGGATGGGCTAACAAAGGCTTTATCTATTGTCCGTATAAATACGGTTTTCCGGTACGGCAACAGGAAGGAGGGGCTTGGCACCCGGAATTTTATCATGTGCGGAAAGAATACCGGCCGATGCGTACGCTTCGTCTGCTGATGGATTATTCGCGAAGAAGCGAGCTGAAACTGACGGTGGGCATTGCATCGGATACGGCTGCCACTGAACCCGAACGTACGGTCGAAATGGAACACTTCAAATTTGCCGGGGACGGACGCTGGAACCGTCAGGCCACTTTGGGTATGGATGCGCAGACTCCGATGCTCGGAAAATGGGCAGATGGAAAACTGCATGGTGAGCCGATGGATTTCGGTTATGACCTGACGGATCTGTCGGCCGAATTCGATACACACCGCCCGTTGAAATATTTCTTTATAATAGAATCGAAAGAAGGAGCTATCGGTACGGGTAGTGTTTACCGTTGTGCCGTGGTGGATTATGAGTATGACCGGAATGGGGTGGAAACCCTGTTGACGGATGGTTTTCAGATAACCATCCGCAACCAGGGACAACGGACCATCCTGTCGGCCGTGGTTTGGGGAGAGCCGTTTTTTGCACCTCGTAATGTGCGTATCGAGGATGGCCATATGTTGGCTTGGGATGCTCCTCAGAAATCTCATTATCCGTTGATGGCTTATGTGGTACGTACAGATAAAGGTATATCGGATACGCTTGGATTGTCGACATTGCACTATCCTTGCGGTGATGTGACGGCTTCTTATTCGGTTGCCGCTTTATATCGGACCGACAGTCGGAAACTGTATCAGGGGGCTGTACCTTATGGTGTGAAAGAGACGGTTTCGGATACGGTTTGTTCGGCTTATTCCGCTACATTCCGTCCGGATATTACGGGCGACCGTCCGGGAGCAGCTCTGGCGTTGCATCGGAGTGGTTTTACGGTTCCAGATGTTTTCTCAACCAATTATCCTGAGGCTACGATAGAATATTGGCTGAAACCCGACAGCTGGCGCGATTGGAATCAGAGTGCCGGTCCGGGATGGGGACGTTTTCTGATTCATGCGAATGACAATGGTTCGCTTTCGGCCGGTTGGGACGGCTACAGCCGCTTCGATTCCCGTCCGGGACTGATTGATACGGACCGTTGGCATCATTTTGCTTTTGTCGTGCGTCAGGACAGCCTGACGGTATTTGTCGACGGAGAGCCAGTCGGCGGGGTACGTGCAAAAAATCGTCGCGGATTGGGTGGATTCGGCCACTGGCCGTTTGCCGTGAATGAAGCAGGTGGTTTTGACGGAATGTTGTCGGAAGTACGCATTTGGAAAGAAGCCCGAAGCGCAGAACAGATTCGCCAGGCGATGTATCGGCGCTATGCCGGTGCGGGAATGCCGTCCGGTTTGTTGGCTTATTATAAGGGGCAGTTGTTTAAACAGGGCGGCAAGACTTTCTGGCGAGATTTTGCCGGTGGTCATCATGCTGAACTGGCTTCGTTTGGAGATTTTGCTTTAGCTGATGAAGATTTTCCGGAACAGGCAACAGGCTGGAAGATGCACGACGACGAACGCCTTCTGGCCATCGACGTTCCCGACGGGATGCTTTGTGCTGGGCAGGTCATTCCGGTTTCAGCACGTTGCGGCTCATTCATAAAAGACTTTGTGTGGGATGTTCCCGAAGCTTCTGTTTCGGCACGGACATCCAAGAATATCCAATTGTGTTATGTCCGTCCGGGAGATTATGAAATCGTTCTTCGGGCATCGACATTTACTGGGGATACCTTGTCCGTTCGGAAAACGTTATCCGTAGTCCGTTCGGTGCGTTCTGCTGATTTTCGTGCTTCAGTTCCGGTTGTAGCTGCCGGCGAACGAATCAGTTTCTTGCCGGAACATCCGGTAGGTGGATATGCTTATCAATGGACTATGTCTGGTGCAGAATTCGAAAAGGCTTATACGCAACAAGCCGCAACCGTATATCCAAAATCAGGTTACTATAAAGTAAAATTGCGGGTGAAGGATGCCGATGGAAAACGAGTCGGACGTTCTGTTCAGCGTATCTTTGTGGAACAGGTTGCGCCGGAACCGGCTTTCGATCTTTCTTCCGGTGTGATTCTTGTTGGCGAAGAAGTGGTTTTGACAGACCGTAGCCGATATGTTCCCAACAAGTGGAACTGGAGTCTGGACAGTCGGAAAACTTCTTTGCGGGCACAAGGTCATAAGGCAACCTTGCGTCTGGATGCTCCGGGTGTTTACGACGTTACTTTAGAGGCAGCCAATGAAAAGGGAGCCCGTAAATATATGCGTCCAAGAGCTTTGGTGGTTTGTGCTGCTGACAGTAAGAATGGCTTGAATTTTGGAAATGGAACAGCATCGGTAGAAACGAAGGGTAGCTGGGAAGCAGCACGTGAGGCACTGACTGTAGACTGGTGGATGGATGCTTCGGCTCAGGGAGCTACATCGGGTATCGGAACTGGAAAAGAAGGCTGGCAGTTGTGGGCTTCGGCTGATGGTAATATGCGTTTCGAACTGGATAGTATTGCCGTTGCTTCCGGTGCCGGATTCGTGCAACCCGGTGCATGGCATCATTATGCCGTTCAGTTCCATAAAGGCGAGGTACGTTTCTATCGGGACGGTTCTCTGGTACGTGCTGATTCTTTGCGTATGCCACGTACGCGTCGGGTTGTTACAACATTGCCGCAGACCAATCGTTTTGTGTTGGGTGGTGAGCAGCATCCGATGAATGCCATCGTAGATGAATTCCGTTTGTGGAACCAGGCTTTGCCGGACACGCTGTTAACCCGTTATGCGAACGCTCCGATTGCCGAACCGCAGCGGATGAAACAAGAACATGGACTGATGGCTTATTATGATTTTAATCAGAGTGGTGGTGCCGTAATTGATCGTCTGACGGGACAAGGTTTGGGTATCCGTCACGGTTTCGGTCCGGACGGTGATGCCTGGGGGGCTTCCAAAGGGGTGTTCTGTCTGGATGTGGCTTGTCCGTTTACGGATCTTTCCGACCAGGTGTTACCTCAGAATCAGCGTCCGTTTGCTTCAGGAAAAGCGAGTGTGAACATTAAAGATGCCAAACGTTTCCGGGCATTTGATCAAGAAGGAACAGTAAATTTGAAATCAAAGGAAGGTCAGACATCGGAGTATCAGCAGGCCGAGCGTTGGATTATAGAAAATGCGGTAGATAACGACAGCATCATCACGGGGATGTATGTGGATAAGAATAAGGAAGACGCGCTGTGTGTATATACCGGTTGGGATGGTTTCGCTCCGGTATTGGAAAATCATAAGATGTATTGTCAGATCCGTCTGCCTCGGGGTAAATATGAATTTTCTTTCGTACCGGCACAGGGATTTGCTGCGGGGGCCTCAAAAATGGCAGTCGCGCTTGGTGAACACATGCCAGATTTTGATCAGCCGGATGCTTTGTTGGCTTCCTGTCCACTCAGCGATCGTCATCTGTCGTTTGTATTGGAGAAAGAGTCGGTTGTATCATTAGGATTCCTTTTCCAGATGTCGGGCCGGAGTGGTGTTGCGATAGACCGTATCCTTTTACATCGGGGAAGTCTGATGGATGCTGAAAAATAGATGACTGATTATTACAAAAAGTTAGAATAAAGACGAGTGATAAAGCGCCCCCTAAAATCCGTCTCATACGGATTTTAGGGGGCATTTATTTTTGGGAACGGAAATAGGGTTCCGGTTCCATTACATGGTGCAGAAAAATGAAACAAGGAAAGGAACGGCAAAATCAATGGTCAGTCCGTGGAAAATACTGAGCGGTACGAACTGTGAGCCGCAGACCCGGGCAATGACAGGCAGGGTGGTATCTTCGGTCGTGCAGCCACCTGATGTAATCGGAGCTAATGGACTGAACCAACGGCAGAGCAGGGGAGCACCGACAAGTGTCATGATCTCGCGCAAAATGTTAGTCAGCAGGGCCAGTGTTCCCAGCTCAGCACCCCGGGCTTCTGTGACGAGAATACCCGAAAGCGAATAATAGCCGAATCCGGAACCTACAGCCAGCCATTCTGAAAGGCGGTATTGAGGGATGATTAGGATGGTGAAGGCAATACCGGCCAATGTTCCGACGACGGTTACCAAAGGCAGGAGCATCAGCCGGCGATCCAGTTGTCGTATACTTTGTCGGATTTCACTATTTTGTCCGATTGTAAAACCGACCAGTCCCATCAGCAGGCAAAGCGTATAGTAACCACTTTCGGTTGGAAGTTGCGGAATACTCCCGGTGTAGCCGGCAAGACAGCCACAGGCGAAGAAACAGACAATAATCAGGCTGTCTTTCATCTGATGCCAGAGAGAAACTTGAGCCGTTGCTTGATTAGTCCCCATCTGCATGGTCCGTTTAGACTGGAGACTTCGCCAGAAAAGGAGGGCGGCTATGGAACTGCCCAATACGGTCAATATGGCTGCCAGACTCGCCTGAAGACCTAATGTGCCGAGCGAACGGATCAGTTCCGGATTGCGACCGACATCGACTCCAAGCAAGAAAAGGAGCAACCAGAGTATATAACCCAAGATGGCACCGACCCACTTACAGGGCCAGCGTCGGAGTGCATAACCGATTGCGGCGCTGCACCAAAGAAACAGTATTACAGTAATCATAGCTGCAAAGTTCGTGTTTTTTTTCTGTTGTACGAGTTTTCGGAAGATAAAATCAGAGGTATTGTTTATTTTTGTGTTTAGAATCAATCAGACGAAATACAGTTTGCAGATATCACGTTTTTTTGCGAATATTGCAGATTAAATGTGCATTTTATTTTTTTCTTATGTTATTACCTTATCTTGATCCGGATCTTATAGAAGCTGGTTGTGATGAGGCTGGGCGGGGTTGCCTGGCCGGTCCGGTTTATGCGGCAGCTGTCATTCTGCCTAAAGACTATCATAATGAACTTTTGAACGATTCGAAAAAATTGAGTGAGAAAAAACGTTATCAGTTGCGCGTGGAAATTGAGCGTGATGCTCTGGCCTGGGCAGTGGGTGTGGTCGGGCCGGCCGAGATTGATGAAATCAATATTCTGAATGCTTCTTTTTTGGCAATGCATCGGGCAATAGACCAGTTGAAACTTCGTCCGCAAGCCCTGTTGATTGACGGAAACCGTTTTAAGGCTTATCCGGATATCCCCCATACGACAGTGGTCAAAGGCGATGGAAAATATATGAGTATTGCGGCAGCCTCCATTTTGGCCAAGACCTACAGGGACGATTATATGCAGCAGATTCATGCCGAGTATCCACAATATCATTGGGACCGGAACAAAGGTTATCCGGCCAAGGTACATCGGGAGGCTATCCGCAAGTTTGGTACAACGCCTTATCACCGTATGTCGTTTAACTTGTTGGGCAACGGACAGCTGGAACTCTTCGAGGAGAATCAGATGAAAGGCTGAATGAAGTGTGTTTCTCATCCGATTGTTGATTTCGGATTCAAGACGAATGATTAGCCTGTTGTTCAGAAAAAACAGTAACTATGGAATTAGGAACTTTTGAAAGACAGTTGCGCCTGATGGTGCTGCTCACTCAAAACCGTGAATACGACCTTGATGAATTGTGCGTCCGGCTGGATATGAGCCGACGGACGGTTTACCGTTATCTGGAGCTGTTCCGGGATATCGGTTTTGAGGTGGTCAAGCAGGGACAGATTTATCGTCTTGACAAATCATCGCCTTTTTTTCGGGAAATCACGCAGTTGGTGCATTTCACGGAAGATGAGGCGCTGACTCTTCGTCATGTGCTCGATTCTTTATCCGACACCAGTGTGCAGGCTCGCAGATTACGGCAGAAACTGGAACGGATTTATGATTTTGGTATTCTGAACCGGATTGATTCCGATGAAAATCAGGCAGAAAATCTGCAGATGCTTTATGAAGCAATCAAGCAACATCGGCAAGTGGTGTTGGAGCAATACTCCTCGGCGAGCAGTAACCGGACGGACGACCGTCTGGTGGAACCTTATCTGTTTCTGAACAACAATAACGAAGTACGTTGTTATGAAGTGAGGAGCGGAAAGAACAAGACATTCAAGGTGGCCCGTATCGGGCATGTGCGGCTACTGGATCTGTTGTGGGACCATGAAGAACACCATACCCGTCTTTTCACGGATTTGTTTCATTTCAGCGGAGAACAGCTGTATCCGGTCAGACTCCGTTTGGGACGTCTGGCTTATAATCTGATGAAAGAAGAATATCCGGCTTCAGAACGTTACCTGAAACCGGATGCTGACTCCGATCATTGGATACTTGAGATCCGGGTATGTAACTATCGGGGAATCGGACGGTTTGTTTTAGGTTTGTTTGAAGATATAGAAGTGCTCGAATCGGATGATTTCCGTTTGTATTTGCAAGAAAAAATTCAAGTTTTAACAAAAAAGTTCGATTAGTGTCGTAGATTGACACAAGACGGTCATTTCTTTGTGGTATCAGTTTTTAACCCATAATACTACGATGATGAAAAAAGAAATGACTATGACTACCGGGAATCTGATGACCCGGTCAAAGGTTTTTAATCGGCAAAATCGTTTATCTCGCCTTCGTACATCACGGACAGACGGTCGGTTGCTTTTGTCGCTTGCTCATCTTTACAGTAGGATTCTGGAGGAAAAAATAACTCCGTCGCAAGCCCTCCGTCTGCTGAATGCACAATTGGCCTTTTTGTTTCTAGCTTTCCCTTGTTGTATTCCCATGCCGGTTCGTATTCTCTTTCTGGTTTGGTTTGCGACGAGTTTGATACAATGCCGTCGCGTCGGATTAGGGAAAGACCGGCCGGTTTAACCGATTAAATAAAAAGGTGTGAAAATCATTCGGCTGTCCGTTATTTCTCAAATTATATTCGTAAATTTGCAGGCAGAAGACAAATGTTTATTTAATTCGAGAAATTATGGCAAAGAAAGCACTTTTGATGATCCTCGACGGTTGGGGAATAGGTAATCATGGTAAGGGTGATGTTATTTTCAACACTCCGACTCCGTATATGGATTATTTGGCACAGAACTATCCGATGTCTGAACTTCAGGCTTCAGGTGAAAACGTCGGTTTGCCTGATGGACAGATGGGTAACTCTGAAGTGGGTCACTTGAATATCGGTGCCGGTAGAATCGTTTATCAGGACTTGGTGAAGATTAACCGTGCCTGTGCAGATGGCAGCATTCTGAAGAATCCGGAAATTGTGGCTGCATACGAATATGCCAAGAATAGTGGCAAGAGCGTACACCTCATGGGACTGACTTCCAATGGTGGTGTTCATTCATCATTCGACCACTTGTTTACGCTTTGCGGCATCTCTAAGGAATATGGTATCGAACATACTTATGTACACTGCTTCATGGACGGTCGTGATACCGATCCGAAGAGTGGAAAGGGATTCATCGAGCAGTTGCAGGCTGAATGCGACAAGACCGGTTGCAAAATCGCTTCAATCGTAGGCCGTTTCTATGCTATGGACCGCGACAAACGCTGGGAGCGTGTGAAAGAGGCTTATGACTTGTTGGTTAAAGGTGTCGGCAAGCAGGCTACGGATATGGTAGCTGCTATGGAAGAAAGCTATGCCGAAGGCGTGACAGACGAGTTCGTCAAGCCAATCAACAATGCTACTGTCGACGGTACAATCAAGGAAGGCGATGTTGTGATCTTCTTCAATTACCGTAACGACCGTGCCAAGGAATTGACTATTGTGCTGACACAGCAGGATATGCCGGAACAGGGTATGATGACCATTCCCGGACTGCACTATTGCTGCATGACTCCGTATGATGCAAGCTTTACGGGAGTACACATTCTGTTCCCGAAAGAGAACGTACAGAACACCCTGGGCGAGTATTTGAGCAGCAAGGGGCTGAAGCAGCTTCATACGGCTGAAACCGAGAAATATGCGCATGTAACATTCTTCTTCAACGGTGGTCGCGAGACTCCGTACGAAGGCGAAGAGCGTATTTTGGTGGCTTCTCCTAAGGTTGCTACTTACGACTTGAAACCGGAAATGAGCGCTTATGAAGTGAAGGACAAACTGGTAGCTGCCATTAAGGAAGATAAGTATGATTTTATCGTGGTGAACTTCGCCAACGGTGATATGGTGGGTCATACCGGAATCTATGAGGCTATCGAGAAAGCTGTGAAGGCTGTAGACCAGTGTGTCAACGAAGTGGTTGAGGCTGCTAAGGCAACCGGTTACGAGACCATTATCATTGCCGACCACGGTAATGCCGACAATGCTGTGAATGCAGACGGAACTCCAAATACGGCTCACTCTTTGAATCCGGTTCCGTTTATTTATGTGACAGAGAACAAGAATGCTAAGGTTGAAAATGGAATCCTGGCTGACGTGGCTCCTTCTATTCTGCATATTATGGGATTGGAACAGCCTGCTGAAATGACAGGTAGAAACCTGATCCAGGACTAAAATAACCGGAAGGAATTTTTCATCATAAAGGCCGGACCGATTTCCCGTATTCGGAATCGGTCCGGTTTTTGTTTGGGAAGGCTTCTTTCAGTTTAATAACCAATCAATAGAACAACAAGGCGACCGATATGAATGTACAAATTGAGGCCTCGTGGAAGGAACGTCTGGCCGATGAATTTTCAAAGCCTTATTTTGCCCAGCTTACAGCTTTTGTCCGGTCGGAATATCATGCGACAACCTGTTACCCGCCCGGTCCGCTGATTTTCAATGCTTTTAATCTTTGTCCTTTTGAACGGGTGAAGGTGGTCATTATCGGACAAGATCCTTATCATGGTCCCGGACAGGCTCATGGACTGTGTTTTTCCGTGAATGATGGAGTGCCTTTTCCGCCGTCGTTGCAAAATATCTTTAAGGAAATTGAAAGTGATATGGGAACTCCGGTGCCTGCTTCCGGTAATCTGACCCGCTGGGCGGAACAGGGCGTGTTGCTACTGAATGCAACCTTGACGGTGCGTGCCCATCAGGCCGGTTCGCACCAGCGTCATGGATGGGAAGAGTTTACTGATGCGGTAATTAAGACTCTTTCAGACGAACGCGAACATCTGGTGTTTATTCTTTGGGGAGCTTATGCACAAAAGAAGGGAGCGGTGATTGACCGGAATAAGCATTTGGTGCTCTCGTCAGCTCACCCATCGCCCCTGTCGGCCTATCACGGATTTTTCGGCAACCGGCATTTCAGTCTGACAAATGCTTATTTGCAGCAGTACGGAAAGCAAGCGATTGTCTGGTAAATTTGCAGAGAGGAAAAGAGTATTGTAGAATTGTTTTGAAGAAGATAAGTATGAAACGAAATGAGATACCGATGATTCAGATTGACGATACGATTATATCAATCGATTGTCTGAGTGAGAAATTCTGCTGTGATTTGGATGCGTGTGCAGGAACATGCTGTATTGAAGGAGATGCCGGTGCACCGGTAGATTTGGATGAAGTAGAAGAATTGGAAGCAGCCTTACCGGTCGTGTGGAATGATCTTTCGGCATCAGCACAGACTGTTATTGACAAGCAGGGTGTGGTCTATACGGACGAAGAGGGTGACCTGGTGACAAGTATCGTGAATGGCAAGGATTGTGTTTTCACCTGTTATGATGAAAAAGGATGCTGTTTCTGTGCGTTGGAGAAAGCTTACCGTGCAGGAAAAACGAATTTTTATAAACCTTTGTCTTGTCATCTTTATCCGATTCGTTTGAAAAAAATCGGTGATATGACTGCGCTGAATTACCATCGGTGGGATGTGTGTAAAGCGGCTGTCTGCAAAGGAGAACAGCTGAATCTGCCGGTTTATCGTTTCTTAAAAGAACCTTTGATCCGTTGTTTCGGACAGGCTTGGTATGATGAATTGGAAAAGGCTGTGGAAGAACTGAAGGAACAAGGGTATCTGAAGGACTGATCCGGAACTGCTCCGTGTTTCATATTACAGGAAGAATGGTATATTAATCAGACAAACGTCTTGAATATACCATTCTTCCTGTTTTTTATGTTCGGATTATATAAACCATTCAGGTTCCCTCCTTGAACTGAAATTCTCGTAGAGAAATTTGGTGAAAGGTGTGTTGAATATACGTGTTTCCTGCGGGCAATACTTTACACAGGCGCAGCAGAGCGTGCAAGCCGCTGCGTCAGTTACGATCCGGTTGTCAGACAGCGATATGGCACGTGTTGGACAAACTTCGATACAGGTTCCGCACAAATTGCAGTTTTCGCTGCTTTCGGGAGCCATTGGCGGTTGCTGGCGGGCTTCTTTATAGGGATAATTGCCAGGTACGGTCAGTTCCTGGTAGAAATCGCCAGACTGTAGCTTCTCAGCAATTTTTTCTCCGAATTGTGCAGCAATAGAGAGGTCGCACTCATCTGGCCGACCGGCAGCAACAGGCATTTCCTTTCTGCTGAAACTATGTTCGCCGATAAATGCCGCTGCCGCAATGGGGGTGAATCCTTGCTGTTTAAGCACATCGCATAGTTCCAACAGGGCGTCGTCGTAGTGCCGGTTTCCGTAGACGACAATGGCTACAGCAGGGGTATTCCTGCCTTGAATGCCGGACATGCGCTGTAAGGCTGTCGGCGCAATACGTCCGGCATATACCGGCATAACGAATATGGCGAGCTGGTTGTCATGAATCTGTTCTGCTTGAGCCTCCATGAATGTCAGATCAGTTTCCGACAGCTGATTTGAGGTAATTCCTTTACAGACTGCATGGGCAATCTTTTTTGAGGTTCCTGTAGGGGAATAGTAAAACAATTTTGTTTGGTTTACGGGAGTTTGCATGATTTTATTGTATTTGTTGACGGAACAAAGATAGTTGATTATTCTGTTTCAAAAAGATTTTTTCTCTTTTAGGGATATATTTTTCAAGTTATCGTTGTTTTTTTGAATAATAGCATTTAAAAGGATTCAATAAAAAAGCTGCTCCCATAGAATCACTTCTAAGGAGCAGCATACGAAAAATTATAAGTAAGAATTGAATGATAGTCTATATGGTTTCTTATGCGTCAATATTGGCATAAGTAGCGTTTTGTTCGATGAATTCGCGTCGTGGTCCTACATCCTCACCCATAAGCATAGAGAATACGTAGTCAGCACTTGCCGCATCTTCAATCGTAACCTGTTTGAGCAGACGGGTTTCCGGATTCATGGTTGTATCCCACAACTGTTCCGGATTCATTTCGCCCAAACCTTTGTAACGCTGTGTCGTAATACCTTGTTCAGAGCCGTTATTGTAAGTTTGCATGAAGCGCAATCTGTCAGCCTCTGTATAGCAATACTCTTCGATTTTACCTTTCTTGCAACGGTAGAGCGGCGGAGTTGCGATGAACAGGTGGCCGTTTTGAATCAGTTCGGGCATGTATCGGTAGAAGAGTGTCATCAGCAGGGTGTCGATGTGAGAACCATCGACGTCGGCATCGGTCATGATAATGACTTTGTGATAACGTAACTTCTCGTAATTGGCTTCCTTGCTGTCTTCGCCAAGTCCGAACCGTACGCCGAGTGCCTGAATGATGTTGTTTACTTCTTCATGTTCAAAGGCTTTATGCCACATCACACGTTCAACGTTGAATATTTTACCACGTATTGGAAGAATGGCCTGGAACTGACGGCTACGGCCCTGTTTGGCTGATCCGCCTGCAGAATCTCCCTCGACGATAAACAATTCGCAGTTTGCTGCATCTCTGTCCGAACAATCGGCCAGTTTTCCGGGAAGTCCGCTACCTGACATCGGGCTTTTCCGTTGTACGCTTTCACGTGCTTTTCTTGCAGCAACGCGTGCGGTAGCAGCTAAAATAACCTTGTCGACAATCAGTTTGGCTTCTTTCGGATGTTCCTCCAAATAGTTGGTCAGTGCTTCACCTACGGCCTGTTGTACGGCGCCGGCAACCTCATTGTTTCCCAATTTGGTTTTGGTCTGTCCTTCAAACTGTGGTTCGGCAACTTTGATGGAAATCACAGCGGTAAGTCCTTCACGGAAGTCCTCTCCCGAAATTTCTACCTTGTTCTTTTCCAGTTTTTCCAGTTCCTTGGTGCATTGTTCCTCCGCATATTTTTTCAACGTACGGGTCAGTGCCGTGCGGAAACCGGCCAGGTGGGTACCACCTTCAATCGTATTGATGTTGTTGACGTATGAATGGATATTCTCGTTGTATCCGGTGTTGTACATTACGGCAACTTCAATAGGTACTCCCTGTTTTTCCGTGTTCAGATAAATCACATCATTGAAGAGATGGATACGGCTGGAATCGATGTAACGGACAAATTCCTTGAGTCCATCTTTGGAATGGAATACTTCCTGTTTCGGTTTCCCCTCTTCATCTTTTTCGCGTAAATCCGTCAGGGTGATGGTAATTCCAGCATTCAGAAATGCCAATTCACGCATACGGTTGGCTAATACTTCGTATTTGTAAGTGGTGGTGATGAAGATGCTCCCGTCGGGCCAGAATTGCTGGCGTGTACCACGTAAATCCGTTTCTCCTACGACTTTTACCGGATAAAGTGGTTTTCCGTAAGCATATTCCTGTTGGTAAATCTTTCCGTCGCGGTAGACTTGTGAGAGCATCTTTGTCGAAAGTGCATTGACACAGGATACGCCGACACCATGGAGTCCTCCGGAAACTTTATAGGAACCTTTGTCGAATTTACCTCCGGCATGAAGTACGGTCATCACGACTTCAAGAGCTGATTTGTTTTCTTTTTCGTGGATGTCCACAGGGATACCACGTCCATTATCCTGAACGGTAATGGAATTATCTTCGTTTATAGTGACTTCGATATGTGTACAATAACCAGCAAGGGCTTCGTCGATAGAATTGTCTACAGTTTCATAGACCAGATGGTGAAGACCTTTTTCGCTGATGTCTCCGATGTACATGGCAGGGCGTTTACGAACGGCTTCAAGACCTTCGAGGACTTGAATACTACTCGCGGAGTAGCTGCTACCATTTATCTGTTCTTCTTCTGACATTTTATTTTGTATTTTATTGCACAAATATACGCAAAAAAAATAAGATGGCGAAACAAACTTGCTTAATAATAGTTGATTGAATCAAAAAAGCAAACCTTCTTTCTGGTGTGTTATAACAACAAAAAAAGCCAGACTTAGTCTGGCTCTATATTGATTTTCTTATTAACCTAATTTGTTAATGTAAACCATAAGTTTTGACTTCAGGTTAGAAGCTTTGTTCTTGTGAATTACATTGATCTTTGCCAATTTGTCCAAAGACTTCTGAACGCTTGGGAGAAGTGCAATGGCTGCTTCCTTGTCCTTAGTGCTTCTCAGCTTGCGGACTGCATTACGCATTGTCTTGGCATAGTATCTGTTGTGGAGTCTTCTTTTTTCCTCCTGACGGATTCTCTTTACTGATGATTTATGATTTGCCATCTCAATTCTTGATAATAATTCGTTTAACTTTGTAGTCCCTAGGAGAGTCGAACTCCTCTTTAGAGAATGAAAATCTCTCGTCCTAACCGATAGACGAAGGGACCGTAACTTTTGAACTTTTGGTTCGTTTGTTAATCGGAGTGTTTGTTTCTCGATTGCGTTGCAAAGGTATGGCTTTTTTTTGAATCTCCAAAATATTTCGAGAAAAAAATGCGTTTTTTTTCGAAAAAAATCGATTTTTCTCTGTTTTACCCCTGTTTTTGCCTATTTTTGTATCAAAACAGGGGGATTTTGACACATGCAAGAGAAAACTAGAGCTATTGTTATTCGAACAATAAAATATGGAGATTCTTCTATTATTGTTGATCTGTTCACCGAAAATCGTGGAATGGTATCATTCTTGATCAGACAATCTGCTGGTAATGGTAATCGACGATCGGGTAAGAAGCATCTCCTTTTTCAGCCTCTGACTGTTTTATCGATTGATTATGATTTTCGTGCCAAGGCATCATTGCAGAAATTAAAAGACGTGGCTTTATATTTTCCTTTTTATTCCGTGTTGTCGAATCCGCTTAAGTCTGCTGTTTTTTTATTCCTGTCGGACTTTTTATATCATGTGCTTAGGGAGGAACCGGCAAATGTACCTCTTTTTGAATATTTGGTTGCGTCGTTGGAATGGTTTGACCAATGTAATCAGGGGTATGCTAATTTCCATTTGCTTTTTTTGATGCGTCTTACCCGCTTTCTTGGTTTTTATCCTTGTGTAGAGGAATATCATCCTGGTGACTATTTTGATCTGCAGAATGCCTGTTTTACGCCGTTGCAGCCATTACATGCGGCTTTCCTGAAACCGGTTGAAGCTGCGCGTGTGCCTTTAATGTTGCGTATGAGTTATGATACTATGAATCGTTTTTTGTTCAGCCGTCAGGAAAGAAACAGATTTCTGACAGTTTTGAATGATTATTATCGGTTGCATATACCGAATTTCCCGGAATTGTCTTCCATTGAAATATTAAAAGAAGTTTTTGATTAGAGTGATGAGCTGTTTATATAATATATGAAAAAGGATCCTTATAACCAATACAGGCATAAGGATTCTTTTTCATATAATTGTATTGTTTGTTTTAGCCCAATAATTGCTTAACAATCGTACTTATGGTTTTTCCTTCTGCACGACCAGCAAATTGCTTTGTAGCTATTCCCATAACTTTACCCATATCTTTGGCCGAGGTGGCATTCACTTCTGTAATGATAGCTTTGATTGCTTCGGTAAGTTCTGCTTCGTCCATTTGTTTGGGCAAATATTCTTCGAAAACGGTTACCTGTTGCAACTCTTCTGTAGCCAAGTCTTCGCGTCCCTGTTCTTTAAAAAGAGCTGCCGCATCTTTTCCCTGTTTGACGAGTTTGCTTAGAATTTTCAACGCGTCAGCGTCGCTCAGTTCATCGTTGGCTCCCGGAGCTGTTTTTGCTTCAAGAAAAAGTTTCTTAACATTGCGCAGGGCTTCCAGACGAACTTTGTCTTTAGCCTTCATGGCGCTGATGATATCTTTGCTGATTTGGTCAAATAATGCCATAATAAAATCCTTTTTATAAATTAAAATACAATTGTGTTTGTTTCTGGAATTGGTGTAGTGGGTTCTTCTGAACTTCCAATGGTATCCTCTTCTTCGCTGGCTTTGTTCTTGATTCGGTCGAGCAATTCCTTACTACGTTTGTAGGTCGGTGTCGTGTCAACCATAGCGATGATATTTTCGTTGTCCAGATCTTCATCTCCAAAGATAAAGATATGATGACGTCTTCTTGTCTTTTGATTGGTTTCATCGCGATAGAACTTGGTACGGCGCGTACGGTTCTTCTCTTCCTGTTCTTCTTGTTCTGCGATCTTGTCAGCATCGGCTTGTGTATATTTGCTGCTCATGCCTGGGACATCTTCCAGACCGAAACCAGTGGCCAGAACGGTAATTTTGACTTTCTTTTCCAATGTAGCGTCTGTTGCCATTCCCCATTTTGTTTCAACGTCTGGTCCGAACTTACTCATGAAGTCGTTGATCTCACTCATCTCTTCCATGGTTAGCTGGTCGCTTTCCTGTTCGGCACAGAACGTGATGCTCAACAATACCTTCTTGGAGTTAAAGATATCATTGTTGTTGAGTAATGGTGAATGTAATGCTTCTTCAATGGCATGGCTTACACGGTTCTCGCCTTCACCATAACCAGTACTCATGATGGCTACACCACCATCTTTCAGTACTGTGGTCACATCCTGAAAGTCCAGGTTGATGATGCCATGTACAGTGATGATTTCTGCAATACTTTTGGCTGCAATGGAAAGGGTATCATCTGCTTTTCCAAAAGCATTCAATACGGTCAGTTCCGGATAGATTTCCCGTAAACGTTCGTTATTGATTACCAATAATGCATCAACGTGTTTAGAGATTTCTTCTACTCCGTCGAGTGCTTGGTCGATTTTTTTGTTTCCTTCGAAGCGAAATGGTATGGTGACAATACCAACAGTCAGGATTCCCATTTCTTTGGCACATTGAGCAATAATAGGAGCGGCTCCGGTTCCTGTTCCACCACCCATTCCTGCTGTGACGAATACCATGCGGGTACCGTCGTTTAGCATTTTCCGGATGTCTTCAATACTTTCCAATGCGGCTTCTTTAGCACGTGCCGGACGGTTTCCGGCTCCGAGTCCTTCTGTTCCTAGCTGCAAGCGGGTTGGAATCGGTGAGTCGCTGAGTGCTTGCTTGTCGGTATTACACAAGACGAATGTCACATCGTGAATGCCTTCCCGATACATATGGTTTACGGCGTTACCGCCTCCACCGCCAACTCCGATGACTTTTATGATGCTGGGGCTATGGGTTTCTAGGTTAAATTGTATGCCCTTTTCTTCTTCCATGATGTTTGAGTTTTAATGGTGGTACATTTTATTCTTCCGACAGCGTATTCGACCAGCTGCTTAATGTCTCTTTAATACGTTCCATAAAGCTTTTCTTTTTCTTGGCTGGAACTTTTTCTTCTTCCTCTTCTTCTTTGACCTTATTGTTTATTGCAGCCTGTTCTTCTGCATGCCTTCTTTGAGCTTCTTCCCGTTCTGCCTGTTCTCTTGCCAGGCGTTCCTCTTCTTCCCGTTTAGCGACTTGTGGGTCGATGGCAGTACAGATCAGTTCGCCCTTGTTGAGCAAAGAAATCAGAGTACTTAGATTTGAACTTTTACTGATTTGATCGGCATGTTCGAAATGTGCGGAAAGATGAGTGTTTTTGGCTATCTTGAGTTTTTCGATACCTGTTCTGGCAATGATGGCTTTATCCAGGTTCTTTATATTTGCCGCACCACCTGAAACAATAATACCGGCAATCAATTTGTCTTTAAAGCCACTTCTGCAGATTTGATCCCAGACATTTGCTATAATTTCTTCCATTCTGGCTTCTGTTATTTCCAAGAATGTACGTTCGTCGATAGTCCGGTCGGAATCTAATGGAACAACCCGGGTCAGCTCGGCTACATCGCTGTCGGTGTAAGCTGAACCATATTTGATTTTCAATGATTCTGCATCGCTTTCTTCAACTTGCAGACTACAGATATCTTGTGTGATGTTGTTTCCGCCTAAAGGAATAACAGCCAGATAACGGAGCAGATTGTTTTTGAAAATAGCAACAGTTGTTGTATCTGCGCCAAAATCAACAAGTGCACATCCGGAACGTTTCTCAGTATCAGTCAATAAATTGTCAGCCAGAGCTAATGGTGAGATAAACATATCGACGATTTCTATTCCTGCCGTTTGAAAACATTTCTGGACATTTTCTTTTAAAATACTCTTAGCAACGATATTGAGATATTTTCCTTCAATATGATTACTGAGAATACCTATAGGGTCTGTCGTATATTGTGTTCCAATACGATATTCTTGCGGAATAACTCCAAGAATGTCGCAATCTGCATAGTTTGCGCTGAGGTTTGTGTTCAACAGGTTTTCTACTATTTCATTGGAAATAACGACGTTTGTATCCAGTTGTCGAGATACGGAGTTGCGTATCGTACGTAAAGACTGTCCGCCTATACCGACGTAAGCTTTGTTGATATAGACGTCAAGGTCCTGATTCAATTGCGAGATAATGCTGTTGATATTCTTGATGGTTTTATCTATATTATAGATAATACCTTTACGGATACAATTCATTGAGGGGCGCTCCACAATATCCAGTATCTGTATGCTGCCATCAAAATTCTTTCTTCCGGCTATACCTCTTATCGAGAAAGAACCGAGTTCTATTGCTACAATTAGATCCTTTTCAGCTGCCATATCTGTTCCTTATTTTTTAGTACAAATAATTTGATTATTATATTCCAAGGTTATGGTTGAATATTTGTTCCAGCCGACCTTGTTCAGCCCCTCCTTATAGAATGTTTGCATTCGGAGTAGCTTGTCTTTGAATTTAAGTGGACTACCTAATGCGATCACGTGGTGTCCTACTCGTGGTATGATGTTGATGTCTCCATTAGGGAGAACCTCTATCTGTTCTATTTGTTTATCCCAAAAGGGATCTTTTTGAATGAACTGTCCCAAACTGACCAAATTTTCTTTGGCATATTTTTTTGTAACCGCTCCAGTGACAATGGGTAAATTGGCGTGATATTTCGATTTTGCCAGGGCATTACCGTTGCTGTCCAAATAATAAGACTCTCCGTTGTCGCTGATAACATGCAGAATGAAGTTATGCGGTTTTACTTTTATAGCAACTTTTCCTGTGGCCGTTTTGTAACATATCGCCGATTCGATATACGGACTATTGCTTATTTTTTGTTCGATCTTTAACAGATCTATCTGATCCATAGGCTGATTTCCGGGATAAAGCTTTTCTTTTTTCAGGAAGGCTTCTATATCTTTTTCTTTGATGAATCCGATATTCAGACTGTCATCTACCAAAATCTCAACTCCCGTACAGACCGGTGTCTGTTCAGGCTTGTTGAAAATGGTAATGGCAGCTATGAAATAGGAAGCCAAACCGATGGCAAGTATAATAAGCAATATCTTTTTAATCATTTGTCTTTCAATATTTGGGCAATTTGCGATGCATAGTTTTCGATATCTCCTGCACCAAGTAAAACCAGAACATCAAAGTCTGAATTCTGGATCATCTCGACAAGTTCCTCTTTTTGACACATTCGTTTGGTCACCTGAGGTGCCAAATTATCGTAGATTAACTTGCTGCTTACTCCCGGGATTGGAGCTTCGCGTGCCGGATAGATATCCAACAGAATTACGTCGTCGGCAATCGACAGGCTTTGGGCAAAATCCTGATAGAAATCACGTGTGCGGCTATATAGATGTGGTTGGAAGGCTACTGTGATTTTTTTACCAGCATATAAACTGCGGATAGAAGTCAAACTCTGTCTGATTTCTTCCGGATGATGAGCATAATCCGTCAGAAATGCAAAATCCGGTTTTCTGATTTTGAAGTCAAATCTGCGGTCAACTCCTTGAAAAGAACGCATCGCCTGTTTTATTTCTTCTGCAGTAGCACCACATATTTGTGCCAGTGCCATTGCTGCAATACCGTTGTCGATATTGATACTTACGGGAACTCCCAGCTCAATATCCTGAATGTTACCGAAAGGAGAAACAAAATCAAAAATGATTGTTCCATTACCGATACGGATGTTTTGAGCATAAAAATCCCCTTTATCCCGACTGTATGTATAGACTGTTACGCCTTCTTGTACGCAAGCATTCATTTCCAGGCCTTCATGCAAGATCAGATAACCACCGGGTTGGATTAAGTTCGAGTATTTCTCAAAACTTTCCAAGTATGCTTCTTTTGTACCGTAAATATCCAGATGGTCGGCATCGGTTGCCGTAATGACTGATGCATAAGGGGTCAACCAGTGAAAAGAGCGGTCGAATTCGTCTGCTTCGATAACAACAAAATCGCTGTTTTCAGAAAGAATATAGTTTGTTCCGTAATTTTTCGTAATTCCGCCCAGAAATGCATTGCAGTCTACATGGCTTTGGTGTAGGATATGGGCCGTCATGGAAGATGTGGTTGTTTTTCCATGCGTTCCTGCCACGCAGATTCCTTTATGTTTCCGGGTCAGTGTTCCCAACACTTGTGCCCGTTTCTGAATTTCAAATTGATTTTCTTTAAAAAATTTCAGTTCCTGATGTGTTGATGGAATTGCTGGGGTATATATGACCAAACACGATGTTTTATCTTTGCAAGCTTCAGGAATAAGGGCCAGATTCTCTTCATAATGTATCGTGGCTCCTTCTTCTGCAAGCTTTTCTGTAAGTTCTGTCGGAGTTCTGTCGTATCCGCCAACGGTTATACCTTTTTTCAAAAAGTAACGGGCGATGGCACTCATGCCGATACCACCGATACCGATGAAATAAACCGCTTTGATATTATTTAGTTCCATTTCAGTCTTTGTTGTTATAGGCGACGGCCAGTTTATATACCTCTTCAGCTATGGTTTTGGCTGCATCCGGATAGGCCATTGTTTTAATGTTTTTGCTTAAGTTTTTTAGTTTTTCCTTGTTCTGTACTGTTTCTATTGCCAAAGGAATCAGACGTCTTTCCGCATCGGAATCTTTGATATAGAGAGCGGCCTCTTTGTCTACCAGTGCCAATGCATTTTTTGTCTGATGGTCTTCTGCAACGTTAGGTGAAGGAACCAGAATAACTGGTTTTCCCAAACAGCACAATTCTGAAATACTACCTGCACCGGCTCTTGATACGACCAGATCTGCTGCAGCGTATGCTTCTTTCATGTTGGAAATGAAGTCGGTAACGAACAGATTGTTCGGTTGGCCTTTTTGTGTCAGTTCTTCCAATATTTGGTTGAAATAATAACCGCCGCACTGCCAGATAATCTGGATGTCGCTTTTGGCTATTTCGTTCAGTTTTGTCATGACACTTCTATTCAACGTTTGTGCCCCCAAACTTCCTCCGATTATCAGAATAGTTGGTTTGTCGGGTTGCATTTTGAATCGTTCGCAAACTTGTTCTTTCGTCAGATCATTATCTGTAAGATCCTGACGAATTGGGTTCCCGGTCAGGATAATTTTTTCTTTCGGAAAGAAGCGGTCCATGTTTTCATAAGCAACACAGATTTTTGATGCTTTTCGTGCAAGTAGTTTATTCGTGACCCCTGCATAAGAGTTTTGTTCTTGAAGCAGCGTGGGAATACCTAATGATTCTGCTACGTTCAGGGTTGGTCCGCTGGCATACCCTCCGACACCGACTGCGACCATAGGTCTGAAGTCCTTGATAATCTTTTTGGCCATCTTTTGGCTTTTGAAGATTTTGAAAAGGACGGATATATTCTTGAGTAGATTTTTTCGGTCAAATCCACATATGGGAAGAGCTTTGATGTCGTAGCCTGCGGCCGGCACACGCTTCATTTCCATGCGTCCTTCAGCACCGACAAACAGAATCTGAGCGTCAGGATGTTGCGCCTTAATGGCATTAGCTATGGAAATTGCCGGGAAGATATGTCCTCCCGTTCCTCCTCCGCTTATGATTACTCTTAACTCCTCTTTCATACTTAAATCTTTTTAAAAAGCAAAATTACGAATTATTTCGCATAAAAATGCTTGATTTATAAGTTTTTTATATAAATGAGTATTTTTGAATCAGTATTCTATCATGTCTACAGGGCTTGGTGTTAAGTCTGTTCTTTGTTTTGCAGACCGGCTGACGCTAAGTATGATCCCCATGTAGGCGCAATTGATAATGGTTGCTGTACCTCCCTTGCTGACGAACGGAAGTGGCTGTCCGGTTACCGGAAAGACTCCTACGGCTACTGCCATGTTAATCAGGGCTTGGGTAACCAATAATATAGCGATACCCATGACGAGAAATGCCGGAAAATTATTTTCACATCGGCTGGCTATTCGGGCAGTTCGAAAGAGTAGGACTATGTATAAAAATAAGACAAATCCACCGCCGAGAATACCTAATTCTTCAATGATGATGGCATAGATAAAATCAGAGAATGGCTGAGGAAGAAAGTCTCTTTCTACTGAATTCCCCGGTCCTTTGCCAACAACATTACAGGTTGCTATTGCAATTTTAGCATGTGCCACCTGTGTGTTTTTTTGAAGGTTGAACTGTTTTGCGTCTTCGGGTTCTTCTGTATGGTTTTTCAGACGGTTTGCCCATGTCGGTAATCGGTGGAGTCCTGGCTTTTCTCCTAAATTTTTAATCGTATTTTCTGGAGTGAGTGTCAGGAATGCGTAGGCCATACCTCCTGCCAATGCCAATATTCCAATCAGTGATCCTAAATATTTCCAGGGGATTCTTCCGACAAACATCATGATCAGAACTACCAGAAAAGTCATGGCTGCAGTAGAAAAGTTTTCCGGAGCAATAAAACCACAAATGACAATACTAAGTACCAGTATGATTTTGAAGGTCTGTTTTTGAGATTGTGCTTCTTCTTTCATACTCGAAAGCACCATGGCAACTGTAGTAATCAGAACCCCTTTTGCCAGTTCCGAAGGCTGAAACGTTACACCGCCATATTCCAGCCAGCGACTGGCATTGTTGACTTTTTCTGTAAAGAAAGTGATGAGCAACAGGAGGACCACTAAGGGGAGTGTAAGGGGAATGAGTTTGAAGAATCGGCAAGGGACTTTATGGATGCAGACTGTTGTTGTCACTCCAATCAGAATGAACAGCACGTGTTGTGTTGCCGGACGCCAGAACTCTCCGGATTTATAACTCATGTTGCTGGAAGCACTGTATACCTCGATGATTGAGATCACACAGAGAAAGAACAGTACCATCCAAAGGACTCTGTCTCCTTCGAACAAAGAGATTTTTTTGAATATTTTTGCCGATAAACTCATAATGTCTTGGTTTAAAGTGAACGTACCAGTTGCTTGAATTGATCGCCTCGGTCTTCCATGTTCTTGAAAAGATCAAAGCTGGCACAACAAGGGCTGAGTAAGACCGTATCTCCCGGTTTTGCCATTTTATAACAAGCTTCTACACAGTCTTTCATGCTGTGTGTGTCTACTGTCGGTATGCCGAAACCGTCAAAGAATTGATGCAGCTTGGTGTTGTCTGCACCAAGATATACCAAACCGACGCATTTTTTCTTAACCAGGTCTGTTATTGCCGTGTAGTCATTACCTTTATCTTTTCCGCCGATAATAAGAATGGTTGGTGTGGTCATACTTTCCAGAGCGTACCAGCATGCATCCACATTGGTAGCTTTGGAATCGTTTATGTATTCTACGCCTCTCACGCGTGCTACTTTTTCCAGCCGATGCTCTACTCCCTCAAAATCGCTTAGACTTTGGCGTAACACTTCATTTTTGACATTTGCAATTTTGGCGGATATTCCGGCCGCCAGCGAATTGTATAGATTGTGTTTTCCTGTAAGTGACAGTTCTTCTTGTTCCATATTGAAGGCTATTGGCGTGTTGATGACGTATTCACCGTCGGCAACATAACCGATCATACCTTCTTTGCGAATAATAGAGAAGGGACAGATTTGAGCTTTAATGCCATATTTGTTTAGTTCGCGCTGGATAATGGGATCGTCGGCCCAATAAACGAAGGCATCTTCTTCGGTTTGATTCTGCAGAATACGCATTTTGGCGTCCACGTAGTTCTGCATATTGTTGTTGTAGCGGTCGAGATGGTCTGGTGTGATATTCAGCAACACAGCGATATTGGCACGGAACTGATACATATTGTCCAATTGGAAACTGCTCAGTTCGATGACATAATAATCGTAGTTTTCTTCCGCAACCTGCAGAGCCAGACTCCTGCCGATATTGCCGGCAAGTCCGACATTATATCCGGCATTTTTGAAGATATGATAAATCAGCGAAGTCGTAGTTGTTTTGCCGTTACTACCTGTAATACAGATCATTTTAGCATTGGTATATCTGCCGGCAAATTCAATTTCCGAAATAATTGGAATGTTTTTTTCTTTGATTTTTAGAACCATAGGAGCATCTTCCGGAATGCCGGGGCTTTTGATTACCTCGTCTGCATTCAGGATCAGTTCTTCGGTATGTTGTTTTTCTTCCCAAACGATGTTACGTTCGTCGAGCATTTGTTTGTAGTGGTCTTTAATCAGTCCCATATCGGTGACAAAGACATCAAAGCCTTTTTTCTGTGCCAATACGGCTGCTCCGACACCGCTTTCTGCGGCTCCTAATACCACAATTCTTTTTTTCATAACTTGTATAATTTAACCTAACAGTATCTTTATCTTATTTTTAATGTAATGATAGCCAGTGCCGCCATAATGATCGTCACGATCCAGAAGCGCACTGTGATTTTGGATTCCAGCCAACAGCCTTTCGGCCAATTCAGGAATACTTTAACATCGGGCGCCAGCTGACCGGGTTTTACACGGAATGTATCGTGCAAGGGTGCCCTTTTGAAAACACGAAGTTTTTTACCTCGTTTATTTCCCCATTTCGCTACGTTAACCTGAAGCAGAACACTCAGGCTTTCCATCAGAAATACGAAGCACAAAATCGGGATCAGCAGTTCTTTATGGATGATTACGGCAGTTACGGCAATGATTCCTCCGATGGTAAGACTACCGGTATCGCCCATAAAGATTTGTGCAGGGTAGGCATTATACCAGAGAAATCCGATCAGTGCACCGATAAAGGCACAAATGAAGATTACGAGCTCTTCCGATTCCGGAATATACATGATGTTCAGGTAGCTGGCGAATTCAATATGACTTGAAACATAGGCCAATATACCTAAGGCAACACCGATTATTGCAGAATTTCCGGCCGTCATTCCGTCCATACCGTCATTCAGGTTTGATCCGTTGGATACCGCTACGACAACGAAAGTTGTCATGATGACGAAGAGAATCCAACCGGCTGCGTATTTGTATTTACCGCAGAAACCCATGATCTCGCTGTAACTCAGGTCGTTGTTTTTGACAAATGGAATAGTGGTACTTGTTGATTTAACTTTTTCGCTTTTATGGATGACCACTTCCATGTTGCCTTTTTGCTGCATGGTAACGTTTTCGCGAATGACTGCATCCGGACTGAGCCAAAGTGTTAATCCGACGAATAGTCCTAGCAAAGTTTGTCCTGCAAGTTTATAAATGGGGCGCAATCCGTCTTTGGATATCTTCATTTTAATGTAGTCGTCGGCAAATCCGAGAAATCCGAGCCAGACCGTAGTCACAAGCATCAGAATCATATAGATGTTACGCAGACGCCCTAGAAGCAGGCAGGGCACGATAATGGAAACCAGTATGATAATACCGCCCATTGTGGGTACTCCTTTTTTTTCTACGCCATATGGATCAATGCTTTCATCCCGTTGTGTTTCGCTGACATGATGACGCTTCATCCATTTGATAAAATATTCACCGAACCAGGCGGAGATGATCAGTGACAAGATAAGGGTCAGAATAGAACGGAAAGAAATGTACGTCCACATATGTGACCCCGGTATGCCATAGCTTTCTAAGAAACGGAATAAATAGTAAAGCATATTCTTTTATTTTAAATTCCAAAGGCTTCTTTTACAATCTCGTGGTCGTCAAAATGATGTTTGACTCCTTTGACGTCCTGATAATTTTCATGTCCTTTTCCGGCAATCAGAATAACGTCTCCCGGACGGGCCATCATACACGCTGTCCGTATTGCTTCTTTTCGGTCAGTAATTGCGATGACCTTTTTCATCTGTTCCTGATCGAGTCCGGCCAACATATCGTTGATGATGTCTTGGGGGTCCTCAAAACGGGGATTGTCGCTTGTAATAATCACTCGGTCGCTTTGATTTACCGCTTCCTGAGCCATCAGCGGACGTTTACCTTTATCTCTGTTGCCGCCAGCTCCGCAAACTGTTATTGCCTGTCCGCGGCCGCACAAAATCTCATTGATTGTTGAGAGTACATTTTTCAAGGCGTCTGGAGTATGCGCATAATCGATTATAGCGGTTACGCCTTCTTGAGAACGGATGGTTTCAAATCTTCCGTTGACAGGATGCAATGTGCTTAATACCAGGAGAATTTCTTCCGGAGTTTTACCTAGCATCGTTGCAGCGCCATAGACAGCCAGCAGGTTGGACACGTTGAATCGTCCGATAAAAGGAACACTGACTTCTTTTCCGTTTATTTCCAATAACATTCCTTCGAAGGATTCTTCAATTACCTTGGCTTTAAAGTCTGCCATACTTTGAAGTGAGTATGTTTTTACCGTAGCCTTGGTATTTTGGGTCATAAACAGACCGTTTTTGTCGTCACGGTTAGTCAGAGCAAATGCTTCTTTGGGCAATAAATCGAAGAATGCCTTTTTGGCATCACGGTAGTTTTCAAATGTTTTGTGATAGTCTAAATGATCTCGTGTGAGGTTCGTAAAGATTCCTCCGGCAAAGCGCAGACCGCCAATACGTTTCTGTGCTACAGCATGCGAACTGACTTCCATGAAGGCATATTTGCAGCCTTCGTCGGCCATACGACCCAGCAGACGGTTTAATGTGATCGGGTCGGGCGTAGTATGTTCTGTCGGGATCGCTTCGTCGTCTATATAATTGCAAACCGTGGAGCATAATCCGCATTTATATCCCATTTTCCGGAACATATTATATAATAAGGTAGCGATGGTCGTTTTTCCATTTGTGCCGGTCACACCGATCAGTTCCATTTTTTCTGTTGGATTTCCGTAGAAAGTTGTGGCAACCTTTCCGATAACTTCTTCCGAATTGGCGACTTGGATAAAAGTCGTATGATCCGGTTTGTCTTCGGGTATGGTTTCACAAATAACCGCTTTAGCTCCCTGTTCTATCGCCTTACCGATATAATTATGTCCGTCTGTCTGTGTACCTCGTACAGCTATGAACAGATGTCCGGCTTCGATCTGTCGTGAATCGATATTAATGCCGGTTATCTCAGTAGTTACATCTCCTAGTATGGAAATGGGTTTGATGTCCTTTATAAGTAATTCCAGTTTCATTTTCTTGATTTATTTGTAGCTTAGTTTTAGTTTTATAGTTTGTCCTTTTATGATTTTTGTATTGGGTTGGATGCTCTGACTGGTTACTTTACCTCGACCTTCCAGTTTTACTTTTAAGCCGCGGCTTTCCAAAGCGTAGACAGCATCGCGTGCTCCCATGCCTTTGACATCCGGAACCATATTTTGCGTATATTTATTACCGATTAGCAATACTTTGTTTCCAACATTACGGGTTGTGGTCCATTGTATTGGAGCTGTTTCTGACAGTTCAAAATCGCTCTCGTAAGGAATGTCCAAGGCCTTCAGAACATAAGAAGCAGCCTGAGCATTTCCGTATAGGACATCTGGAACAAATCTGGATGTAGAGTCAGCACCCTCTGCGGGTGTCCGGTAAACTCCTTCCGACATGACGGCCTGGGCTATTTCCCGGAAAACAGGTCCGCACTGACCGCCTCCCGACGCAGGCAAACCTGATTTTTGTATCGCTACAATACAGCTGTATTTAGGTTGATCTGACGGGAAATAACCACAGAAGCTGACTAGATATTTCATACCGCTGCCGTGGTAGCCGCCTTTGCCTTGCGATACTTGAGCTGTTCCGGTCTTACCTGAAACCTTGAAATTGGGACAACCAGCCTGTTTCCCCAGTCCTTTGCTGACGACAAGTTCCAGAATCTCTTGAATATCCTTAAGTGTTTTTGGAGAACAAATTTGCTCTTTGATGACTTCAACTGGAAATTCCCGGATCGTTTCGCCGTTTTTCTTTTCTGCTTTGACAAATCTTGGTTTGACCATCTTTCCGCCATTGGCAATCGCATTGTAGAAGGTCAGGGTGAAGATAGGAGGTATTTGTGTTTCATATCCGATACTCATCCAGGGGAGTGCGGTTCTCGACCAATTTGATTTGTCTTTGTTGGGACGGCGTACGTTTGGTGTTCCGCTTCCGGCCAAAGGCAAATCAATAGGAATACCCACACCTTCCCGATGCAGTCCGTCAACGAATTTTTCAGGATGATCTTTATAGTTCATATCAATCAGCCGGCTGACTCCGATATTGGATGAATACATCAGAACTTCCGTGACACTGATTTGTCCATAACCTCCTCGACGCCAGTTGTGGTCGCGCATGGTCCGTCCATACATAGGCCATTGTCCGTTTCCAGTATCGATCATGTCATCTTTTTTAATCTTACCGTCTTCCAGAGCAACCATGATTGAAGCCGTTTTAAATGTAGATCCAGGTTCCATCATGTCGGCCACGGCGTTATTCTTGATTTCTCTATATTTTCCGTCGCGGCATTTGGTCAGATTGACGATCGCTTTTACATCTCCGGTAGCCACTTCCATAAGAACGACGACACCGACGTCGCCATTAATCTCCTGTAATTTCCGCAGAATGGATTTTTCGGCTACATCTTGCATCGCTACATCTATGGTTGTTTCAATATCGTTGCCGTCAACGGGTGGTGTATCAATGATATTCAGCCATTTGTTTCGTACTTTGGCCCGGTGTGATATGCCTTCTTTCCCTCGAAGAATAGAATCATAGGACAATTCCAAACCGTATCGGGCAGAATCCTTGCTGGCATAAAGGGCTCCTAACGTACGTGTTGCCAGAGAGCCATAGGGCTTTTTACGCTGGTTGAATTCTTCTACGTAGAATCCGCCCTTGTTGGCATTCTCTTTGAACAGCGGCAGTTTTTTGCAGGCTTTATATTGAATATATGAGATGCGGTTGGGATAAAGAAGCCAGTAGCGACTTTTGGCTTTTCGTCCTTTTTTCAGTCGTTTCTTAAAATCAGACGCTTTGACATCCGGGAATATTTCGTGTAATCCTTGACAGATCGAATCCATATTGTTGGTCAGTACGCTGTCGCGCCACTGTTGTAGTTCTGCCTTGGCCTTCGGATCTTTGTCGTATGCCATAAAATCCATATAAATTTTATATTCCGGTAAGGAACTGGCCATAATTTGTCCGTCGGCCGATAGAATATTACCTCGGTTTGCCGGTATCGGTACGTTTTCTTTGATCAGTTGTTTGCTGACTTCTTCCCAATAGGCGCTTTTGAAGAACATCAGGTAGATGGCATTACCCAAAATATATAACCCTCCTGCCGTCATGATAATGACGATAACAAAATAACGCGGGACGATTTTTTTATGGTCGAATTTCATATCTATTTAGTTTTTATGAGGAAGGGTGGTTCTTTGGGGCTTGTCAGCATACTGTCTTTGGTCTGTTTGAGCTTGTCTTCTACCTGGCTTTGTCTGGTTTTTACTGTCAGTTCGCTTGACCGGGTCAGAGCGTGGTATTTGATTTCCTGCAGTTCGATTTTTAGCTTTTCCAGTTCAATTGTTTCCTGTTGTGCGGAATATCTGTTGGTGATATAGATGATGATGAAGATCAGGCAAAGGACAAACAGTCCCAATTGTCTTTTAATCCAATCTGTTGTCAGAATGTCGCCACCCAGAATCTTTTTCAGAGAAATGTTGCTTTCTTCTTCCACTCCGTCAGATTGTACCAACTCTTGGAGTGCCGTGGGTTCCTGTGGTTCTGTGTGCTGTTCTTCGATTTTTTCCGAATCAGGAGTTGTATTCTCCTGTTCCACTTCCATGTTTTCTTCCGAGGCAGGCATTTGTTCTTTTGTTTCCTCTTCCTGATTTTGTGCTATTCTTGTTCTTAACATATTCCGGTGGGTTGAGATTCTTATTGTTTCTTTTCGGCAATTCTTAGTTTTGCACTTCTGCTTCTCGGATTTTTCTCTTGTTCTTCGGTGCTTGCCATAATGATTTTATTGTTGACAGCTTTGAACGGAGTATTTATGTTTCCGAAAAAATCTTTTTCCATTTTGCCTTCTACGTTTCCGGTTTTGATGAAATTCTTCACAATCCGGTCTTCCAGAGAGTGATAGGTCAGTACCGAAAGGCGTCCTCCGGGACGAAGAAGTTCGGAAGCAGCCTGCAGCATTTCTTTTAATGCGTCCATTTCCTGATTGACTTCAATGCGCAAGGCTTGAAAGACTTTGGCCATTTCTTTCTTTTCACGTTCCCGTTCAAAGAACGGTTTGATGATTTCCAGAAAGTCGCCAATGGTATAGATACGTCGTTCAGAACGTTTCCGTGTGATGGCTGCTGCCAGTTTCCGACTGTTTTTCAGCTCTCCGTACAAGTAGAACACATTGGCTAGTTGTTCTTCCGTATATTCGTTGACAATGTCGGCTGCTGTTTTTGTGCCTCGTTGATTCATGCGCATATCCAGATCGCCGTCGAAACGAAAGGAGAAACCGCGCTCCTGCGCGTCGAAATGATGGCTCGATACACCCAAATCAGCCAATAAACCGTCGATGTATTCGATATCGTAGTAGCGCATCCAGTTTTTCAGATATCTGAAATTGCTTCTGACAAAGGTAAATCGGTTGTCGGCAACAATATTCTGCTCAGCATCTTTGTCTTGGTCAAAACTATACAGATGGCCGTTCGGTGAGAGGCGTTTCAGGATTTCCTTACTGTGTCCGCCTCCACCGAACGTCACATCAACATAAATTCCGTTGGGGTTTATGTTTAATCCGGCAATGGTTTCTTCCAGTAATACCGGAATGTGGTATACGTTGTCGTTGGTCATTGTCATGTGGCTTCTTGTTCTTTTTCGGGTTTCATAAGTTCTTCCAGTTCATCGCCGAAATCTTCGTTATCCCATTGTTCAGCGGTTTCCCTTGCCCAAATTTCAATAGTGTTGTCTACGCCGATAAAACGGATGTCGTTTTTGATTTCAGCAGCCTGTAGATTCCGTTTGGTCAGCAGGATTCTTCCGTTACTATCGGGTGTGATGTATTCTGCACCGGCAACAAATTTACGGAGCACCTCTCTTCCTTTACGGTCGAATGCGCTCGTACGTGTCGCTATCTGGTCTACCAAAAGATTCCAGACGCTTTCCGGATAGAGGACCAGGCATTTTTGAAAGACATCTTTTCGCAGGACCAATGAGTACGTTTCGTTGGCCAGAAGAATTTTCCGGAATGCAGCAGGGAGGAATACACGTCCCTTTGCGTCCGTTTTTGCGTCGATGTTTCCGGTAAATCTCATGCTGCTTACTCCTCTTATATTTTTTAGGCTTCAAAGTTACAAAATTCCCCACATTTCCCCACTTTTTTCGTTCTTTTTTTTTCGACAGGCTGTTGAAAACCTCATAAAACGGTTATTTCGTTGTAAATTAGTAAGCTATGAATCTATTTTTAAGTGGGGAATATATTATATTTGACTCTTTTTATTTTCTGATCAGTTGAGTGTTGTCGGGCTTTAATTGTTGCGGAGCGGGTATGTTTTTTTTGTCCGTTTTTCAGATTAAGTCTGGATAGAAAAAATGCTCCCGAATACAATTGCTTGTCTTTGGGAGCATGCTGTTTAATTGATCTGAACAATGATATCTTTATCAATACTGCTCTTTTTGAGGGTTGTCCGTCGAATTTTCCTGTTGTTTTGTTTATCGTTACAGTAATGGCTTCTTCTTTTTTGCTGTATGTGAGTATGGTTGTGGCAAATTTCCCTTTTTGGTAGTCTGTGGTCAATCCGTCATCTTCATAGAGTGTGTAGGAATTATGATCTCCATTTTGTCCTGGATAACATCTGACAATCAGTGTGTCCAGTGGTGCTGAGGCCATTCGTTCTTTGACGGGTTGCATCGGCAAAGGCCAGCCTCCTTTTACAAATACGGGCGATTCCTCCAATGTACAGGTTACTGCTGTTGATTTTCCGCCTTCGTAGACTTTTCCGTCAAACAGGCTGTACCAGGGATTTCCTGCCGGGAACCACACTTCTTTTGTGACTGTTTTGTCCGGACCTTTTCCTGCCTCTGTGATTGGAGCTCCCAGAATCAAGTCGCCAAAATAAAATTCATCAGGATGCTTGTAAGATTCTTCTGCTTCCGGTTGTTCGATGTATAGTCCTCGGTTGAGCGGAAGAGTTTCGGTATGACACTGGCGTACAGTAGAATAGATATAGGGCATCAGACCTGACCGGAGCAGATAGATATCGCGCATGGCTTTTTCCTCACGTTCTCCCCAAAGCCAGGGCCGACGGTCATTTTTTTCTCCGGCTACGGAATGAATACGCAGCGAAGAGTTGAGCAGACCGAATTGTGTCCAGCGGGTATAGAGTTCCGGATCCATTCCGTCATAGAATCCGCCGATATCGTGTGCCCAAAAGAAGCAGCCGGCATTTCCGCTGGTCGTGGTCAGATCTACCTCAAAGCGAAGCATTTCCCAGTTTCCGACAGCATCGCCCGAGAATTGTATCGGATGACGATGGTCGCCCCATCCGCCCCAACGGCTGAATCCGGCACCACGCAGCGTTTTTTCGGCTCCGTTTTCATCTTGTATGGTTCTTTGGGAATAATTGTAATAGATTTCGTTAAGCCAAGGCAAATGTTTGGTTGTAGTACCACGTACAAACGGATAGGCATAATCCTGTTGCCAGTCCAGCCACCAGAAAGCAATACCCATGTCGTCACTTTCCTGATGGGCATGTTTCATGAAACTGTTCATATAGACCGGATCGCCGGCATCGAAAATGGGTGTACCGTCTTGGGTATATTCTGTCCCCAGTTCGTTGGCAAAAGCCTGGTAAGCATCTTCTTCGGGACGTAGTCCGTCGTGGGGATGTTCGTTGAGTACTACATAGACATTCTGGTCCTTGAATTTCTGAATGAGTCCTTTGGGATCTGGTATCAGATCGCGATTCCAGCTGTATCCGGTCCATCCGCGGGTGTAGGCATGTCCTGTTCCGCTTTGGAATGATTTTTTGTGCCAGTCCATGTCGAAGACCATGATGTCGAGTGGAAAACCATGATCGTGGTATCCGGCTACAAGTTCCCGATAGTCGTCGGCTGTATATTGCCACCACCGGCAATACCAGGCGCCGTGTACGTACTTTCGGGTCATGGGTACGGGACCGCTGATGGCGGCCAGTGATTTTAGAGCCGCTTTGTAGTCCGTACCGTAGACAAACAGATAAAGGTCCTGTACGTGGTCTCTGTCCCGGTAACATAATCTTCCGTTTTTGTAGATATCTTTTCCGGTATCGTTGATTAAATACCATCCGTTTCTGCTTAACAATCCTTCTTCTCTTTCTACCGGTCCGCCAATGCCGTCAAGGGTACAAAGAGCTCCTTTCAGATTGCCGCTTTGTCCATCCGTGATACACCATCCTCGTTTTTTTCCGTTCATCATGAACGATGCCCGTACGTTGTTCTGTCCGAATGGAAATCCGTCATGGTCGAATTCCAGATTCATGGCTTTCGTTGTGAAGAAGTGTTTGTTGCCTTCCTGACGGTGCTCGACTTCGACATCATAATCTTTTCTGATTACTGCAAACAGGGTTGAATCATTCAAGAATTTTTAATGGTTTGCATATTCCAGACGCACCAGATTGTCTGTAATGAAGGTGATGCGGCTGTTCTCAATGACGAAGGAACGTGCGGAAAGCCATTGTGATGCAACTCCGAAAATCAGAAGTGCTGTTGTACGCAGAAGTTTTCTTCCGTGTCTTTGCATTTTCAGTCTGCCGACCTGATTTTTGTCTTGTGTTTTCATCGTTTAAATAAATGGAATAATACATGTTATGTCAAAAGCAGCGGCATCATGTAGATTCGCTGCTTTTGCAAATATACTTCCAATGTAGGTCACAGTCAATAGACCATAAATTGAATCATAGAACTGTTGTGTATGCAAACTGCTTATAATAAATAGATTACTCCTTATATTATAAGGAAAATCATAGAATAAAGTTCCGAAAAAAACACATTTAAAATGTTATTTTCAGCACCTCTTCTTCAAAGTTTTCTTTATCTCTGGCCTTATTTTTTAACCGGTTTCTGTAGAAATAGACCGTGTTTACGGATATGTCCAGAATCGTTGCGATTCTGCTACTGTCGGTAATACCTATTTTCATCAGAGCCAGTAAGCGCAGTTCGTTGTTGAGCAGTTCGTTTTCCGGGGATTCTATTTTACAGTCGTCTTTCAACAGATCATTTACTTGTTTTTGAAAGTCAGGATACAAACGTGAGAATGCAATGTCAAATCTTCTGAGCAGACGTTTTTGGTTCTGTGCCAGATTTGTTTCTCCCTTAAAGAGGGCTGTCAGTTGTTCTATTTCCTTTGACCGGAGTTTGTTCAGAACAGTGTGACGCATCGAACCCAGTTCAAAAATAGAGTCAATGCTGATGGACAGAAAATTGACGACTCCTTTTGAAAGATGTTTTAAAGAAGTTTCGGATTGTTGTAACTGATTATTCAACAGTTCATTTTCTTCCTTACTCTTTTTAAGTTCTTGTTGATTCTGTTCTGAAGTTTTTCTGTATTTTCGTATGAATAGGAAAGACATGCCTATGGTCAGCAGTAGGATTACAGTTGCGGTAATGGCCAAAAGTGCTCAGGTGTTGCTTTGTTTTTTTCGTGTAGCATGCATTGTTCTAAAATCGGGGCTAATTCGTAGGTATTTGACCGTGCCCGATAGAATATTGCCCGATGGAGTGCACAGCTGGCATATTTTGAGGCTCTTTCCCATTGTTCCTGTTCAGCCATAAGTGTGGCCACTTTGATGAGCGCCGTACTGAACATTTTGTTGGCTTCGATATCGTAGATGGCCGCCAGGGTCCAATAACGGTTGCGTTCGTCCAGTTTGTTTTGTTGGTGATATTTGTCAGCTAAAATCATGGCATAGGCCGATTTTTCTGTCAGATTTCCGGTTTTTTGCATCATCTTTTTTACCCAATCAATGACTTCTTGCTCGCTATTATTGCGGTATTTCAATCGTAAAAGTCGGCTATGAGGTTCCGGGTCGTATTTGTTTACCGAATCTTCCATTTCTCCCATTCGGATATAATTTCTGGAAATCAGGTTGTTGGGGAGGTTGTGGCTTTGATAAAGTTCCAATACGTGTCAATATAAGCTTTGAAGACTTCGTTTTTGGCGCTTTTGTCCATTGGGGTATTGCATAATGAATCTAATATTGTCTCTCCTTCCCAAGGCATACCGCAGAGGGCATAAATAATGGCTTTTCGGCTTAACATTTGATTCTCAGCAGTATGGTTTCCGGTTTGCCGGGCAATAGAAACTGCCAAATCTGCATAGTAGAGACTGGAGTCGGATTGGTAGAACAGAAACTCTTCTACAAGGATACGTGCCGGTAATAATTTGTCTTTTGGGTTGTTTGCTTCTTGAAGTTGTTTCTGTGCCGCTTTAATTTTTTGTATGTTTTGCGATTCATAATCTGCTGTTTTGTCTAGCCGTATGTCGAGTTCGGTCAGCGCTCTTTCATACTGGTCTCCACGATGTTCTTATTTTGTCCATTAACGAAAGAACTGAACAGGATACACCAGAAAAGGATGTATGTTTTTAGGAAAAGATTCTTGGATTCTGTGTGTGTATTAAGATTCATGATATTTTCAATATAGGATTTTTATTGTATACAAAAATAGGGAAAAAGAATGATTTTCATACGCTTTTTAATAATTTTCAGTATATTCCATGTTGCTGTATTTTGTTCTTAAATTCAGTTGCCCATCTGGTTTTACCCAGTTGGCCATCTCAGTCTCATGAGTTGCCCATCTCGTTTTTACCAGTTCGTAGTTCCTTTCTTATGGGATTTGCATTTATTAACTAGAAAAATTAGTTTGTAAACGATAAAATACCGTTATTTGCATCTGTCTAACTTATAAATTTAATTATCAGGTACAGGTCCAGGGTTCTGTATGAATGTTCAGATCTTGACCGGTTCTGGAAAATCTGATATATGGAGGCATTTTTTATTTATTTGGTCCAGTCTGCGGTTTGCGTATTCCTCTATGAGTCGTTTTACCGTTTATTGTTACGTGGGGAGAGTTTTCATTGTCTGAACCGGATGGTATTGTTGGGTTCGTTGTTTTGTGCCTTGTTGCTTCCGTTGGTAGATATTTCATTGGGGATTTCGGAGCATCCTACAGTGTTTTCGGAGTCTTTGTCCGAACTCGTAGCTTTACAGGAATCAGTTGTGACTGTAGTTGCGGATTCCCGTTCGGTTTCCAGAAGTTTCTCCTGGCAAATGATTTTCTGTACAGTCTATTTTTCCGGTGTGATCCTGCTGTTGTTGAAGAATCTGTTGGTTTTTGGCTATTTGTCCTCTTTGTTGGGAAAATGCCGGAAAGAACGGGCAGCCGACGGGGTGGTCTTTTATCGTTATCCGGGGCAGATCGGACCATTCAGTTGGTTGGGGCGGGTGATTCTTTCTGAGTCAGACAATGGTTTGTTGGCAGATTGTGTTTTGGCTCATGAACGGGCCCATACGGTTTTGGGGCATGCTTATGATTTGGTCTTGGCCGAACTGTTTCTTTGTTTTCAGTGGTTTAATCCGGCAGCCTGGTGGTTGAAGCGCGATTTGCGGATGGTGCATGAGTTCGAGGCTGACCGTTATGTATTGGCTTCCGGTTTTGATGCACAGACTTATCAGTTATTGCTGATTCAAAAAACTGTTGGTCCGAAAATTTATGGTCTGACCCATAGTTTCAATCAGAGTTTGTTGAAACAACGCATTGCAATGATGCTGAAAGGAAAATCAAAAATCTGGAAGTCTATGAAAGGTCTTTATGTCCTGCCTTTGGCTTTATGTATGTTGATGTTGTTTTCATTTAAGGTGGAACAAAAGGGTTTTCAAGCACTGGAAATGGTTGTTCCGATGCGTGTTTTCGAAAAAAATAAAATTGTTCAACCAGCAGAGTCTGATCAGATAAGGAAAAATGAAAATGAAGTTGAACAGTCAGTCCTGCCTAAGACAAAATCAAAACCAAGGCTTAAGTCAGAATCCAATTTAAAAACGAAGTCCGACCGGGATACTGTTTTCAATGTGACTCGCAGGTTGCAGATTCTTCCTTCATTTCCTGGAGGTGATTCGGCATTGATTAATTATGTGGCGCGCCATATTGTTTATCCACAGGAAGCCGTTGCTCAGAAAATTGAAGGACGGGTTTTGGTACATTTTGTGGTGACGTGCAGTGGTGCTCTGGAGCAGATTGAAATCAAAAACAGCATTCATCCTTTGCTTGACGCAGAGGCTTTGCGGGTGGTTCGGGAGATGCCGAACTGGTTGCCCGGAAAGCTGAATAACGGAAAGCTGGTACATGTAAGAATGGGATTGCCGATTCGTTTTGTGTTGCCACAATCTGTTGAAGAAGAGAAAGAAGAAGTTATGAAAAACGTTTAATTTTAATGATTTATGAAACGATTTTTATGGTTGGGAATCATGTTGGTTGTCCTATTCCCGGTTGTTTGTAGTGCTGTCGGAACGGCAGATTCCATCGTATATTATTATTGTAGTGCAGATCCGGGCGGTTCACATGCGGAGGATCGGATCCTGGCGCTTAAGTATCAGAAAGATGTTGTCCGGCTTTATTTTTGGGGAACAACAGATGAATTCGTTTCGGCAAGAGAAGGTTATTATCCCGGTTTCTTCGTAGCAGAGGCCAGAAACCTGAAAATAGAGAAAGACCGGATGCGTTTTGACTTGTCTCTGGATGGGAATCAGCTTTTTGATGATGCTGTGCCGGTTACCGTTTGGCGGACTGATGCTGTTCATGGTATCGATTCTTATCTCCATGCTCAGGCTTATAAACAAATGTCTGTATCTTATGATGCTGTTTTGAGAGACGGAAATATTTATCTGAGCAATCCGAATTATTTGTCGGAAAAGGTTTTTGTCCGCAAATCATTGTCGGAATTGGAGCAGATAGACCGAAGGGCGCGATGGAAAAAGACAGAGCAGAAGAAAGATACTTTGTTTTTTCAGAACGATACGATTTCCCAGACTCTGATTTGGGAGAAAGTGAATGATCTGAAAGTATCATTCTGGTTGTCTTCAAAAGATGTGCACCAGCAGAAAGCTTGTATCTTTCAAGGAGAAGCGGAGCGGCCGGATGGTTGGGACTTTGGTGATGAAACTGATATGGATGCAGATGGAAGCATCTATCCGGCTGCAGAATATTGGTATCACGGAAAAGATGTGGAGTTTTCCGTAAGAATCAGCCATGATCTTCAGAAAGCACGGATCTATTCCTTGAAAAACCCCTCCTTGCCGTTTATCTATACCTTGCGTAAGAAGTCCGCGCCGGCTTGTCCTCCTGCTTCGGCCTTAACGCTCTACGAATCCGTCCGGAACGTAGCCTATCAGCATTACAAATCCGGCTTTGAACCGTGGAAAGGCAAGGAGTTTTCCTTAGATCTGTTTGGCAAGGGCGGAATCAATGAGAAGAATGTAGCAAGCGGTTTCGATACGCTGTTTTTGCCCAAGATGATTGATGAGGATTACGAAGGTGCCACTATCGTACACCTGAAAGGTTCAGTCATTCCTTACAAGAATCTGGATGTGGCCTTTTTCCGTATAGATTGTGAACTGAATCACAAAGGCTGGAATTTTACGGACTACGTGATGGCCACTTATACTCCAACCGGTTTCCCGCTGGATTATCGGGTATTGGGGCGCGAAGGATTTGCCCCTTGTATGGGCGATGTGTATTATTTCCGCATGAAAGGCGATCTGGACAGCATGGTCTTTATGTCCGATCAGGCTTCTTGTCTGAATGAACAGCAGTTGGCCGACTTTGGAAACCAGGATTTTGAAGTGCGCCGCATGCGCTATGAGATTCGTGGCGACGGCCGGATTACCGGCGTACAGATTCAGAAAGCCTGGAAGGAAATAAAGGAACGCGATGCGGAGGACGTGTCTGTTTCCTTTGCCGATTATCTGTCTCTGTTCCGTCCTTTCGGTGATCGGGACGATGTGAAGAATCTGTTTTCTTTAGAGAGCCGGAAGAAAGCGACTACGGCAGGAGGCGGACCTTCTTCGACCTCGGAGGAGCCGTTAAGTGTGGGTTACGTCCGTCGCTTCATTCCCGACGGAATAGACCCTACCTGTGAGAAACGGACCATTGGGTGGTATCCATTATATACTTTCCGTGCCGGTAAATATGTGGTTTGCTCCCTATACAAGTTCGGTGACGTGCCGAAATCCTATAATTATCCGAATCGGGAAGGTCTACTGGTGGTCTATACTCCCGAAGGTAAGATTGTAGATGCCTGTCTTTTGGCACGTGATGGAGATTTGTGGTCGTATAATATTGGCAAAGGTACCGTCCGTCCTTTCTGTCTGCAAGTACGTCAGAATGTTTCAACCAATTCCGAAAGCTCACATAATGGTGTGGTGAGTGAATATACCCTGGATCAGGACGGGCATATTCATGCTCGTTTAATTCAAGTTGATTAATGAATCCAAGTAGGATTTTAGCTATATCCAATTTAAATAGAATACTTTTTATACATATTATTGTATAAAAAGTATTTTTCTTTGCATTTCTTATTCTTTTTCATTTTATTTGTGATGAAATAAAATAGTGTTCTAATCGTAGAAAAACTAGGAATGAAATTTCTGTCATGTAAGTTTTTGGCGGGATAGCTCTTTAAAAATTGATCTTCTCCTTCTTTATTGATAAAGGACTGGGAAATATTGGTTTAATGTTGTTTGAGATTTAGAAACGGATTAGATAGATATAAATGAAATAAGAGGAGTTCTATAAATTAAAATATTGTAGTACAGTTGTTTATATGGTTTCAAGAGCGTAAATTTGCAGAAAAT
>CALUIV010000012.1 GCA_944320775.1 uncultured Paraprevotella sp. | reverse complement strand
TCAAAGCTGTGAAGCAGGCTTTCGACAGGCTGACACCAGCCGCCTGAGGAGCTACACTTTACTTGCGAAACTTAAGTCATTAATATTATTCTTTCCATGTCACAACATATCAGTAATCAAGCGGCTGAAATTTGGCTGGCTTCAGGTCAATCGGAACTTGACCCAATATTACCGTACTTCCCAATATGACAACATTATCCAATTCTGCCGGTTTGATATAATATGTAGGATTAGACATATAATTAGAATTGCCGAATATGCGATTACGCAGTTTTACGAATTTGGATCGTGAACATTTCATGACTCCTTCAGGAACACTATAGGTTACAGTTTCTTTAACTGCCTCCACATTACGACATTCAAAACGATGGATGCCATCATCAGATATTGCCCGCATGATAAGACCGGGCAACCCGTTCAGCCGCCATGGCCCCCAACGGGTAGGCAAACTACCAGCAAACCATACCGTCCATAATCTGCCGCCATATCTTCCTGTAGCTTTTTGAGACGGATGGCCACATATCGTATCGTATTCTGCCTGTAATGTCCAATCTATTTTTTCTATTTTTTCAGATGTAAGATACCGATAGGGCGGTACGGTCTCCACCGATGTAATCTTTCCTTGCGGATAGTTCAACCATGTAATCGGCACGTACAGCAGTTGTTCTGTCCTGTCATTTTCACCATTATGTCGCTTTTGCCCCATTGTACATGCCATATCCTTAGCCACCTGTAACGTAAGACCGTAGTTCACATCCATGTCTTCACCTTGTGCATTTGAAGTATGGCACGTATAATCATAATCCGCCACCAAAAAAGTATATGCGATACTGTCTTCCGTTTGCCCATAAGTCACAATAGAGAAAATGCATAATATTGCAAAAACAATTTTTTTCTTCATGATCATATATAAGGTAAGTTCTATCAATTCAATTAACCCTCTTGTATCAGACAGCAGAACTCCTTATCTGCCCAATATGCGAGTATCAGTTTCTCAAAATTAGCGAATATTTTCCACCCCCCCCATTTTTCACAATTATTAACTTATATTTATTGTAAAAATTGGATGTGCAGGCATAATTCACTCCAACAACTCAGGTTGCTGTCTGATTATTTGTATGTATCGGCTGATGTTATACACAAGACTGGTCAGTGCAACATTGGCTTTAGCACGAATAAGTCCTACCATACGCACCACAAGTCCTCGCATGGTCTGTTTCTCAAACCCGAATACATGCTCAACAAGGCAACGTGTCTTGGATTTTTTCCTATTGTCTGATTTCTGCTCCTTGGTAAGCACAAAGAGTTGGCAATAAATCAAGCAAAATACCAGAACTCATTTAACCCAAAAAGAAAAAAAGACAAAACGTCTATTTTTAAAAGGCAATACTTCTGAATTTACGCATCGGAAATCAGGGAATCAGAAAAAACGAAGTATACAGAGCTCAAAATTCGTATAGTTTACTAAAAATCAGAAACTTAATATTAGTTTTTTTGTTTGTCAGAGAGGCTAATCCAGCATGAAACGAGCCTCAAAAACGAAATATAGCAACAAATACAAAAGATAACCACGATCATATTTCAACGAGACCGGCATCATGTCCGATCGAAATGGGCATCTGAATGTGACGTTTCCGGCAGAAAACAGGGTGCAAAGAACTAAAATTCATGCATAAAAATGGAATATTTTTAGAATAAAAACAAAAAACATCTGCATAAGTATGCAAAAACTTCTCTAAATGAACCTTATTTCATCCTTTCAGGATAGATAAAATAAGAAGAAAAGAACAAAAAATGAATATCATGAACCTTCTGACAAAAGCAGCTCCCGTGAACCGGATATAAGAAAAAGACAGCCATGTTATGGGAAGAACTTCAACTGCTATTTTGGGCATCAAAACATATAAAATATGAGAAAAAATCATTTTTTGTCAATTTCCATGGAATTTTTCTTTGTTTTTTCTAAAAATCAGCATAACTTGCTATAGAAATTTTTCTACGGGAATCACTATATTTGAGAAACAATCTGCCTTAAACCGACCACTATGGCTGCCATCAATCTATATGAACGTATCACTCCCGAAGTCATGCAGCAACTTCGGGAACAAGCCGTACGGTTCAACGAAGGCCGCACCACAGCCAACGGCTATTATGCCATCAGCATGGCTACACCCTACAGGAAATATTACGGACTATGGCGCATTTTTAACGACGGACGCATTCCCTTATTTGTACGTACCTTATCGCATACTTTTCCTATGGCAATCGAACGGGCCACTACTTTGCTCCGTTATTGCCGGACAGCACTGACCTGGCTCGACAATTCTTTTTTCACGCCTTATTATGGCATCACTTATGACATCGTTTCTTTCGGGAAATATCATGGCAAGCATTTAGCCGAAGTGTATTACGTCGATCCACAATACGTCCTGTGGCTGGCCAACCGGTTCGAGCCCGAAAAGAAACAACTGCAAAAACTGAAAGAACTGGCACAAAGTTTTGCCGTGGTCCATGCTGAACTGACCCCGCCCAAAAAAAGGGAATACCATTCGCAAAGCCATTATGTCGGCGAAAAAGGAGAAATATTAAAAGACCTGCACTTGAAAATCATCTACGTGCGACTGCAGGTCGACACCTATAAACCCGATTTCTACATCGACCAGTTCGTCCTGGCAGTTGATGACCGGAACTGCCGCTATTCTTTTATCGTAAAAGCGGCTGCACGCAGCCAAACCCCGAAGGCTTTGAGCTGCTACAGCCTGCCTATGCATGTCGGCTCGGAATGGACGCTCCATTCGGCCAAAGTACTCGACCATTATACCAGTCACGGCATCCAGTATACCCGTCTGGGTTATCTGAAATTTGCCGGCCAGTCCAAATAGCCGTTTCTATATTATTTTATTATCCTTTATACTGGCGATGAAATTCCACAACGGCTTCAATTCCTTTACGGAACACATCGAGCGGGAAATTCTCGTTCGGCGAGTGAATGGCATTGCTCTCCAGACCAAATCCCATCAAAATCGTCTTCACGCCTAAAATCTGTTCGAAATCACTGATAATCGGTATACTGCCTCCACGACGTACTGCCAATGGCTTCTTGCCGAATGCTTTCTCGAAACCAAGAGCAGCAGCCTGATAAGCCGGAAGATCGATCGGACATACATAGCCCTGACCGCCATGCATCGGAGTGACCTTTACCTGCACATAATCGGGAGCCAGCTGATTTACATAGTCCACGAACAACTGGGAAATCCGCTCGTGATCCTGATGGGGTACCAGACGCGTAGACACCTTGGCATAAGCTTTCGAAGGCAACACGGTCTTTGCACCCTGTCCGGTATAACCACCCCAAATACCGCAGACATCAAACGAAGGACGGCAGCTGTTACGCTCCAGTGTAGAATATCCCTTCTCGCCTTTCAATGCCTTGACACCGATAGCGTCCATATAACGTTGCTCATCAAAAGGTATATGCGCAATCATTTCACGCTCGGCAGCCGGCACCTCTTCTACTTCATCATAGAAATGCGGGATGGTGATCCGTCCGTCGACATCCGTCATCCGGGCGATCAGATCACACAACACATTGATCGGGTTGGCCACGGCTCCTCCGAAATGTCCGGAATGCAAATCACGGTTCGATCCTGTCACCTCGATTTCCCAATAAGCCAAACCACGCAATCCTGTGGTCAGCGAAGGCAGGTCGGCAGCCAGCATGCTGGTGTCGGAAACCAGAATAACGTCAGCCTGCAACAAATCCTTATGCTCTTTCAGAAAAGCGTTCAGACTGGGCGAACCAATTTCTTCCTCACCCTCGAATATGAATTTCACATTATGCTTCAGTTCTCCCATACGTACCATATATTCAAACGCCTTGGCCTGAATCATAGCCTGTCCTTTGTCGTCATCGGCACCACGTGCCCAAATCCGCCCATCGCGGATTTCCGGTTCAAAAGGATTACTTTGCCATAAATCCAACGGATCGGCCGGCATCACATCATAGTGGGCATAGATTAATACCGTAGGCGCATCGTCGGCCACATGTTTTTCGGCATAGACCAACGGATTTCCGGCCGAAGGCATGATACGGGCCTCATCGGCTCCTGCCTCAAGCAACAAATGTTTCCACCGCTCGGCACAAGCCAGCATATCGGCTTTCCGCTCCGGCTGGGCACTGATACTTGGAATGCGGATCAAACTGAACAATTCTTCTAAAAAACGTGATTCGTTTTCGGCAATATACTTTCTAATTTCCATGACTGATTTACATATATTTATAAGGTAATAAACAGAGAGATTCCGAATTTCGGTACTTTATAATTTACTCGAAGGAGAAATGATAACCGTTTCCGGATATTTGGGTCGCCTTCTTCCCGGTTGCAGCGGGCGCAAACCGGCGTTTGATTTCTGGAAGTTCTTTCGTAATATCTTGTATGCGACGGGCATCACTGGGATGGGTACTTAAAAATTCCGGTATATTTGCTGTCGAACTGGCGGCCATTTTTTGCCAGAAAGCAACAGCAACATCGGGATTATAACCCGCCATCGTCATCAAGGCAAGCCCCATATAATCGGCTTCACTTTCGTGCTTACGCGAGAACGGAAGCATGACGCCATACTGTGCCCCCAATCCATATATCTGTCCGGCCACTGCCTGCACCGCATCACTTTTCTGCGACAGCCCGATACTCAACACCTGAGCTCCATACTGAGCCAGCATCTCCTGACTGATTCGCTCATTGCTGTGCTTGGCCACGGCATGAGCCACTTCATGGCTGAGCACGACAGCCAGTTCATCATCCGACGAAATGAGTTTCATCATCCCTTCATAAACCACAATCTTACCTCCGGGCATACAAAAAGCATTCACCTGATCGTCCTTGACCAGATTAAATTCCCAGTCGAAATTATCAATCTCAGATTCCAATCCATTCTGGCGCAAATAGTTTTCGGTGGCTGTTGCTATTTTTTGTCCCACCCGGGTTACCATCGCTGATTCCTGTACTGATCCGGAACGGGGAGCCGTCTGCATATACTGTTTATATTGGGTCAAACTTGAAGCAAGCACTTCCTGATCTGAAACAAGAAGCACTTGTTTACGGCCTGTCAGAGGAACTGATCCACAAGCCGTGAACAAAAACATACCGGAAACCAGACCGGTCAACAAACATTTTTTCATAAGCACTGATTTCACATACAAAGAAAAGGATTTTTTAACAAAGGACAAAAAGAATACGTCTTTTTCGACATCCGATATCCAAAAGTTCAACGGGCCTTTACCCGGATCACTTCAGCCAGATTCGTCGTAAACTGATGCGACAGGTGTTCCCGATTGATAAACGTGCGACTACTGTCTCCCTGCACGGCCAGCCGCAACACATGTGCCCCATTTTTCTGCCGGATCTGCTCTACGGTTTTCGCCAGTATGGTCTGGCGTTTACGGTCTACCGAATCAAAGAGCACCGTCTGCACAGCCTCATCCGAAGCGATATCCCATACCAGGACACCAGCCTTTTTATAGGCATAACGGCCTTCGGTCCATCCGCGCCGCAACAAGTTCATACAACACGAAATGATTTCTGCATCATCGTTTGTCGCTACCGGCAACTGAGCCTGCTCCTGCAGAAAATGCGGTTCGCAGTCCGTACGGAAACGGCTGGTCCAGGCAAATACCGTCACTCCACGGCAACAAGTATGCTGCTCACGTAACTTCCGGCAACAAGTAGCCGCAAAATTGGCTACTGCTTCTTCCAACAGAGGGCGTTCGCTGATTCCGGCACCGGCAAAACTCCGACTGGTGCAAATCGTACGTTTCTGAGGCGCATCGTCATCCTCTATGCACGAATACCCCTGCAACTCCTTCCAGGTACGTACCCCGGTAACCGTCATCAGCCGCTGTACCCATGCCTCACTCTTTCCCGTAAAATCCCAAGCCGTGCGCAGTCCCAGTTCTTTCAACCGCGCAGCATGTCGCCGCCCGATACCCCAGACCTCATCGACGGGCAACTGATGCAAGGCCCGAATCCGTTTTTCTTCCGTATCAATCAGGCATACACCCCGATAACCGGCATACCGTTTCCCAAAATATCCGGCCACTTTAGCCAGGGTTTTTGTCGGTGCAATACCCATCGTCACAGGGATTCCCGTACCCCGACTTACCGTGCGTACCACCTGATGTCCGTACTCGGCATACCCCTCTGCCGAACAGACTCCGTCGAGCGTCAGAAAAGCTTCATCAATCGAATAAATATGCAAATCGGGTGTGAATTCGGAAAGCAACTGCATCACGCGCCGGCTCATATCGCCATACAGTGTATAATTACTGCTGAACACGGCCACCCTGTTCCGTTCCAGTAAATCGCGCACCTGAAAATAGGGCATCCCCATCTTCAGCCCGAGCGCCTTGGCTTCGTTACTGCGCGCAATGATGCACCCGTCGTTGTTGCTCAGCACCACGACAGGCCGCCCGCACAGCGACGGATCAAAAACCCGTTCGCACGAAGCGAAAAAATTATTGCAGTCGATCAGTCCGTACATCTTTATCTATTTCGTACGCCGTGACTGGCGCCGGATACTGTAAGTCACAACGCCCCAAATGACAAACTCGTTCGAAGCATCTACCCGAATCGGAGTATACGCCTCATTTTCTGGAACCAGCCAAAGTACCTGGCTGCCGGCATCCATCCGGATACGTTTCAATGTAAATTCCCCATCAAGAAAAGCTACGACCACATCGCCGTCATGCGGTTCCAGTCCTTTATCCACCACCAACAAGTCGCCATCGCCAATCCCGGCATCGCGCATGGAATCACCTACGACACGGGCATAAAAGGTCGTGGCCGGATGGCGCACCAGTTCCTTGTTCAAATCGATACTTTCGGCCATGTACCCTTGAGCCGGACTCGGAAATCCGGCCTTTATACCTTCGTCGGCACAAGGAATAGCCTGTTGCGTCTGGCAGTCGGCCACATATACATTCAGTTTTGTCGTCATAATTCTATGTCATTCATCCGAACCTATCATCCGGAAATCGATTCTTTCACCGCAAAATTAAAATTATCTCTGGAAACTACCACACAATCGGACCAAAAGCACAACAACGTTTTGCATTGAGCCATGCAATATTTTGTATCCGGCAATGCAAGAAATTGCATCGGCCGATACAAAAGTTTCAATACCGCTTCTGCCAACCGATTCTAAACTAACTAAAAAAGCTATTTCATCTTTTTAAATCATCCGGAAAACAGGAAAAAGCAATCATCATATTCGCACATTTTTATTAACTTTGCCTCACTACAAAAATTCTAAAACATAATGACATGGATTTCCTGAAAAAACTTTTCGGAGGAGAACCGGAAAAAAACAATGAAAAGAGCCAAAAGAACAAAGACAAAGATTTCGACATTTTGAAATATGACGGCTTGCGGGCCCTGCAAAACGGACAACCGGAATACGCCCGTACGTGCCTGGAACATGCTTTGGAAATCAAAGAAGATCCCGAAGCACTGGGATTTCTGGCACAGGCTCTCCTGCATTTGCATGAAAACGAAGAAGCACTCGGCATTCTCAGCCGAATTGCCGAACTGATGCCCGAAAACGTACAGGCTCATCTGAATGTAAGCCGGATTGCCGGACGAATCAAAGACTATCCGACTATGGAAGCTGCTGCCGATCAAGCTTTGAAAATCGAAGCCAAAAACGCAGAGGCATTGTGCCTGAAAGCAGAAGCACGCCGCGAAAACGGAGATCTGCTCAATACCATAGCCTTGCTTACCCAAGCAACCATGAACGATCCGAATCTGGAAGCAGCCTACCTGCTTCGTGCCGGAACGCTCGTGTTAATGGGACAATTACAAAATGCGGAAGAAGATATCGACTACTTATTAGAACATTTTGAAATCAAAGAAGACTATCTGCTGCGTAAGGCCGAAATCAGACACATGCGGGGCGATCTGGAACAGGCGATCGCTTATTTTATCAAAGTCAAGGAAGCGAATCCGTTCAATCGGGAAGCTTATTTGGGACTAAGCCAGGCTTACAGCGAAAACCACCAGTTGGACAAAGCGCTCGAAACAGACAACGAAGCCATTGACCTGATCCAGGATTTTGCAGCCGGATACAAAGAGCGTGGACGAATCAAAATGTTGCTTAACGACAAAGAAGGAGCGCTGAAAGACTTGAAACGCGCACTGGCTCTCGATCCACACGAAGGGCGCGAACTGGAAGGACTTTTCAGCAATCTGGACCAATACAACGCTGAAAATAAAGAATAATCCCGTTTGGATCTCCAAATGCCTAAACAACAACAGCATGAAACACAAAATTGTCGCCATCATGCTTCTGGTTCTGACATTACTCCCGTCAAACCTGTCGGCCGGTCCGTTGGAACGGATGGTCGAACGCCTGATTCCCCAAGCACGACAACAAATCCTGTTTGTACAGGAAATATCACCCAGTAAGCGGAATTATTTTGAGATTTCGGAAAGCAGTGGTAAAATACGTATCCGCGGAAACAGTCCGGTAAATATGGCCTGCGGACTAAACTGGTATCTGAAACACTACGGACAGCCCGTTATCACATGGAAAGGCAAACAAATCCAGTTGACCGGAAAACTTCCCATGCCTCAAAACCTGATCCGAAAAGAGACACCGCTGCCACACAGTTTCTACCTGGACCAACGTGCTTTTGGCTATACGACTGCATTTTGGGACTGGACAGACTGGGAAGCGGAAATCGACCGTATGGCCCTGAACGGAATTACGATGCCTTTAGCACTCGTCGGTACGGAATGTGTCTGGATCAACACGCTGAAACATTTTAATTATACGGAAGAGGAAGCCCGCGCCACACTGGCGGCACCGCCCTTTACCAGCTGGACCTGGAGCGGACATATCAGTCAGTTGGGAGGAACGATGCCTAAAGAATGGACCGAACGCCAGAAAAGGCTGCAACGACGTATCGTCCGTCAGATGCGGGCATATGGCATGACCCCTGTGTTTCAGGTCTTCACAGGAATCGTGCCGGCCAGTCTGAAAGAAAAATATCCTAATGCAAAGATCTGTTTGCAAAAAGACTCTGAAAGTAAAACACGTCCGGCTATACTCGACTCTACAGATCCGTTGTTTAAAGAGATGGCCCAAGTATGGTATAAAGAATACGAAAAGCTTTATGGAAAGACCTGTTATTTCTACGGCGATTTTATCCGTCCGGAAAGTCTGAATCCGGCAGAAACGGCAGAAAATATCCAAAAGGCCTTGATGGAATATGACCAACTCAACGTATGGATTTTTCAGGCAAAAACAGACTATCCCCAACTGGAGACACTTGCCGGCCTGAAAAAACAAAACACGCTGATCATCGACCCGAATGCCGATTGTGCAGCAGAGTGGGAAAAAACACATTCGTTCAATAACTTTCCCTGGCTTTGGGCGCATACCACAAACTGGAACGGTAATACGGGACTTTACGGACAACTCGATGCCATCGCCACCGAAACAATACGGGCCCGACAGGAAGCTGCCTCGTCATCACACATTAAAGGAATCGGTGCCGTACCATCCGGATTAGGCAGTAATTCCGTAGCATTCGACCTGGCATGGGAAATGCGCTGGCACGAAGAAAGTCCGAACATCTCTAAATGGCTTAACGACTATATCAGCTATCGTTACGGAAAAAACGACGAACGTCTGCAAAAGGCCTGGTCTCTTTTCTATCAGACCGTCTATAGCCGCCAAAACGGAACTTGCCGACCGCCTCAAAGCTATATCTGTGCGCGTCCGGGACTTGACACGGACCGGGTCACTCCAAATGGCAGCACACAGATCAACTACGATATGGAGAAATTTGAAGAAGGTGTCCGCCTGTTCGCCTCAGCCCGTGACAGTCTGCAGGGTTGCGATGCGTATGAACACGATCTGACCGACCTTGTCCGTCAGATGATGAGCAACAAAGCCAATACGCTCTATGCACGCATCCGAAACAGTTTCGACAACGGGGACAAAGATTCTCTGCAACTCCGTACCAACCAGTTTCTGGAATTGTTGCTGTTGCAAGACAAGCTATTGTCGTGCCGCAAGGAGTTTTGCCTATCTGAATGGATTGGGAAAGCCCGTAATTCTGTGAAAGACCCTGAAGCAAAAGAACAGATGGAACGAAACGCCCGTATGATTCTGACAACATGGGATAATCAGAACAGCGAATGCAACGACTTGGGACATCGGGAATGGAGCGGTCTGATACGCGACTATTATTATCCACGCTGGCAACTGTTTTTCAATTGGTTGAACCGTAGAGCCGCAGGACAACACATTGGAGCTCCCAACTTCTCTTCTTTGGAAAAAGGCTGGACTGAAAGTCACGAACAATCCCTAATTCCGGAAGCCAATCTTTATGAAATGGTCGATACCTGTCTTCATTTTACCTTATTATAATAACAGAACGTAAGACAGAATAACTTTTTTCTCAAAAAAAGTAGTCAAACATTTGCAGAAACTATTTTTTTACTTACATTTGCAATGAAATAAAAACAAAAAGGAAATGACAACATTGGTGAATACATATTTTTACTTCTTCTTTTACTTTTACTTTAGCAATAAAGTGAAGCGGGAAGTCGTATGTATCAGTCCGATGTACAGATAAGGTCAAATGAACAAATGAATCCCGCTTGAGTACCAAGCGGGATTTTTTTATAGTTCTCATGAAAACAACACAGATAAAAAGAAACAAAACATAAATTTAAAATCAATGAAACGGATAGCTATACAAGGAATCAAAGGATCGTATCACGACATCGCAGCTCATAAATATTTCGAAGGAGAAGACATCGAACTCATCTGTTGCGATACATTCGAACAGGTATTCGAAGAAATGAAAAACGACAGCTCTGTCATCGGCATGACTGCTATCGAAAACACGATTGCCGGAAGCCTGTTGCACAATTACGAGTTGTTGCGTGAAAGTGGTGCCACGATCATCGGCGAACACAAACTCAGAATCTCGCACAGCATCATGTGTCTGCCCGAAGACAACTGGAACGACATCAAAGAAGTCAATTCCCATCCGGTAGCCCTCATGCAATGCCGCGAATTCCTGCATCAGCATCCCGATATCAAGGTTGTTGAAACAGATGATACAGCCGGATCTGCAGAAGCTATCAGTCGTAAACATTTACGCGGACACGCTGCTATCTGTTCCAAATTTGCCGCTCCGCTTTATGGAATGAAAATCCTGCAGGAAGGTATAGAAACCAACAAACACAATTTCACCCGATTCCTTGTATTCTGCAATCCACAACGGGCCAACCTGCTCCGTGATATCCGAAAGGCAAACAAAGCCAGCCTGGTGTTCTCACTTCCACACGAGGAAGGATCACTCTCACAGGTATTGTCTATCCTGTCGTTCTACAAGCTGAATCTGACCAAAATCCAATCACTCCCGATTATCGGAAAAGAATGGCAGTATCTGTTCTACATCGACTTGGCTTTCAGTGACTATACCCGCTATTCGCAAAGCATTGACGCAATAACCCCACTAACACAAGAACTTAAAATTTTAGGAGAATATCAAGATGGAAAACAAAGTATATAACACAAATATTAAACCGGCAGAACGACTGTCCTGCGTCAACGAATATTATTTCTCAACCAAGGGAAAAGAAGTGGCGCGTATGAATGCCGAAGGAAAGAACGTCATCAGTCTGGCGATCGGTAGTCCCGATATGCCTCCATCGGCAAGAACCATACAGACTTTATGCGAACAGGCCCAACGTGACGATGTTCACGGTTATCAGCCAACAGTGGGTATTCCGGAACTGCGCGAAGCAATGGCCGACTTCTACAAACGCTGGTATAACGTAGATCTCGATCCGAAATCAGAAATCCAACCGCTTATCGGATCCAAAGAAGGTATCCTGCACGTTACATTGGCCTTCGTCAATCCGGGCGATCAGGTATTGGTTCCCAATCCGGGTTATCCGACGTATACGTCACTCAACCGAATCCTGGGAAGCGAAATCATTAACTACGACCTGAAACCCGAAAACAATTGGCAACCGGATTTTGAAGCACTCGAAGCGATGGATCTGAGTCGGGTAAAAATCATGTGGACCAATTATCCGAACATGCCGACCGGCGCCAATGCACAGATGGAAACTTATGAAAAACTGGTTGATTTTGCTCGCAGAAAGAACATTATTGTAGTGAACGACAATCCATACAGCTTCATTCTCAATCGCAAACCGATGAGTCTGCTTCAGGTGCCGGGAGCCAAGGAATGCTGCATCGAATTCAACTCCATGAGTAAAAGCCACAATATGCCAGGATGGCGCGTTGGGATGCTGGCCACCAATGCAGAATTTGTCAAATGGATATTGAAAGTGAAAAGCAATATTGATTCGGGCACATTCCGTCCCATGCAACTGGCTGCGGCAGAAGCTTATCGGAACGAACGGTCCTGGCATGAAGAAGCCAATTACGAAACTTACCGCCGCCGGCGCAATCTGGCAGAACAAATCATGACAGCACTTGACTGTTCGTTCGACCCCAATCAGGTCGGTATGTTCCTGTGGGGACGAATCCCCGACCATTATGCCGATGTCGAAGAACTGACGGAAAAAGTCCTGCAGGAAGCCCATGTATTCATCACTCCGGGATTCATCTTCGGAAGCAACGGAAAACGCTATATCCGCATTTCACTTTGTGCCAAAGAAGAAAAAATAGCTGAAGCTCTGGAACGGATAAAAAGAATTTTCCACAAAGCATAAGTATATATATAAATAGGTATGACCATTTAATAAACAGAAGTATCACATCATAAAAATAAAACGACTATGGACTTAACATTGCAACCATTGAACCTCCCGGGTTCGGAAAACCGGCCGATGATTATCGCCGGTCCATGTAGCGCCGAAACAGAAGAACAAGTATTGCAAACCGCTTTGGAACTGGCCAGCAAGGGGATAAAAATATTCCGTGCCGGTGTATGGAAGCCACGTACAAAGCCAGGCGGATTTGAAGGAAAAGGCGAAGAGGCACTGCCTTGGATGCAACAGGTTAAAGCGGAAACCGGCATGCTGATCGGTACGGAAGTAGCCACCCCAAAACACGTGGAAGCTGCCTTGAATGCCGGTATGGATATTCTTTGGATCGGTGCCCGTACTTCGGCAAACCCGTTTGCCGTTCAGGAATTGGCAGACTCGCTGAAAGGTGTTGATGTTCCGGTTTTTGTAAAAAACCCGGTAAATCCGGATATCGAACTTTGGGTCGGCGCACTCGAGCGCATCAACGGAGCCGGAATTACCCGTCTGGCTGCTATCCACCGCGGTTTCTCAAGCATCGACCAGAAACTCTATCGCAATGCCCCCATGTGGCATCTCCCCATTGAACTGCATCGCCGCTATCCTAACCTGCCGATTATCTGCGATCCGAGCCATATCGGCGGACGCCGTGACCTCATCGCTCCCCTTTGCCAACAGGCTATGGATATGGGCTTTGAAGGGTTGATGATCGAGAGTCACTGTAATCCGGACTGTGCCTGGAGCGACGCCAAACAACAAGTTTTACCGGATGTGCTGAACTTTATTTTAGACCGGCTCGTAATCCGCAATACTAAGGAGGCAACGGAAAGCCTAAATGCCCTGCGCCAGCAAATCGACGAACTGGACAATAACCTGATGGAACTGCTCACCAAACGCATGCGTATCAGCCGCGAAATTGCCGAATACAAAAAACAGCATAACATGGCTGTAGTACAGACTGCACGCTACAGTGAAATTCTGGATAAACGCGGAGCACAAGGAGTTCTGTGCGGAATGGATGCCGACTTTGTAAAGAACATCTACGAACACATCCACGAAGAAAGCGTAAGACAGCAAATGGAAGAAATGAACAAGTAATACACACAAAATAAAACATACATAAAAATGAGAATTCTGGTCTTGGGAGCCGGAAAAATGGGATCGTTTTTCGTAGACCTGCTCAGTTTCGAACACGAAACGGCAGTCTATGAAATCGACCCGAAAAGACTGCGGTTCCTCTACAATACGCAACGTTTTACATCGCTCGACGAAATAGATGCATTCAATCCGGAACTGGTCATCAATGCCGTAACTCTGAAATACACACTGGACGTTTTCCGGCAAGTTATCCCTCATCTGTCTAAAGACTGCATCATCAGCGATATTTCTTCCGTGAAAACCGGATTTAAGGAATTCTATGAATCTACCGGCATGCGTTATGTCAGCACGCATCCCATGTTCGGACCGACCTTTGCCAATTTAGGTGCCCTGAGTCAGGAAAATGCCATTATCATCAATGAAGGCGACTATATGGGCCGCATCTTTTTTCGCGACCTCTATAACCGGCTGGGACTGCACCTGTGTGAATACTCATTTGAAGAACACGACGAAACCATGGCCTATTCATTGAGTATTCCGTTTGTCTCGACTTTCGTTTTCTCGGCAGTTATGAAACATCAGGATGCTCCGGGGACCACGTTTAAACGCCATTTGCAAATTGCCCGTGGAGTGTTGAGCGAAGACGACTGCCTGCTACGTGAAATCCTGTTCAATCCACGAACAAAAAATCAGGTACAGCACATTCGCGAACAATTGAAAGAATTGATGAACATCATCGAAAATCATGATGAAAACGGCATGAAACATTATCTGACCAGAATCCGTGAAAATATCAAATAGGAAAAACTATGATTGGAACCATCGTCAACACGATAACCATACTCGTCGGCAGTACGCTGGGAAGCATACTGAAACGTGGCATCAAGGAAAAATACCAAAACGGACTTTTCACGGCCATGGGACTTGCTGCTACGGCTCTTGGCATTAATGCCATTGCCACACACATGCCGGAAAGTAATTATCCGGTTCTGTTCATTGCCAGTCTGGCCATAGGCGGACTGATTGGAACAGTTCTTGATCTTGAAGGACGCTTCAACCGGCTTGTCGGACATTTTTCCCAATCTAATCTTGCACAGGGACTGACCACCGGACTTCTGCTTTATTGTATCGGAACGCTTTCGATTGTAGGTCCTATGATGAGCGCACTCTATGGTGATCATACCTATTTATACACCAACGCCATGCTCGACCTGGTTACATCAACAGTCCTGGCCGGTACATACGGTATCGGTATGACACTGGCTGCTCCGGTGCTTTTCCTTTGGCAAGGCTCCATCTATCTGCTGACGATTACATGCGGGCGAATCATTTCTGACGAACTGATGACAGAGGTATCCATTGTCGGAGGAATCCTGATCCTATGTTCCGGACTGAGTATTTTAAAAATCAAAGACTGCAAAACACTAAACCTACTGCCAGCATTGATCATTCCTCCGGTTTTCTTTTTGTTAAAACATCTGTCCGGTTTTTAATAATTGACAAGATCAAGATATTTTCAGATAGAAACTTGCCTTAGTATAAAAGATTCCTTATCTTTAGCCGGAAATCTTTAAACTAAAACGACTATGGCAAACTTAAAAATGGAAGCCTTAATCCTGACTGTCGGTGTGGCATTGGGAGGCTATTTTGTAAAAAGCGGACTGGATTCTTTTGCAGCGAAAGACAGAGTGGTCAACGTCAAAGGACTGGCCGAAATGGAAGTTCAAGCCAACAAAGTGACATGGCCAATGACATACAATGCTTTGGGCGACGATCTGCCGACACTCTATAACGATATAAAAAAGAATAATGCTTCCATCATCAGCTTTCTGAAAAGTAAAGGCATCAAGGATGAAGAAATCAGCATCAGTGCTCCGGAAGTTTACGACAATCAGGCAGAACGATATGGCAATAACAACCAACGTTACCGTTACAATGTAACTTCAAAAATAACAGTAACTTCGGAACAGGTAGATTTAGTGCGCAAACTACTGAACGAACAAGGAGAACTGCTCAAACAGGGAATAGCCGTAACAACCAGCAATTACAACGTCCAGTATGACTACACCAAATTGAATGATATCAAACCGCAAATGATTGAGGAAGCAACAAAAAACGCACGACTGGCTGCCGAGAAATTTGCTAAAGATTCAGAAAGCGAACTGGGTAAGATCAAGCATGCCTATCAGGGACAGTTCACAATCAACGATCGGGATATGAATACCCCACATATCAAACGCATCCGCGTAGTGACAACCATAGACTACTCACTTGAAGACTAACAAACAACTAAAAAAGATACATACATCATCCTTTGGTGGTATATAAAGAACAAATTCCGGAAACTGATTATCACATAATGAAATCAATTTCCGGAATTTATTTATACAAGCTATTCTACAAGCATTGATTTTATAATCCGGCAAATTTCTTCAGGGGTTTGGGCAAAACAATGTGCACCATGTTGTACTAAAAATTCCTTATCACGAAAACCCCATAAAACAGAAATGCAGGGCAATCCGGAATTACGAGCCGTAGCAACATCCACATCAGAATCTCCAACATACACCGCCTCATCTGTAGAAACGCCCAATTTTTCCAAAGCCAGTAAAACCATATCGGGAGCGGGCTTTCTGTTCAGTTCCGGGCGTTCTCCAACGGCAACCTCTACTGTATCTGAAAAATAATGTTCATACAGCTCATCTACCCCACTTTGCAATTTATTCGATACAATTGCCAAATGATAACCGGCTGACTTCAATTCATGTAACATTTCCGGTATTCCGGCATATAAACCGGTTTTCTCCATGCAATGATCCACATAATAAGATTTAAAACAGGAAAAGACGGAATTGAACAAAGGATTTTCTGCTCCTTCGGGTAGCGCACGCTCGATCAGTTTTCGTACACCATTACCGACAAATGCACGTATCTCTTCCAAAGTCCGCTCAGCAAATCCATACTGACGCAGAGCATAATTTGTACTGTCCGCCAAATCCTCCAAGGTATTCAACAACGTACCATCCAAATCAAAAACAATCGTAGAAATCTTTCTTTCCATCTGCTTTTTACCTTAAAATGACATTAAAACTCAAACAAATTACCGGAATACTGATTAACCGGTAAAACTCAGACAAAGATAACAAGCAAAACACAAATACAGATCAAAACAATAAAAAAAATAAAACTGAATAGAAAGCTTCCAAGCATAAGATAAAAAAATCAAAAATAAGTCTTATTAGGAATACAGGCTATTCGAAAGGATTTTTCCCTAAAAAAATAGGGAAAAAATATTTGCTAAAACAACTTTCTCCTTTATCTTTGTCATATTCAAAATTAAGAAAAAGATTCATTCATTTTTAAAGCAGAAAACTATGAAGAAATTATTATTAACGATTGCAGCAATACTGATGCTAGGCACAGTTGCAACAAATGCTCAAACTAAAACAACAGAGTTGATGATTCGCGGTGGATTCGCCACAAACCAATTTATCGGAGATGATTATGATGCTGACGGATTCGGCATGAATCCTGGATATAACGTCGGTCTGGAATTAAACAACTTTTTCTACAAAAGCGTATATTGGAATACCGGTCTGCTTTTTGGCAGCCGAGGCTACAAGTATGAAGTAGAACTCAACAAGAACAACAAAACAACAACACGTTTTCGTGCGCACAATTTTCAAATACCATTGACCATTGGTTATCGTTTTGACTTAGGAGATGGATTAGCGCTTGACGGACGTATTGGTGGATTCTTCAGCACCGATTTGGCAGCCAATTATAAAAATACAGTAGAGGTTATGGGTGAAGAAAATACTAAAAAAGAAAAAATCACAGATTGGGATCACTATAACCGTTGCGACGGTGGTCTGTTGGTTGGTATCGGACTATGGATAAATAACATCAACTTAGATTTCGCTTATCAAAGAGGATTTGCAGAACGTATTGATGGTATGGAAGGTGGCGCCAGCAATTTCCTGATTCGTTTGGGATACGCCTTCTAAACACATTCGACTGAATAATATTCTAAAAATAAAACTGAAAATCCACCTCTCTTTTATAGAAGAAGAGGTGGATTTTTTTGTTTCTGCCAACAATCAAATGTCCCTAAACAATCACTAATGTGAACAACAAATAAAAATTATATTTTCTCTAATGTCTAAAAACATTTCTCCATCGACTTAAACGACTTCTCAAAAATATGCATTTTATCTGTATATATAAAAATAAAGATGTCTCATTTTGGGCAATGAGACATCTTTATTGATTCTATCATCATCAACTTTATTCTGTACGACGCAATTGATCAATAAATTGCGTTGGAGACATGCCAAATTTATCTGAAAAGTTTCTATAAAACGTAGCACGGGAATTAAATCCACTTAAAAAGATCAGTTCCTTGATATTTTTTTCTGGAGCCGACAATGCCAGCTGCCTGAAATACTGCAACCTCATGTCGTTAATATATTCCCGAAAGCTACTGAATCCTGCCGATTTTATTGCAGCTGAAATATGCAATTCCGTTTCGTGTAATGATGCAGCCAATTGTTTCAAGGAATAATCATGGTTGGCATAACAATGATCCGATTGAAAAAAATCGGATATTCGCAAAAATAATGGTTCCGGAACGGCTTCCTCAAGTTGCCCAGATATTGTATTTACAGAAGGATCGGGAACCACATATACGGAAAAAGGATTCTCACGAAATAAATACTGTATGGAAAAAAATAATGCAAAAACAACAGCTGTAGCTCCAAATAAATTAAAAATAAAATAACTGATATCCAAGGTAAACAAGATATAAATACATACGAACAATAACATGAAACCCATAAAAAGAAACATCATCTTATTCATTTTCCGATAAACCCGATGACGCAAAAAGGGATATAAAAAGAAAAAAAGTGATGTTACAATAGAACAAATAAAAATCACACAACGAAGAACAACATCGGTATGATCGAGACTATTCAACACATCCTCATAAGATGCTAAAGGAGTCATATATCCGTTAAAACAGATATAACATATACCAACAGTGGTTAATAGGAGCATAGGCAACAAAAAAGCCAACGTTTTAAATGGATTCAGATAACCGGGAAATAACGAGGCCAAAGGGAATAGTGCCACAATACTGGCTAATGGATACCACTTTAACATTTTCTCTACATTTAATATTTCCGTAAAACGATATTCCGGTTCTTTGGCTACAATTATCAACCATTCAATATTCTCCCAGGAAAAGACCAGTCCAATCAAGAAAGTGATACATCCCCAATAAAATTTAGGCCTGTTATCTTTTGCCTTTAAGACCAATATCAATCCGACTATACATGTCAATATATCGACAGTCAGTTCAACCGATAAATATAATGTTCCCATCTGAATAGAATCTACTAAACTTGTACTTTTAAAAATCCCTACACCTTAAAAGGCAGATACAAAAATAAATAAAAACAATGAATCCCAACCACAAACAGTAAAAAAGGTTTTTAAGGCCTTATACTGTAAAAAGCATATCAGAACGGATTCTCATAACCGGAATACCAAATTTCAGATTTGAGTTTGCCATTCAATAAAATATCTCTATTTTTGCAATTCAAAGAAAATTTATTTATCCGGATTAAAACCATCATAATGTTTAAAAAAGAATATCCCTTTATGACCATTTCCAAGAATACCGGCAAGAATACAAAAACAAATAAGACACTATCTCTTATTTCTTTTTTTATTGGATTGCAATTCACCCTCATATTCTTGTTCGGATGTCATACAAACAAAGTCACAGATAGTTCCAGATGTGGAGATACAATACAACTGAATTATGCCCGTTTGCTGGATATTATCGAATACGACAGTTTCAGTATCGTTCAGATCCATAATCCCTGGGACTCTGCCCGACTGCTCCATACTTACATATTAGTGGAACGAAACCGTGAACTCCCCCCTAATTTACCTCAGGGAACTATTGTAAAAATACCAGTAGAACGGGCCGTAATTTATTCATCAGTGCATTGCAGCCTGTTTGAACAACTGGGAAAAACAAATGCCATCACCGGAATCTGCAATCCGGAATTTGTCATGCTTCCAAATATCCGCAAACAATTAGAACAAGGCAAAATCCAGAACATGGGAGATGGCCAGAATCCTAATTTAGAACGTATCATAGACGAACATCCGGACGTGCTGATGCCGTCGCCGTTTGAAAACAGCGGTGGTTATGGTCGTTTGAGCAGTCTGAATATTCCCATTATTGAATGTGCCGATTATTTGGAAGTTTCGGCACTGGCCCGTGCAGAATGGATGCGTTTCTATGGCCGTCTTTTAGGTTGTTCTCAAAAAGCTGACAGTTTATTCTTCGCGGTAGAAACTGCTTACAAAGAGCTGACCCAGAAAGTTCAACAAGCCACTAAACGCCCAACATTACTCTGCGAGATGCGTACTGGAGCCACTTGGTTTGTTTCTGGGGGAAATACAGCCAGCGGAAAAATGTATCAGGATGCAGGTGCTGATTATCTGTTCAGCGATTATACAAAAAACGCAACGGCATTAACTTTTGAAAGTGTCTTCGAAAAAGCACAAGATGCCGACATCTGGCTGATCAAATATAATCTGGCTCAGGATCTCAGCTATGAGCAGATGAAGCAGGACTACGCTCCATACGCCAATTTCAAGGCCTGGAAAGAAAAAAACATATATGGCTGTAATACGCGTTATATCCCCTTCTATGAAGAAACACCCTTCCAACCTCATCTGCTTCTTGAAGATCTGATCCGGATCTTTCATCCGGAATTGTTGCCTCAGGCTCCATTAAGATATTTTAAAAAGCTGAATTGATGAAACGAAATCCGATTTCAGGAAACTGCCTGGTATTAATTGGTTTGTCTGTAATGACTCTCCTGCTTTTTGGAGCCAATCTATTCTGGGGGTCTATCGACATACCTGCTCAATCCGTATGGAATTCTCTATGGGGCGGTTCTGTTGAAAAAGCCAGTTGGCAATATATTGTTTTGGAAAACCGACTTCCACAAGCCGTGACAGCCATGTTAAGCGGATCAGCACTTGCTGTTTCCGGATTGATGCTGCAAACCATATTTAGAAACCCATTGGCCGATCCTTCCATTTTAGGCATTGACAGCGGTGCCAGTTTCGGTGTAGCCCTGTCCATGCTGTTTTTTGGCGGAACTGTGACAGCTGGCAGTTTTAGCCTCAGCGGCTTTCTACTCACCATTTTCGCCGCCTTGGCAGGAGCTGTAGCAATCATGACATTACTCCTGTTTTTTTCAAACGTATTACGACAAAATATGATGTTGCTCATCACCGGAATTATGATCAGCTATCTAACCTCTTCGGCCATATCCCTTCTTAACTACAATGCATCGGCCGAAGGTGTTTTCTCCTATATGATATGGGGACTCGGTAACTACAGTGGTGTTTCATCAAGCCAATTACCGGCTTTTTCCATACTCATTTTAATTGGACTTTTTCTTGCCATATTGCTGATTAAACCGCTCAATGCATTACTGCTTGGTGACCGCTATGCCAGCAACTTGGGTATCAACATCCGACTGACACGAAATTTACTGTTATGGACAACAGGCTTGCTTACAGCCTCATCAACAGCATTCTGCGGACCTGTATCATTTATCGGACTGGCTGTTCCTCATTTGGTCCGTATGTTCCTGAATACCTCAAATCATCAGATTCTGCTCCCGTCAACACTGCTCGGTGGAGCTTCATTGGCTCTGATCTGTAACTTAATCAGCACACTGCCCGGAGAATCAGGAATGATTCCACTCAACGTCATCACCCCCCTGATCGGCGCTCCAATTGTTATCTATATTATTCTCAAACAACGGACTTGAAACATCAGTGAAACGAACGTATGATATCAGTATAACCTTCATCCTGTTTACAAAGCAATTAAGTAATTTTAAAACAAAAAGCAGAAACATAAGAACAAAAAATCAAGAAAATAATTACCTTTGCGTCAGTCGGACAAAAAATGTTTTACTAAAAAAGTGAAAGACTATGGATAAAAACACTATTGGAACGCATGCAGGTCTGGTATGGCGTCTGCTGAGCAACAACAAACGTTGGGAATATGGAGAATTGAAAGCTGCTTCAGGATTGTCTGACCGGGAACTGAATGCCGCTATCGGATGGTTGGCCCGCGAAGATAAGATTGATTTTGAAACAGCATGTTCAGACAACAAGGAATATTTGTTTCTGGCTTTGACTATGTATTATTAAACGAACAGATCATTTTTCTTAATAATGAATTGCACTAAAAAGAAGAGCGTCGTTCTGATTATTCTGAAACGACGCTCTTCTTTTTAAAAATTACAATTTCTTGATCCAACCACTCAAATCTTTAAGTACTTGCGGAGCAAATGTTTCCTGAATGCGAACATATTCAAACGGCAATCCCGTTTTTGCAGTCTGAAACATATGATTCAACTCTGGGTAAAACAGTTTTTTCACTTTTTTATTTCCGTTGGCCATAATCCCGGAACAAATCGCATCTGCGTTTTCCGGTGAGACCTGAAGATCCTTTCCTCCCGACAAGACAAGCACCGGACAATGTATATCCGGATAATCATACGTAGGATCAGCCTGAAGTAAACTCAACATTTCCGGATTATACAGTTGAGAAGCAAAAAATGCAGCCTGTCCTGCAAGTGAAGAACCGGCCAGAAGTTCATTTAACCGTTCCTGACAAGTTTTCATATCCGACGAACTCAGAGCAATTTCCTGTGCCTTGGCCATATACCGGTTAAAGTCAGCAACGACCTGATCGGGAATACCCGAAGCTTTCATCAATGCAGCACGCTGCTGCAACATTACCTCGGTCCCCGGCAATCCGCCTCCAGCCAAAGTAACAAGAAAATCAACTTTTTGCTGAGCTGCGAGCGTCAATGCAATATAACCTCCCTCACTATGCCCGATGACACCGACCTGTTTACCGTCAATTTCACTTCTGCCACGCAAATAATCCAGTGCAGCTTCAGCGTCCGTATAAAATTCATTTAACGTAGCCTGCTGATAAATACCTTCGGATTTTCCGACACCACGATCATCATAACGCAATGTTGCAATTCCCTGCCGTGCCAAATAATCGGCAATAACGTGAAAAGGCTCATGAGCTCCTCCTTCCGAATTACGATCATTAGGTCCGCTACCACTAAGCAAAACGACAGCCTTACATGTTTTATTAGGACCTGATTTAGGTAAAGTCAGTGTTCCGGAAAGACGTACTCCGTCGACAGCATTCTGAAATGAAACATCTTCCACTTGATATGAAAATGGCGCCTTGGGCGTTTGCGGCCGAACCAGACTAAACGGTTCCTGACTCAAATCACTATATAAAACCTGTTGACTGTTCTTATCTGCCAAAGTCGCGCTAATCACCCCTCCTTTCTGCATCTGCAACATAACGCGCCATCCATTTATACCAGTATCAGTCTCACATGTCAACACCTGCTTCATGATTTTCACACGCACCAAAGAACGAGCCTGATCCTGATGGTCTATCGGATAAGAAATACCAGTATATCCATCAGCCGTACGGGAAATCTCGAAAACGCGTGGGTAACCATACCAGACACCCGAAAAATCCTGTGCCCGACCAATAATGGTCATTACTAGAAATATTACCAAAATGACCGCCTTATTTTTCAAACACCTCATAAATTTAATAGAATTAGAATCAAATAAAATACTTTCACCGACCCAAAAGTACATATTTAATCCCACACCTACAATTTAAAATGCAGCAAAAACATCCACTTACCCGACCTTCTGCCCGTCTGTCTGTCCGTTTATGTTCTGTTCTTTTCCAAGCATCTTAAGAATCAAATCACAACATCCGGAAATTCCCAGCCGCGTACTGTTCAAACATAAATCATAATGCGTCGCTTCATTCCAAACCTGACCGGTATAAGTCTTATAATGGTTTGCACGTCCACGGTCCGTGTATTTCAGTTTTTCGCGTGCAGCATCAGCCTGTTCGCCGTATTCCTGAACAATACGCTGCAATTTGTCTTCATAATCAGCATGAACAAAAACCTTCAGACAGGAACTGAAATCACGCAACACATAATCGGCACAACGACCCACGATGATACAAGACTGTTCGGTTGCCAGTTTACGGATAATTTTGCTCTGAGTCACGAAAAGAGCATCGTCGAACGACAAACTCCGTTCTACAGGAGCCGTAAAATCCTGCATAATCATCTCATAAAGTAAATTACTTGGAATATTCTGTTCATGAGCCGCCACATAATCAGTTTTCATACCATTCTCTTTAGCAGCCAGATCAATCAATTCTTTATCATAAAAAGGAATACCAAGAGATTGAGACAAACGCTGTCCGATTTCCCTGCCTCCACTGCCATATTCACGAGCAATAGTAATAACAAAATGACGATGGCCGGCCTGATCCAGTTCTGGGATTCCGGCAACAGTATTTTCCGGACCTGATTGTAAGTAATGATTTAAGAAACCCAAATGCTTGTTGAAATAACGGGCAAACATACCGACCAGAAATGCTGCTACAATCGTTCCTTCGCGTACACCGATAACCGACCGGAACAGAATCAGAGAAGCCAAAACAGCCAAAAGCATCAACGATGTATCAAATAATATTTTAACAAGACCAAATTCTTTTTTCTTCTTGATACTGATTGCCTGAACGAAAGCCTCGCCGGAAAGCATGACTACATTGGCAATTACTTCCAGACTGACTCCTAATCCCAAAACAGAACACCCTATAACAAGAAAAACCAGTTTCATAACATACTGTTCGGGGGAAATCCAAGCCAGCATCCACATAGAACAGTCTATAAATACACCAAACAAGACCGACACAGGCAACTGTAACCATTCTCTTGGTTTAAAGTCTTTCTTCAAAATTGCCATCTGTCCTGCAATCAAAAACAAATTCAAACAAAACGTGAGAGTTCCCAATGAAATCGGAAACCGCAAACTCAACGTATAAGGCAAACTGGAAATGGGCGACGAGCCCAAATCGGCCTTGATGATCAAACAAATACCCAACGAATTGACAAACAACCCAATAATAAACAAAATGTAACGCTTGATTAATTCTTTTGTATCCATGTAAGCTATTATTCAAAAATTCATGCAAAATTACAATATCAGACAAACATTAACTTGTCTTTCAATGTCAAAAACACTTGTCTAAAAAAGTCAAACCATCTATCTTTGCATCATGAAAACAGAGAAGAAAACAATACTACGTTCCGAATTGCCACTTTATACAGCCAACTACGGAAAACGCACTCAACGTGAACTGTTCGAAAGAAACTTTAAACTGATCAAAATCCTTTCAGGACATACGCTACTTTCGGCCTACGACCGGCAACTGTACCTGGAAACCAACACATATGCCTTTGTGACTCCTGGCGGTTTTTCAAAAATTAAAATGTATCCGGAACGGCACAAGCCGTTTCGCCTGATGTGCCTCAATTTCAACGATCTGTTCCTGGAAGAGTACCGACGCAAGAATACGATCAGGAAAATACAATGTACCAGCCACTTACCCTGCTTTGAAACCATCAAAACAGATCCTTGGCTAGACGCTGTATTTGCATCACTGAACTACTACACCCAAGAAGGAAACCTGCCGGACGAACAACTTATTCACATGAAACTGACAGAATGTCTTTATGTACTCAAGTGTAAATATCATGAACTCTACCAGGGCATCCTGCAACACAGTATCGGAAATAAAACCGATTTACAAACATTCATGACCAAAAATTATATGCACAACGCGCCTTTGGAACGTTTTGCGGAATTGTCTGGAAGAAGTTTGTCCACTTTTCGCCGGGATTTTCAGAACATTTTCGGTATGCAACCTCATAAATGGATTCTGCAAAAACGTCTGGAAACAGCCTATAAACGTATTGTCGAATATAGAGAAAAGCCATCGGACATCTTTTGGGAACTGGGTTTCGAAACTTTGGCTCACTTTTCACGCAAATTTAAAGAACATTACGGATATGCCCCATCAAAATGTCCGGCTATAAATGACGAATTCAATACTTAAAATTTTCCGTTTGCTAAAATCAATTAAAAATCACACAATCACGCCCTCTGCCCTTCTGTGTTTTAAAAAGAATGACTTATCTTTACTTCGAAAACGACAAGACAGAACTAGAAATGAAAACAAAACTGACAACTATGATCCTTACTGCCGCATGGGCAGGAATGGCCTTTACGGCATGTAACGGAATTGAGACAGAAGAACTGAATGGAACATGGAATGCTGTTTCTATTAATGGAGAATCAATCACTCCATCTGACCAGACACCTTATTTGGGTATCGAAACAGCCGACGGACGCATCTATGGTTTCAACGGATGTAACCGGCTTATGGGAAGTATCGATCTCAAATCACTGGCTAAAGGCAAGGTAGACTTCAGCAAAGTGGGATCTACCATGATGGCTTGTCCGGACAACAAATATGAACAAAGTTTTATGGAAGCCATCAACAAGGCAAAAAAAATAGAAATGAAGGCAGACAAAATCTACCTGCAAGATGAAAATGGAAAAACGGTTCTGGAATTAGCCAAACGTGTTTTTACAGCAGAAGCTTTCCAGGGAGAATGGGATGTCGTTTCTCTGCGTGGTGCATCTGTAACTCCTGACGACAGCACTCCGTTTATCGGTTTCAATGTCAACGAGAAACAAGTATACGGATTTACCGGATGCAACAGAATCACGGGTACTGCTGATTTTGACCAAATGGCAAATGGAATCGCGGATTTCAGCAAAATGGGTACAACCCGTATGGCATGTGCCGACGACAAATATGAAACCAAATTCCTCGGTGCCCTTGCGGAAGCGACCAAAATCGAATTAGGTTATACCTACTTCACCCTGCAGAACGACGAAGGACATACCTTGGTACGCTTTGAGAAACGAAACAAGTAAGAATAGCATGATAGTAAAAAACGATGGATTTTGGTAGCTTGCTTTCAAAATCTATCGTTTTTCTTTTATCACAGGTATACACTGATATCATTTATCTCATGAAACCGGATACATCTGTATTTCTGATCAACGTGAACACGGGCTATCGGAAAAAAGACAAGACAAGCATCATCGGAGAAAATCTGAATGCCAATCTGATAGAAGGAGAACTGACTTGCCTTCTGGGACCTAACGGAGCAGGAAAATCAACACTCTTGCGTACGCTGTCTGCCTTCCTTCCTCCCATCAGCGGAGAAATACAGTTCTACGGCCGCCCCCTATCCGACTATACCACAAATGAATTGTCCCGACTGATTGGTGTGGTCCTTACCGACCGATTAGACGTCAGAGACATGCCCGTAAGTGATCTTGTGGCTCTAGGACGTAGTCCATATACCGGTTTTTTCGGAAAATTAAATCATAAAGACCGAGAAATAGTCCAAGAAGCATTAATGATGACCGGAACTGTTGCTTTAGCCGACCGTATGGTACATACCTTGAGCGACGGAGAACGTCAGAAAGTTTTAATAGCCAAAACATTGGCACAACAGACACCAATCATACTGCTCGACGAGCCAACTGCATTTCTGGACTATCCCAGCAAAGTAGAACTCATGCATCTGCTCCGAAATCTGGCTCGTAAAACCCGGAAAACAATTTTTCTTTCTACACATGATCTTGAACTGGCCTTACAGGTCGCCGACAGAATATGGCTTATAGACAAAGAAAAAGGACTGACCACAGGTATTCCTGAGGATCTCGCACTAAACGGTCTGCTCAGCAAATATTTTGAACGCGACGGAATTTTCTTTTCTATCGAAACCGGGCTTTTTCAGGTAAAAGAACAGACAGAAAAAGACATTCCTGCAACCGGCCCCGAACATATCGTACGCCTGGTCAGCAAGTCTTTTGCACGTCACGGCATCCGCATTGTCCCTGTTGAAAAAGGAAACAATCCAGATGTCTTTCCACAAATAATCATCCGACCAGACAAAGAAAAAGAATTCTGTTTTGAATATTTCTGGCATCCAGACAACCAAACGAAACAGGTATATTCAAGCATCGAAACTCTGACAGCAGCAGTTATTAACTCAGAAGGCAAAAACGAGTCGGGCATCTGATCTGGACGAGATGGCCAACTGAATTGAACGAGACGGCCAACTCGTTTTAAAGCCTTAGTTTACTTTTTAAAAAACGAATATCAGTTCAAACAAAACAAACAGCAACACAAATAAAAAGAGCCCTATACAGGGCTCTTTTTATTTGTATCTTATTTAAAGAATAATGACGTTCAATTAAAAAATACTCCAGGCTACAGTCAGACCAGCCATTACAATAGCGACCATACTCATCAACTTGATCAGAATATTCAGACTCGGACCGGAAGTATCTTTAAACGGATCACCTACCGTATCACCCACGACAGTTGCTTTATGTACTTCACTTCCTTTACCACCGAAATTGCCTTCTTCTACATATTTTTTCGCATTATCCCAGGCACCTCCGGAATTAGCCATAAAAATAGCCAAAACAAATCCACTGCTCAGACCTCCGATAAGTAGTCCCAACACACCGGAAACGCCAAATACAATACCGGTAAGAATCGGAGCAATAATAGCAATCAAAGACGGTACCACCATTTCACGCTGGGCTCCTTTCGTAGAGATTTCCACACAACGAGCATAATCGGGTTCTGTCTCACCGGTCAGGATTCCTTTGATTTCACGGAACTGACGCCGAACTTCATCCACCATATGTGCAGCAGCACGACCCACGGCATTCATCGTCAGACCACAGAAAAGAAATGCCATCATTGAACCAATAAACATACCGGAAAGCACTTTAGGATTCATCAACGTGACATCATAATAATGCATGAAATCAAAGAAAGTAGCATCCTGAAGCGGTATGGAATTTCCAGCTACAACCAATTCTGATACGTCAAGACGACCAAGGCCGATACGCAATTCTTCCACATAAGATGCCAACAGAGCCAAACCAGTCAAAGCAGCCGAACCGATAGCAAAACCTTTTCCGGTTGCAGCCGTCGTATTTCCTAAAGAATCCAGAGCATCGGTACGTTTACGGACTTCGGCACCCAGACCTGACATTTCAGCATTTCCACCGGCATTATCAGCAATCGGTCCGTAAGCATCCGTCGCCAGAGTAATACCCAAGGTAGACAACATGCCGACAGCAGCAATACCGATGCCATACAATCCCATACCGACATTGGCAAAATCAAATCCGGAAGCAAACAAATAAGATGCAATAATGCCCACAACAACCGCAATTACAGGAACAGCCGTGGAAAGCATACCCAGACCGATACCCGAAATAATTACAGTCGCCGGCCCCGTCTTGCCGCTTTCACTTAATTTCTGAGTCGGGCGATACGACTGTGAAGTATAATATTCCGTTGAACGGCCGATAACAATGCCGACCAGCAAACCAACAACAACAGAACAAGAAACCCAAATCCAGTTATCCAATTGCAATAACCACAAGATAAAGAACGTAGCCACAACAATCAGCACTGAACTCAAATTGGTTCCAAATGCCAGCGAACCGAGCAAATCCTTCATGGTTGCATCTTCCTTGGTACGCACAGAAAATATACCGATAATTGAAAGCAAAATACCTACAGCAGCAATCAACATCGGTGCCACAACAGCCTTGAACTGCATGGCAACATCGCCCGTATGAATAAAGGCTGCAGCTCCCAATGCTGCTGTCGCCAGGATCGAACCACAATAACTTTCATATAAATCCGCACCCATACCGGCAACATCACCGACATTATCACCAACATTATCGGCAATCGTAGCCGGATTTCTCGGATCATCTTCGGGAATACCCGCTTCGACCTTTCCGACCAAGTCCGCACCGACATCGGCAGCCTTCGTATAAATACCACCACCTACACGGGCAAACAACGCCTGTGTGCTGGCTCCCATACCAAACGTCAGCATCGTGGTCGTTATGACACATAATTTATGCGTGGGTGTAAGTACGTCTTCGGGAATAACGGCATTCAACAAGAGATACCAAAAAGAAATGTCCAATAATCCCAGTCCGACAACAACAAGTCCCATGACTGCACCACTACGAAAAGCTACACGTAAACCGGCATTCAATGAATTCCGGGCTGCATTTGCCGTACGGGCTGATGCATAAGTAGCCGTTTTCATTCCCAAAAAACCGGAAAGTCCGGAAAAGAAACCTCCCGTCAGAAAGGCAACCGGAACCCAGGAATTCTGGACACCAAAGCCGTAAGCCATGATGGAAAACAAAACAACAAGTCCCAGAAATACCCAACCGACAATTTTATACTGCTGCTTTAAATAAGACATCGCTCCCTTGCGTACAGCCGCAGCAATTTTAACCATTTGAGGTGTACCCTCACTCTCTTTCATCATCTGGCGATGAAAAAACCAGGCAAAACACAGCGCCAGTACGGAAGCGGCCGGCACAAGCCAAAAAAGAAATTGATCCATAGTGTGATTAGATTTTAAACATTAGTTGATTTATGGTTATTAACGGGGTTAAATTTATGGAATCAATCTGAAACAAACAAATCTATAATCACTTTTTTATAACTAGAATTCGAAAACTATCATATCAGGTTTATTATAAGTTATTTACAGCTACTTTCATTTTTTATCAAGAAACTGATTTACGACAGAATATAACGTCGATTCAGCTTTAAGAACGAACAATAAAAAGCGAAATCGAACCAGACGCTTACAATTTTACAGCCCTTCATGGATAGCTTTTTCAAATCAAAAGCTAAAAAATCAGAAAAAAAGGCAGATAGTTTCAAAAAAAACCATTAATTTTGCGGCGATTTTGGTGAACAGTTCCCACCTTCGGGAGGAGTTATTAAAAGGGAATCAGGTGAAAGTCCTGAACAGGCCCGCTGCTGTGAGCTCATTTATTTGATTCTGCAATACCCCCGCCACTGATGCCCAGCATTGGGAAGGCAGCAGAATTGGAGTAAGTCAGAATACCTGCCATAATTCCAGTACTGTTGAACACTCGCGGATTAGTGTGAAAACATAAAGATAGATAACTAAAAATTAATTGTAATGGTTGTATCAAACAACACCCCACACCGCACTACAATACGCAAGATATTGGTAGCCAACCGCGGTGAAATCGCCGTACGCGTTATGCGTTCGTGCCGAGAAATGGACATACGTTCGGTTGCTGTCTTCTCTGAAGCAGACAGAACAGCCAAACACGTATTGTATGCCGATGAAGCCTGTTGCATAGGCCCGGCGGCATCCAAAGAAAGTTATTTGAACATCGACAAAATTATTGCTGCAGCTAAAAAACATCGTGTGGATGCAATTCATCCCGGATATGGTTTTTTGTCGGAAAATTCTGAATTTGCACGCCGATGCCAGGAAGAAGGCATCATTTTCATCGGTCCGTCAGCAGAGACCATGGATATGATGGGCGACAAAATCTCTGCCCGTAAATGTATGAAAGGTGCTCAGGTTCCCGTCGTACCTGGAACCGAGCAGGGATTACAAAGTGCAGAAGAAGCGCTCGCCGTAGCCCGTGAAATCGGATTTCCGGTCATGATGAAAGCATCTATGGGCGGTGGTGGAAAAGGTATCCGTCTGATCCGTACTGAAGAAGAAGTTAAAGAAGCATATACTTCGGCCAAATCAGAATCTTTATCTTCATTTGGCGACGACACCGTATACATAGAGAAATTTGTAGAAGAACCTCATCACATTGAGTTCCAGATTCTGGGCGACCAATATGGCAATGTGATTCACCTTTGTGAACGTGAATGTTCCGTACAACGACGCAACCAGAAGATTGTCGAAGAAAGTCCTTCAGCTTTCGTTACTCCGGAACTACGTCAGAAAATGGGTGAAGCTGCAGTTGCAGCAGCAAAAGCGGTGAACTATGTAGGTGCAGGAACAATTGAATTCCTTGTAGACAAACACAGAAATTTCTATTTCTTGGAAATGAATACCCGTCTGCAGGTAGAACACCCAATCACAGAAGAAGTCGTAGGTGTTGACTTGGTAAAAGAGCAAATCAACATAGCCAGCGGACTTCCATTGCGCCTGAAACAAGAAGATATCAAACAACGGGGACATGCAATCGAATGCCGAATCTGTGCGGAAGACACAGAATTTAATTTTATGCCTTCTCCAGGTATGATCCGCCAGCTCGTAGAACCGAACGGAATCGGAGTGCGTTTCGACAGCTATGTTTACGAAGGTTATGAGATTCCAGTACATTATGACCCTATGATCGGCAAACTGATTGTCTGGGCTGTAACCCGTGAATATGCCATCGAGCGTATGCGCCGTGTGCTTTATGAATTCAAGATTACAGGCGTGAAAAACAATATCAGTTATTTACGTCGTATTATGTCTACTCCTGATTTCGTAGAAGGTCACTACGATACGGGATTCATCAATAAAAACGCAGAATTCCTGAAACGTCACAACGGTTCGAAAGGAACTGCTGAAAACATTGCAATCATTGCCTCTTACATCGACTATCTGATGAACCTTGAGGAAAATGCAACAACAGGATTAAACGACAACAGCCCGATCAGCAAATGGAGAGCATTCGGACTGCATAAAGGCGTCTTAAGAATATAATTATGGAAATACGTATCGGAGACAGAGTAGCTGAGGTTGAATTGCTCAGCAAAGAAGGCAACAATGTGCATATCAGCATCGACGGTGTTGAATATGAAGTTGATGTAGCCATGGTTGAACGTGGAGGATGTTCTATTCTCTATGCAGGAAAATCATACAATGCAGAATTCGTACGTTCCGATAATGGCAAGCACTATCGCGTGAATACCAACTTCTCAACTTACGACGTAGACATCGTTGATTCCAGTGCGAAATATCTGCGTCTGAAAAAAGGTAATGACGAACAGCAAGACAACAAGATTGTTTCGCCTATGCCGGGTAAAGTTGTCAGCATCCCTGTAAAAACAGGTGATCATCTGAATGCAGGAGATACGGCAATCGTCATCGAAGCAATGAAGATGCAAAGCAACTATAAAGTAAATGCCGACTGTACCATCAAGGAAATCCTGGTACAGGAAGGTGATGCTGTCAGCGCTGACCAAGTGCTTATTCTTTTGGATCTGGACAAGGCGGAATAAGCCGATGACAAACTCCTCATTATTAAAAATGTATTAACCGATAATTAGTTATGGAAAGAGACGAACAATATAAGCTGTTTCAAGAAAAAAACAAAGCTGCCGAACTCGGTGGAGGTCTTGAACGTATTCAGAAACAGCATGAAAGCGGAAAAATGACGGCACGTGAACGTATCGACATGTTGCTTGATAAAGGAACATTTGTCGAAATGGACAAATTAGCCGTACATAAATGTACCAATTTTGGTATGGATAAATCGCATATACCAGGAGACGGAGTTGTTTCGGGTTATGGAAAAATCAACGGACGTCAGGTTTTTGTCTATGCCTATGACTTTACAGTTTACGGTGGAACACTAAGTGCTGTAAATTCTCAGAAAATCGTTAAGGTACAGGAACTGGCTCTGAAAAATGGTGCACCGATCATTGCTCTGAACGACTCTGGAGGCGCACGTATCCAAGAAGGTGTTGAAAGTCTGACCGGCTATGCTTCTATTTTCTACCAGAATACGATTTCTTCAGGTGTAATTCCGCAGATTTCAGCAATTCTCGGTCCTTGCGCCGGTGGTGCCTGCTATTCTCCAGCATTGACCGACTTCATCTTTATGGTTAAAGAGAACAGCCACATGTTTGTTACCGGACCGGATGTTGTCAAGACTGTAACTCATGAAGAGGTAAACAAAGAGGAATTAGGCGGTGCCTATACACACAGCAGCAAAAGTGGCGTAGCTCATTTCCTGAGCAACACGGAAGAAGAAGTTCTGATGGGTATTCGCGAATTGCTTACTTTCTTGCCTCAAAACAATATGGACGACGCTCCAAACAATCCTTGTAATGATGATCTCAACCGAGAAGAAGAAAGTCTGCAAACAGTCGTGCCAGTAGATCCAAATATTCCTTATGACATGAAGGACATCATCGAACCTGTTTTGGATGACCATTATTTCTTCGAAGTAATGCCGCATTTCGCAAAGAATGCAATTGTCGGATTCGGTCGCTTGGGCGGACGTTCTGTCGGTATTGTAGCCAATCAGCCAGCTTTCCTTGCAGGTGTTCTGGATATTGATTCTTCCGACAAGATTTCCCGTTTTATCCGATTCTGCGACTGTTTCAATATTCCTATCGTCACATTTGAGGACGTTCCGGGATTCTTGTGCGGTACCAATCAGGAACATAATGGAATTATCCGTCATGGTGCCAAGATCGTTTATGCCTACGCAGAAGCAACAGTTCCAAAACTGACTGTCATTACACGTAAGGCTTATGGTGGTGCCTATATCGTTATGTCAAGCAAACAGACTGGTTCTGATGTCAATTTTGCATACCCTACAGCAGAAGTTGCTGTTATGGGAGCAGAAGGCGCTGTAAATATCCTCTACAGAAAGGCTGACGAAGAGACAAAGAAAAAAGCAATCCAGGAATACAAGGAGAACTTTGCCAACCCTTATCGCGTAGCAGAGTTGGGCTATATCGATGAGATCATCGAGCCAAAACAAACACGTCGCAAGTTAATCCAGGCACTTGAAATGACACGCAATAAGATGAAGACATTGCCTCCTAAAAAACATGGAAACATACCATTGTAAAAACGAATCATAATTGCCCCAAATAGGTAATTCCTCAAAAAAAGCTCTTTTATTTTCGTTGATTCTAAGCGAAAATAAAAGAGCTTTTTTAATCAATAATTGAATTTATGATTTGTTTATCTTCATCATCAGGTTGACTGATTATTTTTTTTGCGGATGAATCATATTTTCAGGTTGTAACACACGATCCAATTCTTTTTGATCCATAATACCTTTTTCCAGGACAAGCTGGTAGACACTCTTTCCCGTAGCTAAAGCTTCTTGTGCAATTTCTGTCGCTTTGTCGTATCCGATAAATGGATTCAAAGCTGTTACCGTACCGATACTATGGCGCACTTCATCACGACAATGATCTGCATTGGCGGTAATTCCCTCAATACAACGCAGACGTAATGTTTCCATACCATGCATCAGCAATTTGATTGATTCAAAACAGCATTGAGCCATAACAGGTTCCATTGCATTTAATTCCATTTGCGCAGCTTCACCAGCCATGGTCACACACAACTCATTACCGATAACTTTAAAACAAATCTGATTCATTACTTCAGGAATGACAGGATTTACCTTTCCCGGCATTATAGATGAACCGGGCTGCATAGCCGGTAAATTAATTTCAGCCAATCCGCATCGCGGTCCGCTGGCAAGCAAACGCAAATCATTACATATCTTACTTAATTTGACAGACAGTCGTTTTAATGCAGCGGAATAACCTACCATACAAGATGTGTCAGACGTTGCACCTACCAGATCATCTGCAAGACGAACCTCCCATCCTGTAATCTGACGTAAAGCTGCTATACAAGCTTCTGAATACCCATCAACCGAACAAACTCCTGTTCCAATTGCAGTAGCTCCCATATTAACTGTCAGAAAATCTTCTGCTGCCTTGTTCAGTAAGTCAACTTCATGTCTTAAAATGCTGGCATAAGCACCAAATGTCTGTCCTAAAGTCATAGGCACGGCATCTTCAAGTTGCGTACGTCCCATCTTCAAGATATCAGCAAACTCCACACTTTTTTGTTCACATGCAGCAATCAATGCTTTCAAAACAGGCAAAAGTTCCAAATGACTGGCATAAAGCCCAAGATGTATTGCTGTAGGATACACATCATTGGTGGACTGAGAACAATTTACATGATCATGTGGAGAACAATATTCATATTCCCCGGGATGATGCCCCATCAAAACCAAAGCCCGATTGGCAATTACCTCATTTGCGTTCATATTAGTACTGGTTCCAGCACCACCCTGAATCATATCAATGCAAAATTCCTGATGCCAACTTCCTTCCACAATTTCCCGACAGACCTTTACTATGGCTTCTTTTATTGACTCCGGAATCAGACCAAGCTGCGCATTGGCTTCGGCCGCAGCTTCTTTAGTCATCGCAATACCTTTTATAAACAAAGGATAGTCGTACAGACGAGACCCACTTATCGGAAAATTCTCCATGCCACGTAATGTCTGTATGCCATATAGTGCATCAGCTGGCAATTCACGACTACCTATAAGATCCTTCTCAACTCTTGTCATTTTTGTATTCATAGATTATATTTTTAAGATTTGCTTAAACAAAAATACAAATATCATAATGCAAGTACAAACATAATATACTAAATAAATATAATAAAATATCCATCTTGTTTAACAAGAACAAACCCAAGTTTAATAACATTTTGTCATACAGCTCTTATAAATGAATACATATATGAGTCTTAAAGACACTAATGCATATAAGCACAAAAAAACGAAACAGTTTTTTTAAAAAACTGTTTCGTTATATCAGAACTATTTATATCTAGTTTAAATCAAAAACCATTTTACATAACAGAAGTCCTGACGATGTGGCAACTCAGCATTTTTCGGGTACATTCTGCATGCAGCCTTAAAGCTACCAGAATTGTTCAATGCATAAGTTCCTTTGAAAGTATATACATTTCCTTCATGGCCAGTAACTTCAAGCGGAACAACAGAATAAATATGATCCTTTCCGTCTTTATCTGTATGTAAAGTTACAATTTCTACACCTATCGCATCGTTTAAGCCTTGCTCGTCAATCTGTACCATTACATCATATGATTTACCGGTCTCCAGGCTTCCTGCCTGCATTGATTCTGCTTTTTCAGAAGCGACTACATTGATTGCATCCCAACGTTCAGCAACACTTTCCTTCCATGCAGCAATCTCTTTAGCTTTCTTATTGTCATCAGCAGCTAAATCCTTAAAACGTGCAGCCTGACGATTATAGAACTTGCTATAATAATCATCCAACTGACGTTTCATGGTATAATGCGGTGCAATCTGAGCAATAGAGTTCTTGATTGTTCTTACCCAACCTTCAGAATATCCTTTCTTGTTGCGTGCATAATACAATGGCAAGATTTCATTTTCAAGAAGGCTATAAATTGTAGCAGCATCCAACTGATCCTGATGAGCCTGATTCTGATAAGTACGTTTCTCTGTCAAAGCCCAACCAGCACCTTCACGGTAACCTTCAAGCCACCAACCATCCAATACAGACAAGTTCAAAACACCGTTCATCAAAGCCTTTTCGCCAGATGTACCAGATGCTTCAAGCGGACGAGTCGGCGTATTCATCCAGATATCAACACCACTGACCAAACGACGTGCCAATTGCATATCATAATTCTCCAGGAAGATAATCTTACCTAAGAACTCCGGACGTTGAGAAATCTCATAAATCTTCTTAATCAAGCCCTGACCGGCACCATCAGCAGGGTGTGCCTTACCAGTATAAAGGAATTGTACAGGATAATTGGGATTGTTAACAATCTTAGAAAGACGCTCCAAATCCGTGAAAAGAAGATGAGCACGCTTATATGTTGCAAAGCGACGTCCAAATCCAATAAGCAATGCATTCGGATTGATCTTGTCCATCAAAGAAACAACACGTGAAGGATCACCCTGGTTTTTCAACCAGCTATCACGGAACTGTTCACGAATATAGTCAATCAATTTATTCTTCAACTGAACTCTTGTCTGCCAAACCAACTCATCAGGAACCTGGTAAATTGCTTCCCAAATTTTTTCATTGCTTTGGTCTTCCATAAATTTCTCATTGAAATGCTCAATATAGAAACGTTTCCACTCAGTAGCTGCCCAAGTCGGGAAATGTACACCATTGGTTACATAACCGACATGACTTTCCTCTGGAAAATATCCTTTCCAGATATTGGCAAACATTTCCTGAGAAACCTTTCCATGCAACCAGCTTACACCATTAACCTCCTGACATGTGTTACATGCAAAAGTAGACATACAGAAACGTTCTGAATGATCATCTGGGTTCTGACGTCCCATACCGATGAACTCATCCCATGTAATGCCCAACATGGCCGGATAACCGCCCATATACTTTCCAAAGAGTCCTTCATCAAAATAGTCGTGACCAGCCGGCACTGGAGTGTGCACAGTATAAAGAGACGAAGCACGAACCAGTTCCAATGCTTGATTAAAGGTAAGACCACTATTTACATAATCAAGTAATCTTTGAACATTGCAAAGTGCAGCATGTCCTTCATTACAGTGGTAAATATCTTTAGTAATACCTAATTTCTTCAATGTCAATACGCCACCGATACCAAGCAAAATTTCCTGCTTCAGACGATTCTCCCAATCACCTCCATAAAGTGAATGTGTAATCGGGCGGTCAAATTCTGAATTCATTTCATTGTCAGTATCCAACAGATATAATTTGATACGGCCAACATTAACACGCCATACATAAGCATGCACAAAATAATCCATATAAGGTACATCTACAACCAATGGATTACCTTGCTCATCAAGCTGACGTTCAATTGGCAGACTACCAAAATTTTGAGCCTCGTAATTAGCTATCTGCTGACCGTCCATAGACAAAGTCTGAGTGAAATAACCATAACGGTACAAGAAGCCTACTGCACACATATCCACATTACTGTCAGAAGCCTCCTTTAAATAATCACCGGCTAAAACGCCAAGACCACCAGAATAAATCTTCAAGACCTGATTCAAACCATATTCCATACAGAAATAAGCGACTGACGCCCGTTTCTTATCAGGTTCTACGTCAATATAATCACGGAATAATTTATAAACGGAATCCATTTTCGCCAGGATCTTTTTATCCTGAGACAGCTCTTCCAAACGTTCGTAGCTCAAACGTTCCAACAATAATACCGGATTTGAACCAACCTCTTCAAATAATTCTTTATCCAAAGATCTGAACAAATCACGAGCTTCATGATTCCAAGCCCACCACATATTCCGGGCCAATTCTTCTAACTTTTTCAATTCTTCTGGAATATGTGATTTTACTGTCACTTCTTTCCAGCTGATTCCATTAGAGTTACTTGCTTTAATTTTCATAAACTCTTTAATTAAAAAATTTATTGTGTTGTTAATTCTCCTCTTTTTCCATATTTTTTATACGCTTCCGAGCTTTCTGCAAAGCAAAATCGTATGCCTCATAATAAGCCTTGATAAAATTCTTCCATAATGCCTGCTGAGCAATTGCAGAAGCATTGGTTCTTGAATTCTTTATTTCTTTCTCACTATAATTTGAGAATTCAGCTATTGCATCTTTAATATCGTCTGCAACTTCCGAATAATTATAATCCGTACGCTGAATAACCTTAACGCCATCCTGCAGAGTTCCATCATGTCCCATCAATTGGTTAACCCAAACGCCAAAACCGGATAAATTGGTTGTAATACATGGAACTTTAAAAGCAACACTTTCAAGCGGTGTATATCCCCATGGCTCATAATATGAAGCATAAACACTCAAGTCATTACCAATAAGCAAATCATAATAAACCATGTTAAAGATACCGTCCGAACCATCTAAATAACAAGGTACAAACATAACTTTAACCTTGTCCTCCGGTCTGTTCCACATATTAAAATGTTTCAACATGTCAATGACCTGATCATGTGTCATATTATGCAACCAATGCGTCAATATAGGAAATTCCAATGGCGTATCATAGATTTGATTTTTCTGTAACCGCTTCTGAAGATCTTCACGCGGACAAGCCACCCAACCGGGAACCTGCACCAAAGCCAGCACCTGTTTTGTCAAATCCTTGTTACGCAACGAACGGTTCAAAGCTTCAAGATATACATCAATTCCTTTGTTCTTAAATTCGTAACGTCCGCTGGTGGCAACAATCATGGTATCATCCGTAAACTGCATTCCCAACAAAGCATTTGCAACCTGAAAAATTTTAGCCCGAGCCTTTTTCCGTTTATTAGTAAAGGAAACACCTTTAGGTACAAAATTGCTTTCAAAGCCATTTCTCAGAATTACATCTGCTTTCTTATCCAATAATTCTGCACATTCACGATCTGTCACACTACTAACCGTCGTGAAACAATCTACATTATGTGCTGTCTGGCGTTCTATAGAATGCTTTGATTGCATATTTAATTCTTCTGCCATCTGATTACCATTATAGGCAAACAGATAATCATACAGTGGCTTGTTATTTCCCGCGATTGAACGTCCGATACTTGTTGCATGCGTAGTAAAAATCGTAGCAATCTCCGGTACATTCTTCTGAATATATAAAGCACCTAAACCTGTCATCCATTCATGTGCCTGATAAATAACATTTTTAGATTCATCAAAATGATAGCGATAAAAGCTTTCCACAACAAGTCCTGCGGCATAAGAAAACATTGAAGCTTCGTCATAATCCCCATATGCATGCAAAGAGTCGACCTGAAAATCAGCCCACAATTTGGCATAAATATCATTTTTGATTTCAAAATATGGTGTGAAATCGACTAATATTACCAATGGTTTTCCAGGGATATTCCACCGTCCGGTGCGAATTTTCAGATTTTCATCTTTCACGGCATGTTCCTGCCATGTTTTAAATAAGGAAAGATCCTCAAGAAACAAAGGATTTTCCTTATCCTTCCAAAAATCAGGGCCAATAAAAACAATTTTATCCGTCATGGCATCCTGCAAAGTCTTTGCACGTGTAGACAACACCGTATAAATACCGCCTACCTTATTGCAAACTTCCCAACTGGATTCAAAGATAAAATCCGGAGTCAATACTTCTTTATTCATTATTAACATTTTAATTTGTCGCAAAAATACAAAAAAAAATATTATCCTAAAATAAAAAAACTTGTTTTTAAGCATAATAAGTCGACTGTCAGAGAATATCATTTTTATAGAAATATTATTTATCTATAATAAAAGATGCAAAAAAGACAGTTTTTAATATATTTTTTTCTATTTTCTATTGTTGAAGAAAAGAAAAGCATATCTTTGCAATAAATTATTATCGGAAAAACTATGAGAAAAATTCTAATGTGCTTGACAATAGCATTGTTGTCTGTAAAATTAATGGCACAAAAACCATTCAAAGCTTCACTTTATTGCAAAGAAGCAGAACTAAGTCTGGTTATTGATTTATATGAAGAAAGTATCAATGTACCGGGAATGGAAATGTTTGGCCCCATGCATGGTTTTTTAAAAGGCAACATTTACGGCATCTGGAGTATTACTTCTGCCAAAATAATTAATGAACAAAGTGCTGTAATCCGTTTGTCAAACGATCAGGGATCAGAAACCCAAGAAGTAGAATTAACCATTCAAAGCAATGGCAAATATAACTTTGAACAGGTTGGTGGTGTTGCCATAAAAAAAATAGTCGGCAGAAAACTTGAAAAAATTCCTAAAAGCCTGACTTTTGAACGTAAAGAGTAACAAGAAAGAAACAAAATGTGTCAAAATAGAACTTTACACAGATCAGAATCAATTCATAAACCGATTCATATAGTTCTATTTTGACACATTTTTTATATCATCACCTTTTATAAATTTAAAATAAGATAAGTAACATAAGAGCAATAAAGAACAACCATAACCAAACCTTCCCATCTGGAAATTTTTCGACTGGTTGAAGCAAAGCCCCACATTAGCAGCATACTGAAAATCAGAATAAAAATATCTGTCAATGAGACAGAAGTTGCATTCATCGGAGAAATGAAGGAACAAATTCCTAATACAAAAAAGACATTAAAAATATTGCTTCCGATCACATTTCCGATAGCAATAGCTGAATTGCCTTTCTTTGCAGCAACAATCGAAGTTGCCAATTCAGGCAAAGACGTACCTCCTGCAACCAAAGTCAATCCGATCACCGCCTCGCTGACTCCCAAATCGGCTGCAATACCACTTGCTCCGGAAACAAAAAGATTTCCTCCAAGTACCAAACCGACTAATCCTAATACGATATATAAACCTATTTTCCAATACGGCATTGATGCTTCCTGAACCAACGAAGCCTCAGTAACTTGTTCTCCTTCATTTTTATTACGAGCAATAGAAAAAGTATAATACATAAAAATGACAAAAAAGAACAGCAAAATCAAACCATCGCCCCGACTTATATAATTCTCATCCGTTGCATTAAACCAAAGATCGAGACATAGAACACCAAACACAAGTGAAGACAACAATGCAAAAGGAATATCTTTTGCCAATGTCGACTTGCTCACCCATATTGGTCGGGTCAAAGCAGTCATTCCGACTATAACTAATGTATTAAAGATATTGCTTCCGATCACATTACCCAAAGAAATGGCAGAACTACCCTTTATGGCAGCAAAAAGACTCGTCACGAATTCCGGTAAAGAAGTACCAAAAGCAACAACAGTCAGCCCGATGACCAAATCATTTACCTGAAAACGACGTGCAAGCCCAGTAGCTCCATCAGTCAGTTTGTCAGCACCCCACAATACCAGAACAACCCCAAGTATCAAAAAAAATAAATCCATATATATAAGACTAAGAAACAAAATGGCCGTCGCTTATTCACGACGGCTTGTATAGATCAATATATAATAAACTAACGTAGCCAATGATCCCAAAGCAGCAACAACATAAGTATAGGCAGCCGAACGTAATGCTGACTCTGCAGCCTTATGATTGCTGTAATTGGTAATACCGGCACTGCTCAACCATGCCAAAGCACGACGACTGGCATCGATTTCTACAGGCAAAGTGACCAAACTAAACAGAGTTGTCATGGCAAAAAGAGCTATTCCGAACAACATAATCTGCGGAAAGCTGTTGATCGTAAACATACCGATCAATAGAACCCATTGCATCCAACTTGACGCGAATGATACAATAGGCACCAGACCACTTCTTAACTTCAGCGGAGCATAAGCCCGTGCATGCTGTACGGCATGACCACATTCATGAGCGGCAACCGCTGCCGCAGCAACGCTACATGTATTATATACATCCTCACTCAAATTGACCGTCTTATTTGTCGGGTTATAATGATCTGTGAGCGATCCTTGCGTACTGATCACATCAACATCATAAATACCATTGTCATGCAACATTTTCAGTGCAACATCGCGGCCCGTCATTCCCCGGTCGACCGGTATTTTTGAATAACGTTCAAATTTGTTTTTCAAGTTTGCCTGAATCAGATAACTGATTAAAGCAAAACCAATAAAAATAATCCATCCCATATTTTAAATATATAAATGTTAGTCAATAACAATCCTTCAAATAATATGCCAAATCCCTCCATTTAAAGTAAAATCAGCAAGGAAACAGCATTTAATAAGAAATTCTCCGTTTAATTTGTATTTTTTAGTAGATTTGCAATCAAGAAATATCAGAAACAAGATAATCTATATAAAGAGAATCAAAAATGGCAAACAACAAAATGATACAATGCATTCATTGTAAACATGGAAAATTCATGCAATGGATGAAAAATCCGGTCATCTGCGAATGCGACATTCTAAAAGAGCGCTTCGTGGCAGAAGCCAAACGCCTTTGCCCAACCTTCGAACAATCCAACCAGACCAAACCGGAAATAACTCATTACGACCACTATTAACAATAAAACAACATTCAAATTAAATCGAAAAAGTTTTGCCAATTGCCATCCAGACAATCAGCAAAACTTTTTCATGTTCATATTCGTTTACTTCACGGCGATACACTCCACTTCGACCAAGGCTCCCTTCGGCAACTCCTTTACGGCAACAGCAGAACGAGCCGGAAACGGTTCTTTGAAGAATGTTGAATAAACTTCATTCATTGCCGCAAAATTAGCCATATCAGAAAGAAACACTGTCGTTTTAACAACATGGGTCAAATCGATACCAGCAGCTTTCATTACCTCGTTTGCATTTGTCAGAGCCTGACGAGTCTGAGCCTTAATATCCGCTTCAACCATAGCACCGGTTTCCGGATTAATTGGAATCTGTCCTGATGCAAACACAAAACCATTCACTTCGATTGCCTGGCTGTAAGGTCCGATTGCAGCAGGCGCTTTTTCAGTGTGCAATACTTTCATAAGAATCTTATATTTAATTAAATAAGTTTGAATCCTTTTTCCAACAAGCGTTTCTCTATAGCTTGTATATGTTCTGCATTTCTTGTTTCTACCTTCAGACGTAACTGACAAGAATTGACACTGGCACTATCATCATTACGTTCATGCAACACATGAATAACATTTCCGCCCAGTTCAGCAACAATCTTGCTGACCTCAACCATCTGTCCCGGTTTATCCTCAAGCTCGACTGTGAAATTGTAAGTACGTCCGCTTTTGGCCAATCCGCGATTAATCACCCGGCTCAAGATGTTGACGTCAATATTTCCGCCACTGACAACACAAATAGTCTTTTTCCCTTTTATAGGAATCTTATTGAACATTGCCGCAGCAACACTGACAGCTCCAGCTCCTTCAGCAACAAGTTTCTGCTGTTCCATCAAAGCCAGGATTGCTGCACAGATTTCATCTTCGGTCACTGTGACCACAGCATCAACATATTTGCAACAAATCTCATAAGTTAAATCTCCCGGCTCTTTAACAGCAATTCCATCTGCAATGGTCGAAACCGACAACAAACGTTCCTTGGCATGTGACTCGATACTCTGCAACATACTGGGAGCACCCAAAGCCTGAACACCATATATTTTCACTTTTGGATTCAGCGATTTAACAGTATAAGCAATACCACTGATCAGTCCTCCACCACCGATTGGTACTACTATTGCTTCCACTTCAGGCAACTGTTCAAGCAACTCCAATCCAATCGTTCCCTGACCGGCAATCACATGCTCGTCGTCAAACGGATGAATAAACGTATACCCATGTTCATCGCGTAATTGTATGGCACGTTGATAAGCATCATCGTAGACCCCCGGTACCAGACAAATCTCAGCACCATAACGGCGGGTAGCCTCAACCTTACTGATCGGTGCCCCTTCGGGCAAACAAATTAACGACTTGATTCCATGCGACGTTGCTCCCAAAGCAACCCCCTGCGCATGATTTCCAGCCGAGCAGGCAATTACGCCCCGTGCTTTCTCTTCTTCACTGAGTTGTGAAATCTTATAACATGCCCCTCTAAGCTTGAATGATCCCGTTGTCTGTAAGTTTTCCGGTTTCAGATAGATGTCACTTTCTTCATTGATTTTTGGTGCGTGAATCAAATCCGTCCGGCGAATAATCCGAGACAAGACATAACGGGCACGATAAAAATTATCTAAATTCAACATCACATTATGCTCTATTTTACGGAATGCAAAAGTGCAAAAAAAAAATGAGATATCACAAAAATATTCCATGTTTTACATCCGCGACGCTCTAATTGTATTTCTTTAGAAACAAGCAAGTCACTAAAATTCTACAAACAAAGAAAATAAACATTTTCCATACCTTTTTTTATTGTTCAGAATATATTTTTTTGTACCTTTGTGGCTAGTTAAGTGGTCTAGAAATATTTAGGTATTAAACACATTAAGATATATTAGCATGAAGTTTACAAGATTTTCAATGGCAGTAGCTTTTGCTGCCGCTAGTTTACCTGCTCTGGCACAATACGAAGGAACTTCTGTCCATGACCGTATCGGCCATGGTCAAGACAGTATTGACGCCCTGAACAACCTTAGCCTTTACATTGACTATTACAAAGCCGGAGATTGGAAAAGTGCATATGAACCTTGGAAAGCAGTCTATACAAAAGCTCCTTTCTCGCAAGTAGGTATTTATGCATACGGCGCAGCAATTCTTGCAAATCTGATACTTCAATCAACCGATGCAACAGAAAAAAAGGCTTATTTTGACGAATTAATGAATTTGTACGACACACGTCTGAAAAATCTGGATGGTTTGAATTCATTTACACGTCCTAGTGCCCGTGCAACCAAAGGTGATGTCATTTCACGCAAAGCCTTTGACTATGCTTATTATGGCCAAGGTATTGATCCGGAATTTTCTGTTGACAAAGCATATACCATGTTCCGCGAAGGTATTGATTTAATCAACCAGGACGGTGCTAAAGAAGTTGCCGGTTTCGTTTTGGACAAATTTTTCGATGTGTCATACCAAAAATATTTAGCCGACAACGACGGATTCCGCGAACAATTTCTTCAGGACTATCTGGAAAGCCGGGAAGTTTGCGAAAAGATGTTGAGTCTGGCGAATGAAGCCAGCAGTCCGGAAGCTGCAAAAAAAATCGTTGAACAATACGACCCGACATTAAATCGTATCGAAACCATTTTTGCTCAGTCAAAAGCAGCAGACCGTGATCAGATTATCGCCATTTTCGGTCCCAAAATTGAAACAAACAAAGATAATCTGAACTACTTGAAGTCTGCACTCATCCTTTTGGCTGCAAATGACTGCGACGATACTGACGTCTACTACAAAGCAGCAGAATATGCTTATAATATCGAACCTACATATGAATCTGCAATCGGTATGGCTCAAAAGCTGAATAAAGCCGGACAGACAGCAGAATCTATACAATATTATGACAAAGCATTGGAACTTTGCTCAACAGATATCGCCCGAGCAAATATTTCTATGAAGATTGCCAACGCCTTGGCTAAGGCCAATGACATTGAAAAGGCATTTACTTATCTTGATAAAGCAACACAATATAGCGATCAGGCAACCGGAAAATGTCATCTGATACGTGCACAATTCCTGGCACGCCAAAAGAAGTTCGATGAAGCAATAACCTACTGCGACAAAGCAGCAGAAACCGATATCAGTATTTCAGGAGCAGCCAACCGTCTGAAAGCAACCATTGTAGACGTTCAGCGTAAGAATGCAGAATACGAAAAGGCCAATGCTGCATATGAAGCAGAAAAAGCTAAACGGAAAAAAGAAGAAGATTTCTGGAAAGCCGGACAATAATCTATCTATTTGTAAAGCGACACTCATATGGACAGGTACCCCCAATCAGGGTACCTGTTTTTTATGCTTCACATTCCAACATTCTCAGATGGGCAACTCCGCATTATGAGACGGGCAACTCAATGCAACCAGTTGGGCAACTGAAAAAACAGATTATCAAGATTGCAATATTGAAATATCATTTTGCAATCAAAACCATGAAAAAAGAAAATTATAGCGATAAAAACAGTTTTTTTTCAACTTTTTGCCACATTATTTTGCAAGTTTATTTCTTTTTTGTAACTTTGACGCGAAATCAAAATCACAATCAATATTATACGAACATGAACGCAAGCAAAGTATTAGAAGATCTCAAGAAGAGATTTCCAGGTGAGAATGAATATCACCAGGCAGTAGAGGAAGTATTAAGCACGATTGAAGAGGAATACAACAAACATCCTGAATTCGACAAATACAACTTAATCGAACGTCTTTGCATCCCCGATCGTATTTTTTCTTTCCGCGTAACTTGGGTTGACGACAAAGGTAACGTACAGACAAACATGGGATACCGCGTACAACATAATAATGCTATTGGCCCGTACAAAGGCGGATTGCGTTTTCACCCGTCTGTAAACCTTTCCATTCTGAAATTCCTTGCATTTGAGCAGACATTCAAGAATTCACTCACTACTTTGCCAATGGGTGGCGGTAAAGGAGGATCTGATTTCAATCCAGCCGGAAAATCTGACAATGAAATCATGCGTTTCTGTCAGGCATTCATGACTGAACTTTGGCGTCATATTGGTCCGGAAACTGATGTACCTGCCGGTGATATCGGTGTTGGCGGCCGCGAAGTTGGTTATTTGTTCGGTATGTATAAGAAACTGGCTAAAGAATTCACAGGTACATTGACTGGTAAAGCCATGGAATTCGGAGGTTCGTTGATTCGTCCGGAAGCTACGGGATACGGTAACATTTACTTCTTGCAGGAAATGTTGGCTACACGCGGTCTCGACATGAAAGATAAAGTTTGTGTTGTTTCTGGTTCTGGAAATGTGGCTCAGTACACTATCGAAAAGGCCATCGAATTAGGAGCAAAGGTAGTTACCTGCTCAGACAGTAACGGTTATGTTTACGATCCGGATGGCATTACGACTGAAAAATTGCAATTCATCTTCGAATTGAAAAACGTACGTCACGGACGTATTAAGGAATATGCAGAAAAATATGGCTGTCAATACTTTGAGGGCGAACGTCCTTGGGGCGTAAAATGCGATATTGCATTACCTAGCGCAACACAGAATGAAATCAATGGCGAAGATGCCAAGAAGTTGGTAGCCAACGGTTGTATTGCAGTATCTGAGGGTGCAAACATGCCTTCAACACCGGAAGCTATCCACGTATTCCAGGAAGCTAAGTTGCTTTATGCTCCAGGAAAAGCTTCAAATGCAGGAGGTGTTTCTGTATCTGGTTTGGAAATGTCTCAGAACTCATTGAAACTGAGCTGGACCCGCGAAGAAGTAGATGCACGTCTGCATGGCATCATGAAGAGCATTCATGAAGCATGCGTTAAATACGGAACACAGGCTGACGGTTACATCAACTATGTAAAAGGCGCCAACGTTGCCGGTTTCATGAAGGTGGCTAAGGCTATGATGGAACAAGGAGTTCTTTAATAAAGCAAACGAACACAATAAATTATACGATAAAAACCATAAAAAGCGTGACGGTTTCGTCACGCTTTTTATGGTTTTTAGAACGAATACAAAACATAAGAATCATTCAACCACAACTTTTCGTGTCTTTTGTCCCGACTTCAATAAATATATACCGGATTTGACATGCTTCTTCCAACTGTCGTCCCAAAAACGGCCCAGATAGGATCCATCCGTCCGATAAACGGTAAAAGGATAATCTAACAACGATTCCTTTCCTTCTAATTTGTCAATACCCGTAGAATACGAACGCATATAGTCAAATGAAATCAGTCCCTCTTCTTCCTGAATATTATAAATAGGTTTGTTCATCAGCCGACTACCATCCACATTATAAGAATTCAACGTTGCAGCCGGTACTGTCTCGTTGGTCAGATGCTGATTATTGGCTGTTCCCGGATAAAGATCACCAGCATATTCATGGGCATCATCCCGCTTCAGAGAATTATCGGCAGGAATAATCGTCATACGTTGTCTCGAAGCAGAAGTATTCACCGAGTTATTGTTCCACAAGCTCTCGTTATAATCCACATGGACCACCATAAGACCATGTCCGGGCATAGCTGAATCCCAACCTTTTTTCTGACGGTTTTCCAACATATAATATTCACTCTTGTTGGCCTCGTTTTGGATAACATAAGCAACAGGTTCGTCCGACAATGCCGGCATGTTTTTTACCGGTTGCTGCATATAAAGAACCTCTGGCTCCAGCCAGCCACAGAACATTCTTTCATATGCCGTATAACCTACTGGTGTATAACCATTGTTATTATAACATCCGTAATCCATCAGGCTCCATACATCCATGCCAAAATTACTTCCACGCGTGTCATAAAAATCCGGTAACCCGAAACAATGTGAAAATTCGTGGCAGATTGTACCAATACCCGTTACAGTCGCTCCACTCACTCCTGCCAGTTCGCTACTACAAGCATATTTTTTCACGACAGTATGATCGAGGATCAATGCTCCCCCATTGGAATCCGTCACTTGGAACTGATGCGGCCAGATTGTTTCCGACGAAGCTCCGTTGCTCTCTGCATAACCGGCATAAATGACAAAAATCTGCTCCGCTTCACCATCACCATCCCAATCATAATCTGCAAAATTCACTTCCGCATCAACCAGCTTACACGCTTCACGGACCATCACCTCCGGACGTACATCAGCCTCTCCCGAATTGGCTCCATAATAAGCCATTTTCTGACTTACCGTAACTGGCCCCACAACATCAAAACTAAAATCAAACGCACCGTACGACTGAGCCAGAAAATAATCGCGTACACTTCCATACATACCATATCCCTTATATCCTTTTTCATTCATCAAGGAATAAAAAGTTTGCTGCGGAGCTAATATTTTCATGGCAACATCCTGAAAATTCACCAGAATTACCAATCCTTTTTTACTGCCCGTCATCGGTGTCTGCAAAACCTGGCCGCCAAAAGAAGACAAAGCACGCGTTTTTACGGTCGGATTTCCCACTTGTGCAAACCGTTTTGCAATTCTGTTTGTACGCACGCTTTCTGTATATTCAAGAAACTCTTCTTTCAAAGAAACGGCATAATTAGCTTCATCCGCTGTACGCATAGCCAGTTCATGAGCCAACCGGCTCCGATCCGCCTGCAACGAATCAGCCACCAAACGTCCATAATAATAATTGCTGTCTGGCAGACAAACCAACGGAACACCGTCGGTCGTCGTATAATAGCGGAAATGTTCATCACCTCCCAAAACAATCTGCAAAGTTGTACCGTCTCGCTGACATACGGTTTTGGTTATTCTACGCGCCGGAACAGCCAGAACGCTTACAGTAAGACCAGTCATAAACATCAGGGTCAAATACTTATTTTTTTTCATATAAACACGCTATTATTCCTGTATATATATTTTTTTTTGCATTTGCGTTCCCCGAATCAGGTAGACACCCGCGGGCAACTGACCAATGATTTCAGACAAGACAACTTGCCGGAACAAACAAATTCCCTGCAAGGAATACACATTCACCCGAACAGCCTGTTCATTCGAAGAAAGATCTGTAATTCCTGTTCCAGTTATATCAAACCATTCTGAAAATGCAGCATCCTCATATGCATCGGCCATGGCTTTAACCCGAACACGATACATCCCATCTGTTTCCGGAAGCGTATCAAGAATTAGATTTTCATCAAAAACAGAATCTGCACGCCAAATCACTTCAACATTATCTGCCCCGATACCTGCTTCCAATGCATAACAGGTTGCATGAGGCACTGCATCCCATGTCAATTTTCTATGTGTAAAATCATAGGTCATACTATGAACATCAACTGATTGCAACTGCCCTAAAGGCATAAACTTGAAGGAAATCACACCATCTTTTTCTTCTATTTGTGTAATTGGCTTACCCATATAATTTCCTGAAAATACAACTGAAGCCGGAACAGTATTGTCCGTCAACGCCCGATTTCCCGTAATACCGGGATACGGATTTCCTGCCAACGAACGCAACATCTCTTGAGCCGTCGATGAATTGAAATTTCCTTTCAACGAATTATTGGCCGGAATAATTGTCATACGCTGATGCTCCGGATCAGCATTCACCAGATTGCGACACCATATCAGAGAATCATAATCTACATGCGTCACCAACATGCCATGCCCCAAAGTAGCCAACATGGTATCCCATCCGGCTTTCTGAAGATTATGAAGCACATAATATTCATTCGGATTCGCCTCATTCATTATTTTATACCCGCAACCGCCCTGTTCTGTCGGATAAATCCGGACCGTCTGCGGCTTATCCAATACCCGCAACCGGCGCCATCCCATAAAATCACGTTCATAAGCATGGTAGCTTCCCGGAGCATAGCCATTCTTGGCAAAATAACCATAATCCATGACCGACCAATAATCCATTCCAAACGTTAAATGTTGCTGATTATAAAAATCCGGTAGTCCCAACGCATGCGATAATTCATGACACATAATACCTATACCATCAGTCTGTACACGGGCAGTCTCATCAGAACCGCTCATCGGACGCAACTGGTTACAATAAGCCATAACCGAAAAGACTATGCCGTTAACTTCCGTTTCCGAAACCATTTCCCTAGGCCAGATCGTTTGGCTTGCTCCGCCATTGGCCTGCCCCAGACCTGCATATATCAGAAAAGCCATATCTACTTTTCCATCTCCATTGTTGTCAAATGTACTCCAGTCGTCTTGTTTTTTGAGAGCTTCTGCTACTGCATCTTCCAGAAACTGCTTCCGGTTCACATCAATATCCTGCTTGCCATCTGCATACAGACTATCCGCCCCGTAATAAGCCGCATCATGAGGTAATTGTATCGGACCGATAATCTGAAAATCCAGCTGCAACAGACTGTCACTCTGAGCGATAAAATAATCCCGAACAGAACCGTAACTTCCGGCTCCGGTATAATTCACTCCATCACGGGTTCCATTACAATATTTATCATAATATTCAGCAACAGAAACATCAGAATCAGGAACCACAAACGGAGCATCTGCAAACCCTACTAAAATCACAGGAACTTTCGGTGAACCTGTCCGAGGTATGGCAACTGGAAGTCCGGTCTCCCTTTGTTCCGAAATCTTCATCCGAGTTTGCTTAAACTGCATATACACATCCGACAAGGTTTTATCTGTCAACTCAAAACAATCTGTTCCGGAAACAGGACGCACTAAAAAACCGTCATCCGTAATATAATAATACCCATTTTCATCTCCGAAAAAAGTTACTTCAACAGTTCCTCCCTGAATCAAAGGAACAAACATACGTTTCTTTTCCGCCGGAACAGCCCATACCAATAAGACAACAAGCAGACAAGACAAAAACACATAAAACCTTTTCATACACACATTTATTATTCGGACAAAGATAAGAAAAAGAAAAATTCAATTGTTTTCGGATAAACAAAAAATGCCCGTCATTTTTCGTTTTTTCCTGTTATTTACTATATCTTTGTCTTGAAATCGACTAAGATAGATAAGTTAGTCGGAAGAATATTTCAACAACACAATAACCTTGCAGACCATGACCCCAAAGTATCAGGAATCCAGTTCAACCCCATCATTTCCTCTGAACTCAGAAGAAATCCCAGTCTATTTACTCGTATGCAAAAACGACTCCGGAGCTATCACCGTTCCACCATTTACGGCTTTCGAGGAAGAAGAAGCCCAAAATTATTTCGATGAAAACAGCTACGACCCAGGACAGATACTGTTCGGTCATACACTGCTTCGCATAATAAAAGCATTCATCATCCGAAACGGAGAAGTCATTTGGGCAAACCGGGAAGGTATCAGACAAGAGAAGCCCTACTACATTACTCTGGATTTCAATTGCCATGGCATTCCAAGTGTTTATTTCCGTTCTCTTCTTTCTGAATCCGAAGTCGATCTGAATTCTAAATCTGTTGCCCGAATCTGCTAAAATCAAACCTGATTAAATGAAATGAAAAAAGCAGGAAGAATCCTCATTTTTTTGGGTATCGTTTTTGTCACAGGACATGTGTCATGCTCCTGGAACATACGCGAATGGACTCAAAAAATACCCTATCTCGAAAATTTCATAAAAGAAACTGACGAATACCTCTCCCAGCTGGAACAAGACAACAATATTGCAACAAGCAAGACAAATTCCAAAGAGAGAAATAAAACAGGAAAAAATACTCCAACCAAAAACTTGGAAATACCGGCTTATCTGACGGACAGACCGGAAGAAATTGTCCGGCATACAGCCTATACCGTTTCTTTTAACCGCAAACATAAAATTCCCAACTGGGTAGCTTGGCAACTTACTCCGGAACGCATCACTGGAAAAGTAGTTCGATCAGACAATTTCCAACCTGATCCGGATATTAAAAATGGACCGACGGCCAACGACAGTGACTACCGCCGTTCTGGTTACAGCCGAGGACACATGTGCCCGGCTGCAGATAACAAGCATTCTCAGAAAGCAATGGAAGAAAGCTTTTATTTCAGTAATATTTGTCCGCAACTCCAATCTTTGAACGGCGGTGACTGGAACGATCTGGAAGAGAAATGCCGGAAATGGGCCAAACGATACCAATGTATTTACATTGTTTGCGGCCCCATTATAAACAGTAAAAAACCCAAAACGATAGGTGCAAACAAAATAACTGTTCCGGAAGCCTTCTTCAAAGTTATCATGCGCCATTCAAACAAAGAAACCAAAGCCGTTGGTTTTATTTTCCCTCATAAAAAACAAAACCGGGACATATGGGATTATGCTGTAACAGTAGACGAAGTAGAAGAAATTACCGGCATCAACTTTTTCAGCAAGCTCCCTAAAAATGAAGAAAGAAAAGCAGAATCTACATATAATTTGCAAGACTGGAACTAATCAATAAAAACGAAATGATAAACATAGAAGTCAGTAAGGAAATTCGGGATGTGTGTCCACAATTCATCGGTGCCGCCCTAAGCACCCAAATAACCAACACAGAATATTCACCTGCTCTTTGGCTGGAAATAGCCCGTTTCGAAAAGGAATATCGGCAAACCTATACTACAGACAGTTTGAAAGAACATCCTGCAATTTTGGCCACTCGACAAATATACAAGCGTTGTGGAAAAGATCCCAGCCGTTATCGTCCCTCGAGTGAAGCCCTTATCCGCAGAATGCTTAAAGGACACGAACTTTATCAGATCAATACAGCTGTCGATCTGATCAATTTGGCCTCAATCCGTTTCGGATACTCGATTGGAGGCTTTGACGCAGACAAAATTCAGGGGAATCAGCTGATATTAGGAATCGGCAAAGCAGAAGAGCCTTATGAAGGCATCGGAAGAGGTCCCTTAAACATAGAAGGACTGCCCGTATACCGAGATCGGGAAGGAGGTATCGGCACACCGACAAGTGATCATGAACGAACAAAATTATCGACAACAACGGAAAATATTCTGGCACTGGTCAACGGTTACGATGGAAACAAAGAACAAGTGCTGGCCTGTGCCCAGTTCATGCAAGAATTATTTCAGAAATACACCGATGCACATGACACTGAAATCATTTTATTCTAACAACTAAAATCCATAAGAAAATGAAAAAGAGATATTTTATTATGATTTGTCTTTGCCTGCTCACTTGGAGTGGTGCATGGGCACAAAGACCGGAAGTTGCCCCCAACGTATTCATTTACGTAGAAGGAAACCAATACCCGATGAAATCCATTACCAGTCAAACTGAAAAGAAAAAAGGCTGGGACATTCAGGGAATCAGTGTTGGAGGTAAATTCCAACGTTATTTCTGGGGAAAAAAGTCAAAACAACTAACCGACAGCCAGCCGAAATTTGCCATTTTCCCGAAAGAATACAATCTGAACGACTATGCCATCATACGTCTGAACGAAAGAAAATCTTATCGACGGTTACCTGATGCCGAACTAAAAGAATGTGATTATGTAAGAATCGACCTGAATGCCTTCGTCATAGAAAACCTGCCGGATATGGGATTTTCCGTAACTCCGAAAACTCCTCTATTTCCGGGCGAATATATTTTAATCAATCTGGAACAGAAGCCGGTAAACGAAGAAGGCGACGTAATAGCCTATGATTTCACCGTACCTGAATAGTAATCAGAAACGATCAACCTGATTGTGACAAAATAAACAGAAACTCATTTTTTTCATAGCAAAATTATACTAAAGCTTTATTATAAAGAGGTATCTGGTCAACCAAAAATAAAAAAACACAAACTAAAAGGAAAAAATCAACAAGATAATTTGGATATTTAAAATTAATCCGTACTTTTGCCGCAAACAAAAAGCAATAAAAGAATAAAAGCAAATGATGTCAAACATGAATACATATTGGTGGTGGCGCTACTCAGAACCTAACAAGTCGTGAGGAGCCCGTCTCGTGTATTCATTTTAAAACAAGCAGAATAATAGAATAAGCAGAGACCTGTCGTACTTGCGACAGGTCTCTGCTTTTTTATTTTTCCGATACCAAACACAATCAGATAATCAAAAAACAAAATAAATATGAAAACCTACAACATTGACACAAACGGATATTATGGTGAATTCGGCGGCGCCTATATTCCCGAAATTCTTTATCAGGCCGTAGAAAAACTACGTAACAATTATCTGACGATCCTCGAATCAAAAGATTTCCAAAAAGAATTCCATCAATTATTACATGACTACGTCGGACGTCCTTCACCACTCTATTTTGCTCGTCGGATGAGCGAAAAGTATGGCTGTCGGCTCTATCTGAAACGCGAAGACCTGAATCATACTGGTGCCCATAAAATAAACAATGCCATCGGACAAATTCTATTGGCTAAAAAAATGGGCTGCAAACGTATTATTGCAGAAACCGGCGCAGGACAGCATGGTGTAGCAGCAGCCACGGTCTGTGCTCTGATGAACATGCCTTGCCGCGTTTATATGGGAGCAACCGATGTAGAACGCCAACATGTCAACGTGGAACGTATGAAAATGTTGGGAGCAGAAGTTTATGCCGTACATAGCGGAAACAAGACTCTGAAAGATGCCACAAATGAAGCAATACGCGACTGGTGCTCTCACCCCGACGATACATTCTACATTATCGGTTCCACAGTCGGGCCTCATCCCTACCCCGACCTGGTAGCCCGGCTGCAAAGTATCATCAGTAAAGAAATCAAACAACAACTGCTCGAAAAAGAAGGCCGCGACTATCCCGACTATCTGATGGCCTGCATTGGCGGAGGATCTAACGCTGCAGGGACCATTTATCACTATATTGATGATCTGCGGGTCAAACTATTTTTGGGCGAAGCTGGAGGTCACGGTATAGAAAGCGGCGAAACAGCCGCAACCATTCATTGTGGTAAAATTGGCATTATCCACGGTTTCCGGACACTGGTCATGCAAGACGAAGACGGTCAAGTAACCGAACCCTATTCCATTTCGGCCGGCTTGGATTATCCAGGAATAGGACCACTTCACGCTCATCTGGCACAAGAACGTCGGGCAACAGTAATGGCCATCAACGACGACGAGGCACTTCGGGCTGCCTTCGAACTGACGCGAACCGAAGGTATTATTCCCGCTCTAGAATCTGCACATGCTCTGGGTATGCTTCCCAAAATGAGATTCCAACCAGACGATGTTGTTGTTCTTACCGTAAGCGGAAGAGGTGACAAGGACCTGGATACTTATCTGAAATACAAAGACGATCCGCAAATAAATTCTTTCTGAACAACATAAGACAAACACAGATAAAACACGACAAAATGAACAGATTTATCTATCAAACAGCAAGCAAATCCATTCTTGGCGATATGTATACTCCAGCCAGTACTTATCTGAAACTGCGCGACCTGTATCCCCAAAGTGTATTAATGGAAAGTTCAGATTACCACAGTCGGGAAAACAGCCATTCCTTCATCGCCATAAACCCGATTGCGAGTATCGAAATAAAACATGGAATCGTTCAGGAAAAATATCCGGACGGAATTTGTAAAAGAACACCACTTTCGGAATCTTTTAATGCCATAAAAGCATTATCTGAATTCATCCAAAGAATAGAAATAAAGGGAGATGCAAAAGAATATGGCGGTCTTTACGGATTCACATCGTTTAATGCAATCCAATATTTTGAACCTGTTACCATCAAAGATGATACACAAGTAAAAAATGATGCACCGGATCTGATCTATATCTTATTTAAAAATATAGTTGTATTCGACCATTTCAACAATTCACTCACATTAGTTGAATTACTGTCGGAACAGGAAAACTGTCATCTGGATGAATTGGAAAAACAGATCAGAAACGGGCAGGCACACTGCTACCCATTCTCACGAAACGGACAACTTACCAGTACCCTGACCGACGAAGAACACAAAGCCAACATCCGTCAAGGCATTGCCCATTGTCTGCGCGGAGATGTTTTTCAAATCGTGTTAAGCCGACGTTTTATTCAAAAATATGAAGGCGATGATTTTCAACTCTACCGTGCCCTGCGTCATATCAATCCCAGCCCGTATTTATTTTATTTCGATTTCGGCGGTTTCCGGATTTTCGGTTCATCGCCCGAAACACATTGTCGGATTAGTCAAGGTATTGCTTACATAGATCCCATAGCCGGTACAGCCAAAAGAACAGGAAATCCGGACGAAGACAAACGGCAAGCCGAATTCCTGCGTAATGATCCGAAAGAAAACGCTGAACATGTCATGCTGGTAGACTTGGCACGGAATGATTTAAGCAGAAACTGCGAAGATGTACACGTCGAATTTTACAAAGAACTACAATATTACAGCCATGTCATTCATCTTGTAAGCCGGGTAAGCGGACGGCTTAATTCAAAGACCAATCATATCAAAACCTTTGCCGATACCTTCCCTGCCGGTACGCTCTCCGGAGCACCTAAAGTCAAAGCCATGCAAATCATATCCGAACTGGAACCGCACAACCGCGGAGCCTATGGCGGATGTATTGGTTTCATCGGGTTGGACGGCAGTTTAAACCAAGCGATTACCATCCGCACATTTGTCAGCCGGAACAATGAACTTTGGTTTCAAGCTGGTGGAGGTATTGTAGCCAAAAGCAACGAAGACAATGAATTGCAGGAAATCAACAATAAACTAGGAGCATTACGTCATGCACTCGACTTTGCAGAAACCCTTTAAAATCAAAATCCAGAAACATAATCTTTAAGTTCTATGAATATAGCTATCATTGACAACTACGATTCGTTCACTTATAACCTGAGCCATATGGTTAAAGAAACAGGAGCGAAAGTCACCGTGCTGCGAAATGACCAGTTTCAATTATCCGAACTGGAAAGTTACGATAAGATTATTCTAAGTCCCGGACCGGGTATACCGGAAGAAGCAGGATTGCTGCTCGACGTAATTCGATACTATGCCGGAAAACGTCCCATTCTGGGCGTCTGTCTGGGACATCAGGCTATCGCAGAAGTCTTCGGTGCCCATCTGATTAATCTGTCATCTGTATATCATGGCATTCAAAGTCCCTGTCATCTCATTAAAAATGATTATTTATTCTCGGAATTACCCGAAAACATAAATGTAGGACGTTATCATTCCTGGATTGTCAGCAAAGAGAACTTCCCTGACTGTCTGGAAATTACAGCAACAAGCGATGAAGAAGACATCATGGCCATCAGACACAAAACATGGGACATCCGCGGTATTCAGTTTCATCCGGAATCAGTACTCACTCCCGACGGTAAAACAATCATCAAGAAATGGTTACAACATCGATAACAATCTGAAAAACATCTAATAACATAAAACAAAGACACAAACATGAAAACAATACTGACACGACTCGTCAACAACGAAATACTTACCCGGGAAGAAACTCGAACGATTATGCTTGATATTACCCGGGAAAAATACACAGACATACAAATCTCAGCTTTTCTGACCTCAATGATCATGCGCGGCATTCAACCGGAAGAATTGCTCGGACTGCGTGACGGATTGCTTGAAACCGGATTATCGATTAATTTATCGGATTATCCTGTAATCGACATCGTAGGAACAGGGGGCGACAATAAAAACACATTCAATATATCAACCTGCAGTAGCTTCATTCTTGCCGGTGCTGGTTATAAAGTGGCTAAGCATGGCAACTATGCAGCCACATCTACTTCTGGCGCCAGTAATGTAATAGAAGCCTGCGGTATACATTTTACCAACGATGAAAACCTTCTGCGCAAAAGTTTGGAGAAAAGTGGATTTGCATATCTTCATGCTCCGCTTTTTGCTAAAGGTATGAAATTCGTAGGCCCAGTACGAAAAGCCATGCAAATCCCAACTTGTTTTAATCTGCTTGGTCCTCTTGTCAACCCATGCCATCCCCAAAATCAACTCCTTGGAGTAGCCAGTCTGAATCAAATGCGTCTTTATGGAGAAGTCAACAGACTCTTGGGAATCAACTATAGTATTGTCCACAGTATGGACGGATATGATGAAATTGCATTAACAGGTTGCTTTAAAGTGAAAGAATCCGGTGGAAAAGAATCTGTATATCAGCCCGAAGATTTGGGTATGAAGACTGTCCGGCCCGAAGAACTATATGGCGGCAAACAGGTTCGTGAAGCACTGGATATTTTTATCCGTGTTCTGAAAAATCAGGCAACAGAAGCTCAAATTAATGTAGTCTTGGCCAATGCAGCTTTTGCAATCAAAGTTCTGGAACCACAAAAAAACCTGATGGAATGCCTGGACCTGGCCAGAACCTCATTGAAATCCGGACGCGCATGGACTGCCTTACAACAATTTATTGAAATCAATTCTTAACAATTCCCACAATGAAAGACGACATTCTAAAAGAAATAATCAGCCATAAATACAAAGAAATCAAGAATAAAAAGGAAAGACTCCCATTGACACGACTTTGCCAGATGGCCTGTGCAACACCTGCATCTGGAAACAAAATGAGCAAACAATTACAAAAGTCTGAAACGGGTATTATCAGTGAATTCAAGCGACGTTCACCATCAAAAGGCTGGATAAACCGTTCGGCCGATCCGACGAAAATCATTCCCGGTTATGAAGCAGTCGGCGCAGCAGCAATATCCGTACTCACCGATGAGTCTTTTTTCGGAGCAAGGGAAAATGATTTCCAACAAGCACGATCACAGACCAGACTTCCTATACTTAGGAAAGAATTTATCATTGATGAATATCAACTTTTTGAGTCTCGCCTGCTTGGAGCTGATGCTGTTCTCCTGATTGCAGCAGCATTAGATCTGGAAAACTGCAAAAAGCTGGTTAGTCGGGCTATAGATTTGAATTTGGAAGTACTGCTTGAAATTCACGAAGAGAAAGAACTGGATTATATCAGTCCTGATATTTCTATGATCGGCATAAATAATCGGAATCTTGGTTCCTTTCAGACTTGTGTTGATCATTCTTTCCGTTTGGGAGAACGTCTGCCCAAAGAAGCCATTAAAATATCCGAAAGTGGCATTTCGTCGCCACAAACCGTTTACGAACTACGCCGTGCCGGATTCCAGGGATTCCTTATCGGAGAAACATTCATGCGCACGGAATATCCGGAACAAACCTTACGACACTTTCTTTCCGAACTGACTCTATTACAAAAAACAAACGCGTATGATTCCGAAAGTCATTAAAGTATGTGGATTAACACATACAAGCAATATCCAGAAAATAGAAAATATCGGTGCCGACTGGATTGGTCTGATTCTATGGAACGGTTCTGTCCGTTATATCTCACCGGAAGTTGCCGAAAAAATAATAACATATCGTCAGAGGCTGCAAAGCAATACGAAAAATACGGCTTTTGTTGGTGTCTTTGTCAATGAAGCACAAGATGAAATTCTTCGTTGGACAGAAAAAAAACTATTCGATATCATCCAACTGCACGGAAAAGAATCCTCAGATTTCTGTTTCCGACTTCAAGAACAAATCCAAAAAGAACAACAAAAGACAATTCCGATTATCAAAGCATTCGCTATAGCTACTCCTAAAGATTTAACCGAAACAAAAAACTTTGAAACATGTTGCGACTATTTTCTGTTCGACACAAAAAGTTCTTTACCCGGTGGAAATGGAATCTCTTTTGACTGGAATATCTTAAACGATTATACCGGTAATATTCCCTTTTTAATCAGCGGTGGTATCCGGCCAACTGATATTGAAAAGATTCTTTCTTTTCAACATCCGGCATGCATTGGTATAGATATAAATTCTCAGTTCGAAATTTATCCGGGCGAAAAAGACACAGAAAAAATCAAAAAATTCATCCAATCCTTACGTTCGGTAAAATCAAACAAATTACCTATTATATAATTAAGAAACAGAACAATGAATAGAATAACAGCATTATTTGAGAAAAAACAAGAAAATCTGCTTTCCGTATATTTCTGCGCCGGTCATCCGGACTGCAACAGTACAGTACCTGTAATACAAGCACTTGCAAAAAAAGGTGTGGATATGATTGAAATAGGTATCCCTTTCAGTGATCCGGTAGCCGACGGCCCAGTCATACAGCAAGCAGCCCAACAGGCTTTACACAATGGCATGAAGATAAAAGTTCTGTTCGATCAATTAAAAACGATTCGTAACCAAATAGAAATTCCACTGATTCTGATGGGCTATCTAAACCCGATCATGCAATATGGATTTGAACGTTTCTGCCAGACCTGCCAACAATGCGGTATTGACGGACTAATCATACCCGATCTGCCATTTCAGGAATATCTGGACTATTACAAACCAATAGCCGACCGTTTCGACCTGAAAATAATCATGCTGATCACCCCTGCCACCAGCGAAGAACGTATTCGCTTCATTGATAGTCACACGGACGGCTTTATCTACATGGTATCTGCTGCTGCAACAACCGGAGCCCGACAAATGTTCGAAAAACAACATCTGGAGTATTTTAACCGTATCCATAAAATGCAACTCCGTAACCCCCGGATGATCGGATTTGGTATCAGTAATAAAGCTACAGCCGACGCTGCCCGACAATATGCCTCGGGAATCATTATTGGCAGCAAATTCATCTCGATTCTCGACCAGGAAAAAGATCCGATGAAGGCAGTCGAAATTCTTCTACAAACCTTATCCGAATAAGGCAGAAGTGACAAAAAGCAAATATTTTTGCCGAAATCCATCGCTATGCCGAGTAAAAGGTATAACTTTGCAGCATGGAATGGATTAACAGTTTGCTATTTGAACATTCGGCCCTGCAAGCCATCATCGTTCTTTCGCTTGTCACGGCCATCGGAATATCATTGGGACGTGTACGCATCCTGGGGGTATCCTTAGGGGTTACCTTTGTTTTTTTCATGGGAATTATTGCCGGCCATTTGGGCATATCTCTTGACCCGAACATGCTGAATTATGCGGAAAGTTTCGGATTAGTTCTTTTTGTCTATTCACTGGGACTTCAGGTCGGTCCGGGTTTCTTCAGTTCTTTCCGTAAGGGAGGTGTCCGTCTGAACATGCTCAGCTTAGGAGTAATTTTACTAGGAACTGTCATGACCATCGCACTAAGTTATGGTCTGAACGTCCCTTTACAAGATATGATTGGCATTCTGTGTGGTGCCACGACAAACACACCGGCGCTCGGTGCCGCACAACAAACCTTAAAACAACTTGGCTTTGATGCCAGTGGTGCGGCTTTAAGCTGTGCTGTCACCTATCCGTTAGGTGTTGTCGGCGTTATTCTGGCCATGCTTTTTATCCGGAAAGTTTTCGTCCGTCCATCCGATTTGGAAGTTAAAAAGACAGAAGATCCGAATCATACTTATATTGCAGCTTTTCAGGTTCATAATCCGGGTATATACAACAAAAAAATTGGCGATCTGGCTCATGACAGTCATTCCAAATTTGTCATTTCCCGATTGTGGCGTAATGGAAAGGTATCCATACCTTCACGGGATACAATCCTGAAAGAAAACGACCGTATTCTGGTTGTTACCATAGAAAAGGATATGCCCATGTTGACCATGATTTTCGGCGAACAGGAAAATAGAGACTGGAACAAAGAGGATATCGACTGGAATGCCATCGACCGTGAACTGGTATCCAGTTATATCGTCGTGACTCGTCCGGAAATAAACGGACGCCGGTTAGGCTCCCTGAAACTCCGCAATGCTTACGACATTAATGTCAGCCGTGTATTGCGTAGTGGTGTCAAGCTATTGGCCACTCCAGACCTAATCCTTCAATTGGGCGACCGGTTGACGGTTGTTGGCGAAGCAGCTGCCATCAAACAAGTAGAAAAAATCTTGGGTAATACGGTCATGTCACTTAAAGAACCCAATCTGGCAGCTATTTTCGTCGGCATAGTTCTTGGATTGGTTTTAGGATCTATACCAATAGCCATTCCTGGTATCACCACTCCTGTCAAACTGGGACTAGCCGGAGGCCCGATCATTGTCGGCATCCTCGTCGGATGTTTCGGACCTCGTCTGCATATGCGCATCTACACCACCCGAAGCGCCAATTTGATGCTTCGAGGTATCGGACTGTCACTATATCTGGCCTGTCTGGGAATTGATGCAGGTGCTCACTTCTTTGAGACCGTTGTCCGTCCGGAAGGAGCAATCTGGATTGCAACCGGTTTTCTGATTACTCTGATTCCCGTAACGATCATGGGATGGATTGCTCTGCGCATTTATAAGACAGACTTTGGCACTACTTGTGGTATGTTATGCGGTAGTATGGCCAACCCAATGGCATTAAATTACGTAAACGATTCCATTCCTGGCGAAGAAGCACCGGTCAGCTATGCAACTGTTTATCCGTTAGCCATGTTTAGCCGCGTCATCATTGCACAAGTTGTCCTGATGTGTTTTCTTTGAAGTAACGGAATAAGTTAAGATAAACTCATCATCCAATACATAATTTATCATAAACGATGCCACATAATCCGGGTGAACAGTTTTCATAACCGCTTCACCCGATTTTTTTATCCCATCAGAAATGATATATTCCGGCAATACTGATAATTTCAAATGGCGAACAAAATCTACATCCCTACATTGCATAATTTTATATGCAGTCTCTTTAGCAGACCAATGCAATAACAGACATTCCGGAGAATCAGCCAGCTCTTCTGGTCCGATAATCCGGCTTTTCAAATTGACAATCCGATCCGAACGCCGTTCTATATCCACTCCGGGCATCTTATCTTCTGTCAACATCACGGCAACATAATTTTGCGTGTGCGAAACAGATAATTCACGAGAATCGTGCAAAAGAAAAGGTTTTCCCGAAGCCATATATCCTATTTCAGGATAATCGATTCCTGCCGCTACATACAATGCAACACGTACTGCGGCAAATTCCAGTCTTCGTTTCATACTGGTAAAACGGCGTTCTGCCTCATTCCGGAATATATCAGAATGAGGCAGAACAGCGATCAGTTCATCATAAGTTTCTGTAACTTTCCAGACAAAAACCGCGTAAGAATCTGTCTGTATTTTCTTATATAAAGGCATATAATATCAAATTATGACTGAGACATTTCTTGAGCATCTGCCGCATGCTCCGGTTCTACTGTAACTTGCACTTTTACAATCCGACGCTCGTCCATCTCAACGATCTCAAAACGGAAATTCCGATAGGTAATCACTTCATGCAATTTTGGAAATTCCCCTTTGATTTCCAGTAACAATCCGGCCAAAGTATCTGCTTCTCCAGCAACATCATCAAATGTTTCATCATCCAGCTTCATGATCTTGTAGAAATCAGAAAGCAACACTTTGGCTTCAAAAACAAAGGAATTGGCACTGACTTTAACATACGGCATCTCTTCTTCATCGTATTCATCATTAATCTCACCGACTATCTCTTCGATGATATCCTCCATCGTAACGATACCCGAAGTTCCTCCGAATTCATCAACAACGATGGCTATATGCACCTTATTGGTCTGAAAATCGCGCAACAGGTCATCAATCATTTTTGTTTCCGGAACAAAAAAAGGCGGCCTCATCAAGGATTGCCAACGGAAATTTGCCGGTTTGTTCAGATGAGGCAACAAATCCTTAATATAAAGTACTCCTTTTATATTGTCTTTTGAACCGGAGTACACCGGAATACGCGAATAATTATTTTCAACGATACATTTAAGCACTTCAGAATATGGCGTCTTAATATCCAGATCTACGATATCCACTCGCGGTGTCATTACTTCGCGGGCCATCTCTCCTCCAAACCGAATAATGCCTTCCAACATATTCTGTTCTTCAGCAATCTCCTTTTTGTCCGTCAGTTCCAACGCCTGTTCCAGTTCATCCACGGAAAGAGTCCGGTTTTCTTTTTGAACCACCTTGGAAGCAATTTTTTTAGAACGCATCAACAACGAAGAAACCGGCCAAAATATCCGCTCCACAATTTGCAGGACAGGAGCCACCATACGGCAAAAGCTCAATGTATGCTGTGCTGAATAGATTTTAGGCATGATTTCACCAAAAAGCAAAAGCAGGAACGTGAGCAGAACGGTCATAAACAGGAATTCCAGCAAATCACTTCCTCCAAAATCAATGACTTCTGCAAAAAAATAATTGAGCAACATAATGATACCGACATTCACAAAATTATTCGTAATCAGTATCGTAGCCAACAAACGTTCTGAATCAGCCCGCAAGGCCAAAATACGGTCATCGGAAGCATGTTTTCCTTCCTCAACTGCGCTGATATCTGTTGGCGACAAAGAAAAGAAGGCAATTTCAGAAGCCGATGCAAATCCTGAACACAATAACAAAACCATAGCCATCAACAAGGCTATAATAGCCCCCACACTGGGAGACATAATGACAACTTCATCAAAAAGGTCTAAAAAACCAGATAAAAACGTGTCTGAGTCCAAAACAAAAAATTTAAATTAAACATTAGAAAGGCAGATCCTCAGAAGGATTCACGGCACCTGCCTCAGGAGCCATTTGCTGCATACCGGAGCCAGCTGTTCCCACTGCAGTCTGCTGCTGGTTAGTGACCGATCGCGAGGTCAACATCTCCATATTATCTGCAAAAATCTCCGTGATATATCGCTTCATCCCATTCTGATCATCGTAAGAACGAGTTTTGATTTTTCCTTCAATATACAGTTTGTCTCCTTTATGAACATATTTTTCAGCGATTTCAGCCAAGCCGCGCCACAAGACGATATTGTGCCAATCCGTACGTTCAGGTACTTCCGTACCATTCTGCAACTTATAACCACGTTCTGTCGTTGCCAACGGAAAACTTGCCACAGCTACTCCATTATCCAGATAACGCACATCCGGGTCTTTTCCTACGTTACCAATCAACATGACTTTATTCAGAGACATAACTAAATTCCTCCTCTATTTTAATTTTACGGTTCAAAGATAGCACCAATTCATGATTTAACCCAATATTAGCGTATATTTTTCTTTTTCAGAGAGCAAAAAAGATTCATTTGCAACCGAAACGCTCTTGTTCTTTTTCATTTTATCATCCAACAGTTTCTATCCTCTCTTACAACTTTTCTGTCATTTCTGCCAGCATTTTCGGAAATGCATATTGGGCCAATTTATTTTTTTCGACCCAGATTATCCCTTGAGGCAATGCCGATTCATCCGGAGGGAATGACAAAGATAATCTATAAAAAGAAACATGCAACAATTGATGGCTAAGCCTTTGTCGTTCACAAATTTTCAAAGGCAAAAAGGTTATATTACCCTGACCGACGAACAAATCCGACAAACGTTTATACAGCTGTATTTCATCTGGTAATGCCTCTTCCCACTCAAATTGAAGAGGTTGATACAACCCTTCCCAAATATCTCCGGTTCCGCGACGCCATAAAGCCACTAAATCAGAATATTCTATATAAATAAAGGTAAAGAAACGGGAACGTAAAGTCTGTTTTCCGATTTTTATCGGTAATTGTGCTACGAGACCATCCCGGAAAGCAACACAGGAAGCACAAAAAGGACAAGCAGAACAATCCGGATTTTTGGGCACACATTGCAATGCTCCAAAATCCATGATAGCCTGATTATAATTTGCCGGATGTTTCCGGTCAAGTGTTTCCGTGGCCAAAGCTGCAAAATATTTTTTTCCAGCACCCGTATCAATCGGTAGTTCAACGCCATAATAACGTGACAAGACCCGATAAACATTACCGTCGACTGCAGCATAAGGCAGTCCGAATGCAAACGATGCTATGGCTGCCGCCGTATAATCTCCCACCCCGCGTAACTTCCGTATTTCTGAATACGAATCCGGAAATTTTCCCAACGCACATACCTGACGGGCAGCCTGCAACAGATTTCTGGCTCTGGAATAATACCCCAGACCTTCCCAATATTTCAAGACTTCGCTTTCATCTGTTTCCGCCAAAGTCCAAACATCAGGGAACCGGGCGATAAAACGCAAATAATAATCCAAACCCTGATCTACTCTGGTTTGCTGCAGAATAATTTCAGAAACCCAAATCCGATAAGGATCCTTTGTTTCTCTCCAGGGTAAAACTCGTTTGTGTACCTGATACCAGTCATGTAATATACGGGCAAAATCAGCCATAAAAATCGTCTTTTATTGATTCTACACAGACAAAGTTAGCATCCAAAAGCATAATAATCAGCTTTTTTAGCGAAAAATCTCCAAATAAATTTCATAAGCTCATCAAAAAGCTATATATTTGCAATCCGAAAAATGTAAATACAAGAAATTCATAAACAATAATTTTACACAAAATGACTAAAGCAGATATCGTAAATGAGATTTCTCAAAAGACTGGAATTGACAAATATACTGTGCTGACTACAGTTGAAGCGTTCATGGACTCAGTCAAGGAATCTTTAACCACAAAAGAAGAAAATGTTTATCTTCGTGGTTTTGGTAGTTTCATCTTGAAGAAACGTGCTAAGAAAACAGCAAGAAACATATCCAAGAATACGACAATCATTATCGACGAGCACAATATTCCTGCTTTTAAACCGGCCAAGGTTTTTGTTGATGCCGTTAAGAAATAAATATTACGAATGAGTTTCTAACAAATAGTATTAACCATATAAAATTAAGAGCTATGCCAAGCGGAAAGAAGAAAAAAAGACACAAAATGGCCACTCACAAGCGTAAGAAAAGACTAAGAAAGAACAGACATAAAAGCAAATAGTCTGTAGCTTGTAGAGAAATGGATAAATAAGCAAGAAACAAACTTGATGCGGTATAGCCATTTATATTGCTCAAGTTTGTTTTTCGTATGCGACAGAGGTTGTATAAACAATTAAACAGTTATTGAAGAATGACAAGCGAAGTAGTAGTAGATGTTCAGCCCGAAGAGATTTCCATAGCCTTGCTTGAAGACAAGAAACTGGTGGAATTCCAAAAAGAAGGGCAATCAGCGTCTTTTGCTGTCGGAAACGTCTATCTGGCCAAAGTCAAGAAACTGATGCCTGGCCTGAATGCCTGTTTCGTCAACGTAGGCTACGAACGCGATGCCTTCTTGCATTATCTGGATTTGGGACCTCAATTCAATTCCTACGCCAAATACCTCAAACAAGTCACCAGCGACAAGAAGAAACTTTATCCCATGTCGAAGGCTACCATACAGCCAAATCTGGACAAAGAAGGAAGTGTGCAGAATATCCTTCAGCCAGGCCAGGAAATTCTGGTGCAGATCGTCAAGGAACCGATTTCAACCAAAGGCCCCCGTCTGACCTGTGAATTGTCTTTTCCGGGCCGTTATCTGGTTCTGATTCCTTTCAACGACAAGGTTTCTGTTTCTTCAAAAATCAAATCATCAGAAGAGCGTGCCCGCCTGAAACAACTCATTCAAAGCATCAAGCCCAAGAATTTCGGAGTTATTGTACGGACAGTTGCAGAAGGAAAACGGGTTGCCGAGCTCGATACCGAATTAAAGATATTACTCAAAAAATGGGAGGAAGCAATCATTAAAGCTCAAAAGGCCACCAAGCTGCCCGAACTGGTCTACGAAGAAACCAGCCGTACGGTAGCCATGTTGCGCGACTTGTTCAATCCCTCTTATGAGAATATCTATATTAATGATGAAGCAATTTACAATGAGGTGAAAGATTATGTCACCCTCATTGCCCCCGACCGGGCGCAAATTGTCAAGCGTTATAGCGGAAAATTGCCCATCTTCGACAATTTTGATATAACCAAGCAAATCAAAGCTTCGTTTGGAAAAACCGTATCCTATAAACATGGTGCTTACCTGATTATCGAACACACCGAAGCGCTCCATGTAGTCGATGTCAACAGTGGTAACCGGGCCAAGTCCAAAGACGGACAGGAAGCCAATGCCCTGGATGTGAATTTAGGCGCAGCCGACGAACTGGCACGCCAGCTCCGACTTCGGGATATGGGAGGTATTATCGTCGTAGACTTCATCGACATGACTCAGGCCGAAGACCGACAGAAACTTTATGAACGAATGTGCGAGAACATGAAAAAAGACCGTGCCCGCCACAACATTCTGCCATTAAGCAAATTCGGCCTGATGCAAATCACGCGCCAGCGGGTGCGTCCGGTGATGGATGTCAATGTTGAGGAAACTTGCCCCACTTGTTTTGGCAAAGGAACCATCAAATCCAGCTATCTGTTTACCGATGTTTTGGAAAGCAAAATCAACATACTGGTAAACAAAATAGGCATCAAACAGTTCAGCCTGCACGTACATCCTTATGTGGCTGCCTATATCAATCAGGGATTCGTTTCATTGAAACGAAAATGGCAGATGAAATATGGCTTCGGAGTCAAAATCATTCCAAGCCAGAAATTAGCTTTCCTGCAGTATGAATTCTATGACCAGAATAAGCAGGAAATAGACATGAAGGAAGAATACGAAATCAAATAGCAAAAGACTATAAATCCTCGGATGCAATTCATCCGGGGATTTTTTCATTCATTCCTCTACGGTCCAGTCACAGATCGTACCGGTTTCCGATGAGAAACCTGCGCCGATTTTATAAAGTTTCCGGCTGTCGGCGGCATATTCCCGGGCATAACCTTTCTCCTCAATCTGTTGTAAAGCCTCCGCTGCTGTACCATCCAGCTTGAACTCGAAGACGTAAACATAGTCCGCCGTCTCCAGCACGCAGTCCACGCGTCCCTGGCTCTGCGCCTTCTCCACATACACCGTGTAGACGCTCACCAGGCGCCCGTCTCTTCCTTCGGTTGCAGGTAGGAGGCGGACAACATCGTCAGGAAACCGCCCTTCACCTCGTTGTTCGGAAAGTCGAGCAGGAAACGGTTACGCCGCATGTCGTAAGCCTTGA
>CALUIV010000011.1 GCA_944320775.1 uncultured Paraprevotella sp. | reverse complement strand
TTTAACAGCATTTCAAAACATACTAAAAAATTTTGCCCTGAAACACACTTTTTTACGTTAAACTTGCAGCAACCGATGAAAGAACGGTGTTTTCAATCAAAATATGACAGAAGAAAACAACCAGATATTCTATAAAAATGAGAGATCAACATAACCTAATTCAAAAATAAAGAAACTATCCCCCCCTAAAAACACGAACCGATAATTTGATATCTGGACATTTACTAGAAAAGGTCGTATCATTACTCTGCACAGAAGTAGATACGACCCTTTTAAGTGTATAGTTACCATCTGAAACTTACCAGAGCGGTCATTTTAGTTTCGCCCCATCCTTTTTCAGATATTTATAAAATAGATTTTACCCTACTTTACATAGGTATTATTTTGCAGGTGCAACGACAAATGTAAACTGATAATCCTGATAAGGAACCAAATATTCTCCTCTCGGCCATGAGCCCCAACTATCGACACATCCCAGCCCCATCTGTCGCGCAGCCAACTTCACCGCTGTAAAGTTACGCGGAGTCAAGTCGCCAGAATGACTTTGATGCAAATACTTGTCATCTCCATCATCCAGATCAGAAGCCAAATAAGGCAAACTGCTACATTCCATTGGAGCCGTTGCATAGAAAGACAATCCTTTGCCAGCACTGTTTTTCACACTCCAGAAACGTACTTGAGTTTTATTTCCGCTCTCTTGCGGACGAATATAACCCCAATATTGGTCAGCTACATTCTGAGTATAAATGCCAAGCCGGTCTCCATGGTTACGATCGATATAATTCTCACCAGGACCTTTACCATAATAATTAATCATATTATATTCTTCCGGCATCACCAATTGCATACCGAAACGCATCATATTTGGTTTATTCTTAGCATTCTCATTAACATCAAGAGCTTCATTCACCAACAGTTCTCCCTTTGCCGTCAACGTATAAGTCATAGTCAACTTAGCATCGACTCCCGGCATTTCATAGACAGCAACAACTTCCTTGTTCTGTCCCTTATCCGTACATGCAAAAGATTTCAGGTTCATACTTGGATTTTTCCAAGCAGCGAAGTTGCGTTGTAAACCTGCACCATAATCATTGTCGGTCGGTGCACGCCAGAAATCCGGTTTAATCGAATATCCCTTCTGGAGCATCGGACGTCCGGCTATATCCAGATAATCAATCCAACCATTAGATTTATTAAATGTGACTGAAGTTCCGGCAGCACTTAAAGTAAGACATGCTTTCATCTCATCTTTTTGCACCGATTCAGCCAGACCATCTGTTTTCAAAATATCCTCTGCAGTCGGGAACTGATAATCAGTCAGCACAAACTGTTGTCGGGCAATCGCATAACCTTCCTTCAACAAAGGTTCGTCCTGAGTCAATCTGACATCAAGATTCACAAGCAACTCTTTCTTATTTTGACGGGCCTCCTCAATTGCACTCTTCCAGGTTGCCACTTGATTTGTTGCAGGCAAAGTCAAGTTCACCTTTTTTTGCGGAGCGACATCCGGTATAGCGGTAATGCCTTTCAAGACAACCTCCCCCTCACACTCCATGGACCACTCGATTTGAGCATATCCTTTTAAGTTCTTGAAGAAATATTCATTATAAAGTTCAACAACACCTTGATTTATATCCACGGGAGTAAACCATACATTCTGATAGAAATAGCGCACCTCATTGGCATGCGGATTCGGTTTCCGATCCGGATTAATAATACCATTATTATTAAAATTATGGTCTGTTGCCGGATAGCGACCGTAATCACCTCCATAAGTATAAATCATTTTGCCATCTTCGTTGTAATCACGCAAGGCCTGATCCACGAAGTCCCAGATAAATCCACCCTGATATTTCGGATATTTACGTACCAAATCCCAGTATTCCTTAAATCCTCCCATAGAATTACCCATTGCATGAGCATATTCACACTGAATCAAAGGACGTGGATTATCATTTTTCGCATAGTACTCACAATCACCATAACCAAAATACATCGGACAGAAAATATCAGTTTTTCCTCCGGCACCTGCACGTTCATATTGCACTGGTCTGCTCGGATCATAAGCTTTGATATGGTCATAAGCCTTTTCAAAATTTGGTCCATAACCGGCCTCATTACCCAAACTCCAGAAAATAATACTTGGATGATTCTTGAATGTACGAACATTCATATCATTCCGTTCAATATGTGCTTTCTCAAAAGCAGGCTCTTTAGCTAAAGTAGTTTGACCATAACCCATTCCGTGACTCTCGATATTCGTCTCTGCCACCAAATAAATACCATATTCATCGCAGAGATCATACCAACGTGGATCATCCGGATAATGACAGGTACGAACTGCATTAATATTCAGTTCTTTCATGATCTTGATATCCTCAATCATACGTTCTACCGAAACGACATAACCACCATCAGGATCCATTTCATGTCGATTTGCCCCCTTAAACAGTACAGGCTGACCATTCACGAGCACTTGTGCATTCTTGATTTCTATTTTTCGGAAACCGACATTTTGCGGAAAAGCCTCGAGCACCTGATCTCCGTCAAGCAAAGTCGTATAGAGTTTATATAAGTTCGGTGTTTCTGCCGTCCATTTCAACGGATTCTTCACTTCCATACGGAAATCGAGTTTACCGTCTTTTCCGACTTTTGCCTCTTTTGACAGAACTTCCTTGCCCGAAGGATCACAAAGTGAAAGTTTAACCAGTTTACCCGAAGCCTTATCCAGACTCATCTTAATGTCCAACACACCATCTACATAATTGTTCACCAAATCGGGGGTGATAAAGATATCCTCCACATGAGCCTGCGGACGGGCATAGAGATACACTTCACGCGCCAATCCGGTAAAACGCCAGAAATCCTGATCCTCCAGATAAGATCCGTCACACCAGCGCATCACCTGCATCGCAATCAGATTTTCTTTTCCCGGTTTTAAATATTTCGTCAGATCAAACTCTGCCGCCATTTTGCTGTCCTCGCTATAGCCGACAAATTTTCCATTAACCCACACTTTCAAGTTAGAAGTTGCCGAACCGACATGCAAAAATATCTGTTCGCCCTTCCAATCTGCAGGAACAGTAATTACCCGACGATATGAACCTGTATAATTGTTACGTTCTTCTACAAAAGGCGGATTATTCTCAAACTGCGTATTCCAGGCATATCCCACATTCTTATAGATACGGTCGCCATACCCTTTAATTTCAAACAATCCGGGAACAGGAAAATCGGTCCATTTGGAATCATCAAATTTTTCAGCATAAAATCCTTCCGGTGCCAGATTATGATGCTTTACAAAATTAAACTTCCAGTTACCTTCCAACGACAAATACCGGTCAGACTTGTATTTATCGGCAGATTTTGCCAATTCCACGCTTTCAAAAGCAAAGAACGGTGAACGCGGCGCTTCACAATTCACCCGATTGACCTCCGGATCAAGCCAATACGGAGTTTCCTTCTGTGCCAATGCTCCCAAAGAAGAGACTAACGCACAAGAAAATAAAAGCTGTTTTATCATCCTTGAAATTTTTGATTGTTAATTATATATATTGGAAATATTCATTATTTATGAAGCAAAGATAATTTTTTTTCTCTTTTTAAGGAAGAATATGCACAAAAAGAAAAATTAATCCGCCAACCTTCCCTGAAAAGCGCCCCTTTCCAGCATCCTTTTTCGAACTTTCTCTGTAAACTCATAATTTTTCAGTCCCCAATCCGGCGCTATCAGCAAGTTTTTGGGCGACTGCGAAACAAAACGTTCCAGAACCAGATCAGAACGCAACCGTTCTACATAATCAATCACCAGATCTATATATTCTTCAGCCGTATAAAGATGAAACCATTCCGGATGTTCGGCAAACTGACGGGCCATCTTCGTACCACGAATCAACTGCAACTGATGTAATTTCAAAGTAGTCAACGGCAGAGACGAAATGAGACGAGCCTGCCGGAGCAATTCTTCACGTTCCTCACAGGGCAATCCCAAAATCACATGCCCTCCAACCCGGATTCCGGCAGCTGCCGTCCGTTCAACAGCTTCACGGGTCTGCGCAAAAGTATGCCCGCGATTAATCCGTATCAACGTTTCATCATTCGCACTTTCAATACCATACTCAACGAGCAGAAAAGTCTGCTTGTTCAACTTCTCCAAAGCTTTCAACAGCTCGTCCGGCATACAATCCGGCCGTGTCCCGATAACCAGTCCCACAACACCCTCGACCGACAAAGCCTCTTCATACTTTTCCATCAGAAGCCCTACATCTGCATAAGTATTTGTATATGCCTGGAAATAGGCCAGGTATTTCATCTGAGGATATTTCCCTGCAAAAAAAGTCCGCCCCTCTTCCAATTGCTGTGTAATAGATTTCTCCGTACGGCAATAATCCGGATTGAACGTCTGATTATTACAAAACGTACATCCTCCATAACCTTTCGTACCGTCTCTGTTCGGACAGGTAAAACCCGCATTCAACGAAATCTTTTGCACCTTAAATGGGAAAGATTCCTTCAGAAAACATCCAAAATCCCGATATAAACGAATCGAATTCATACATTTTAATGCATTATGCTTACAAAGATAGTAAAAATCCCTATCTTTGTAAGGCTTGAAAAGCAAAATAGAAACAGCAATACCTCTAATTACCAAAACTTGCAACTTAAATTTTTAACATGAACAATATGAAAAAAACAATTAACTTATTCATTCTGCTGGTCGCCTTTCTGTTCCCTGCTAGAGCAGAAAAGACACTGAACCTGAAAGACATTTGCAATGGCGTTTATTCAGCACAACGCATTTATGGCGTAAATCCGATGAACGACGGAGAAAGTTATTCACAACTCAGTCCCGACCACAAACAGATTGTGAAATATTCATTCAAAAACGGAACCCAGACCGGAGTCCTTTTCGATGTAAGCAAATTAAAAGAAGTCAAACTGGACTATATCGACGGTTATATCATGTCACCGGACGAAAAAAACATTCTGATCCGTACACAAACCAGAGCCATCTACCGTCATTCCAACACCGCCGTCTATTATATATATAATGTAGAGAACAACACCATTGTCCCTCTTTCTGACGGTGGTCCACAACAGGTTCCGATGTTCTCCAACGACGGAAACATGGTAGCCTTCGTCCGTGAAAACAATCTATTCCTGGTGAAACTCCTGTACAACAACAGCGAGAGTCAAATCACCAAGGATGGTAAAATGAATGAAATCATCAACGGAATCCCCGACTGGGTCAATGAAGAAGAATTCAGCAACGACTGTTCTTTCGACTTCAACGCCGACAACAGCATGATCGCATGGGTTCGCTACGATGAAAGCAAAGTCCGTATGTTTTCATTCCCATTGTTCAAAGGCAGCAGCCCGACCATGAACCAGTATGCAGACTATCCCGGAAGCTATGAATACAAATATCCGATAGCCGGCGAGACGAATGCTACTGTCACCGTACATACTTTCGAAATCAAGACACGCGTAACGCGTCAGATGAAATTGCCGTTACCGGCAGACGGTTATATTCCACGCATTAAATTTACCAACGATCCGAACAAGCTGGCCATCTATACCCTGAACCGTCATCAGGACAATCTTGAAATCTACATGGCCAATCCACGTTCTACGGAATGCAAAATGATCGTACGCGATCAGGTTGACAAATACATCACTGAAAAGGCTTATAGCCACATCCACTTCTACGGAGATAAATTTGCCTTGCTAAGCGAACGCGACGGCTATAACCATATCTACTGGTACAACACCAACGGTAATTTGCTCAAACAAGTTACCAAAGGTAATTTTGTTGTCACTGATTTCTACGGATATGATGAAAAAACCGGTTCTTTCTATTACACTTCCAACCAGGAAGGCCCTACTAAAAATGCCGTTTACTGTACGGATTCAAAAGGCAAAACGACCAAACTTTCCAAGGACGCCGGCCAAAATAGTGCAATTTTCAGCAAGAACTTCAAATATTACATGAATGTCTATTCAAACATCAATACCCCGTTCGTCACTTCTCTTTGCAACAACAAAGGTAAGGAACTCAAAGTTCTGCTCGATAATCAAGCACTGAAAGACAAATTGGCTCAACTTAATCTGGGTAGCCGGGAATTCTTCACTTTCAAGACCAGCGAAGGAGTCGAACTGAACGGTTATATGGTAAAACCAGCTGATTTCAATGCCAACAAGAAATATCCGGTTATCCTGTTCCAATACAGCGGACCGGGTTCACAGCAAGTGCTCGACTCCTGGAATGCCGGTAATATGGGTGGTACGCTTTACGAACAATATATGGCCCAACAAGGTTTCATCATGGTTTGTGTAGACGGACGTGGTACCGGTGGACGTGGAGCAGCATTCGAACGTTGCACTTATCTGAATCTTGGCGACCTTGAATCAAAAGACCAGGTCGAAACAGCCATCTATCTCGGAACTTTGCCTTATGTAGACAAAAACAGCATTGGAATCTGGGGATGGAGTTTCGGCGGATTCAACACCCTGATGAGTATGAGTGAAGGACGGCCGGTGTTTAAGGCCGGTGTTGCCGTAGCTCCTCCAACCAGCTGGCGTTTCTATGACACAGTCTATACCGAACGCTTCATGCGTACTCCAAAAGAGAATCCGAGTGGCTACGACCGCAACCCGATTTCACGTGCCGGACAATTGCATGGAAGCCTGCTGATCTGTCATGGTATGGCCGACGACAACGTACACTTCCGCAACGTTGCCGAATATGCCGAGGCATTGGTTCAAGCAGACAAACCATTTATGATGCTTCCCTATACCAACAGAAATCATGGAATCTATGGCGGAAACACCAGAAACCATCTGTTCACCAGCATTTCCAATTTCTTTATCCGAGAATTGAAAAAATGAACAAAACATAAAAAATAAAAGCAGGGCAAACACCCTGCTTTTATTTTTTATGTTCGAATCAACAAATTCAGGAAACGGCGGGATTTTGCCCCCATACCACCTATCTGAAACGTTCAATCCAAAAATCCCTGGCGTTTCAATGTTTCCAGCAAAGTAGCACTCATCGCTTCATTATCCCGTTTTGTATACCGGATCTCCGCAAACACCTGAGCCAATGTCTGTTTCTTATTGATGGCAACAAATTCTTTGTTCTCCGGCAAAGATTCCTTATAGGAATAATATTTGTCAATCAGCTCTTTGTCATAATTTTTATAGGTTTCCTGATGAACAAACGAAGCCAACGGCAACCGGTCGGACTGAGCCGGATTCTCATCCGGATAACCTACAGTCAGCGTAGCAACCGGCATTACCAGACGAGGCAGTTGCAACACATCGATTATCGTCTGAGGCATATACACCGTTGTTCCCAGATAACAAAGGCCAAGTCCTTCCTCTTCGGCCAGTACCGAGAAAGTCTGTGTAAACAGTAAAGCATCTGTTGCTGCATTCATAAACGAAAGCAGATTATCATATCCCGGCTCCGCATCCCGGTTTTTGCACCATTCTGAGGTCCGGTTATAATCCGCACAAATCGTCAGTACCACCGGCGCCTGTGTCACCATAGGCTGGTTGAAATGTGCCGGAGCCAATTTCTTCTTCATCTCGGCATCTCGGGTAACTACGACACTGTACAATTGCAGATTTCCCATGGTCTGAGTTCTTGCAGCCTCTTCCAGCAACCGGTTCAACAGTTCCTCGGGAACATCCTTATCCGCATACTTCCGTATGGTTCTTCTTTGTTTTATTGATTCCATTTTTTTACTATTAAACAATCCACACAAAGATACAAAAACACAGATAAATAAACGAAGAAACAAACGGTAAAATTACTTTTTGGAAAACTTTTTTGTTTACAAAAATAACTAAACAATTAATTATCAACAACTTAATATCAAAAACCGGAAAACTACCTTTTTATCCGGGAGTTTTCCCTTTTTTTATTTTGATTATTCAGAAAACATCACTAGTTTTGCATCGCTTTTATATTTTTCATCATTGGAAGCGCGTTTATTCAGTCTTCCAAACCTATTGATTCTAATTAAAACGATATAAAAAGTGGAAAAACAAACCTACACCTACGACGAAGCCTTTGACGCTACATTAGCCTATTTCAAAGGTGATGAACTGGCCACCCGTGTCTGGGTGAACAAGTATGCCATGAAAGATTCTTACGGCAATATCTACGAAAAATCTCCAGTCGACATGCATTGGCGTCTGGCCAACGAAATAGCCCGGATAGAGTCTAAATATCCGAACGCAATGGCTGCAACCGAGATTTTCGAATTGCTGGATCATTTCAAATATATTGTTCCAGCCGGAAGTCCGATGACCGGTATTGGCAACAGCTATCAGATCGCTTCGTTATCCAACTGTTTCGTCATTGGTCTCGACGGTCAGGCCGACTCCTATGGAGGCATCATCCGCATCGATGAGGAACAGGTACAGCTGATGAAACGGCGTGGCGGCGTAGGTCATGATCTTTCCCATATTCGTCCCAAAGGTTCTCCTGTAAAAAATTCAGCCTTAACTTCTACCGGACTTGTTCCTTTCATGGAACGTTACAGCAATTCCACACGCGAAGTGGCTCAAGACGGCCGCCGCGGTGCCCTGATGCTGTCTGTCAGCATCAAACATCCCGATGCCGAAGCCTTTATTGACGCCAAAATGACAGAAGGAAAAGTAACGGGCGCCAATGTTTCGGTCAAGTTGGACGACGAATTCATGCAGGCCGCTATCAACAATCAGCCCTATACCCAGCAATATCCGATCGACAGCAAAGAGCCATTGACCCAGAAGGATATCAATGCCAGCGAATTATGGAAAAAAATTGTACACAATGCCTGGAAGTCTGCCGAACCCGGGGTTTTGTTCTGGGACACGATTATCCGGGAATCCGTAGCCGACTGCTATGCCGATTTAGGTTTCCGCACGGTCAGCACCAATCCTTGCGGCGAAATCCCATTGTGCCCTTACGACAGCTGTCGTCTGCTGGCCATCAACCTCTATTCCTACGTGGTCAATCCGTTTACAAAGGATGCTTATTTTGATTTCGAACTGTTCAAGAAACATGTTCAGATTGCCCAGCGCATCATGGATGACATCATCGATCTGGAATTGGAAAAGATCGAAGCTATCATGGCAAAAATCCAATCCGATCCTGAATCCGACGAAGTTAAAGAAACAGAAAAGCATCTTTGGGAGAAGATCTATAAAAAGAGCGGTCTGGGCCGCCGCACCGGAGTAGGTATCACCGCCGAAGGCGATATGCTCGCCGCACTCGGTCTCCGCTACGGTACGCAGGAAGCAACCGACTTCTCAGTCAACGTCCATAAAACAATCGCCCTCGAAGCCTATCGTTCTTCGGTTCACATGGCCAAAGAAAGAGGAGCATTCGAAATCTATGATACCCAGCGTGAAGTTGCAAATCCGTTTATCAACCGTATCAAAGAAGCCGATCCGGAGCTTTATGAAGAAATGACCCGATACGGTCGCCGGAACATTGCCTGTCTGACCATTGCGCCGACGGGAACAACCAGCCTGATGACCCAGACTACCTCCGGCATCGAACCTGTATTCCTTCCGGTCTACAAGCGCCGTCGTAAAGTCAACCCGAACGATCCCGAAGTGCGTATTGATTTCGTAGACGAAACAGGAGATGCTTTCGAGGAATACATCGTTTACCACCACAAATTCCTCACCTGGATGCAGGTTAACGGCTACGACACAACCAAGAACTACACGCAGGAGGAAATAGACAATTTAGTGGCTCAGTCGCCTTATTACAAAGCCACAGCCAACGATGTAGACTGGCTCATGAAAGTCAAAATGCAGGGAGCCATCCAGAAATGGGTAGACCACTCCATCAGCGTCACCGTAAATCTGCCCAACACGGTCGACGAAGAGCTCGTCAACAAGCTATATGTCGAAGCCTGGAAATCCGGTTGCAAAGGCTGCACCATTTATCGCGACGGCTCGCGCTCAGGCGTCATGATTTCGGTCAAGAAGAAAGACAAGCAGGAAATTCCAATCTGCAAAGCTCCGGAAGTCACGGAGACCCGTCCGCAATCTCTTGAATGTGATGTCATTCGTTTCCAGAACAATAAAGAAAAATGGGTGGCTTTCGTAGGACTGCTCGACGGTCATCCCTACGAAATATTCACCGGTCTTCAGGACGACGACGAGGGTATCGTTCTTCCCAAAAGCGTCACCAAAGGGCGAATCATCAAAAATGTCAATGAAGACGGTACCAAGCATTACGACTTCCAGTTCGAAAACAAGAAGGGCTACAAGACCACCGTCGAAGGCCTTTCCGAAAAATTCAACAAAGAATACTGGAATTATGCCAAACTGATTTCCGGAGTGCTCCGTTATCGCATGCCGCTCGACCACGTTATCCGTCTGGTTGGTTCGCTGCAGTTGGAAAGCGAAAGCATCAACACCTGGAAAAACGGTGTGGAACGTGCCTTGAAAAAATACATTTCCGACGGCACGGAAGCCAAAGGACAAAAATGTCCGAACTGTGGTCACGAAACCCTCATTTATCAGGAAGGATGCCTCATCTGCAAGCACTGCGGTGCATCCCGATGCGGCTAATCCGTTCAGAAATCTAATCCTTAAATAACAGACAAGAAAAAGAAGCCTTGATGCGAGAGCAGAACGACCCTAAAATCGTTTTGCCCGCTCAAGGCCTTTTTTGAATCAAAAAAAATATCTTCTGAATCATGAAAATAACCAAAACAAAAATTATTCTGGACCACGTCCGCATTTTCGCGCACCATGGCGTATTTCCTCAGGAACAACAAACCGGAGCCAACTTTTTCATCACCCTGGAAGCTACGGTCGACTTCACCGCGTCGCTCGAATCGGACGAACTCGGTCATACAGTCAGTTACGGCGATCTCTATGCCATTGCCCGATCAGAAATGTCCATTCCCTCCAAACTGCTGGAACATGTTGCCGGTCGGATTCTCAAAAGAATTTTCGCCTGTCATCCGGATGTGAAACACCTGAAGATCGAACTTTATAAAGAAAATCCTCCGATGGGTGCCGATTGCAAATATGCCGGAATCAGCATCGAAGCCGACCGTTAAATCGTAAAATCAAGATTAGACTGCATGATTAAAAAAGATAAACGTAATACTATTTTAACGTCAATGTAAAACCTTTATAAACAAAAAACAAGTAAATTCGCAAAAACTATATCAAATCATCAGCAAAACAAACAAAATAAAACCAAACGCACACTTGATCTCAAGAAAACATCTAAACATATAAATTCAATATCAATGGAAAATATCAGTATTGCCCTACAACTGATGGTTGTCGGGATGGTTACCGTTTTTCTGATTCTGCTCCTGATTATCCAGCTGAGCAAATGGCTGATTGCCTTTGTCAATCGGGCTATTCCGGAAGAAAAGCCGGCTCAGCCCGCTACAGTCTCCGCACCTCAGGCTTTGGACGCCACCACGAAGAAAGTCCTGCAGGAAGCCGTTGCACAGATTACAGGCGGAAAAGGCCGGATTACGGAAATCCGGAAAATCTAATTGATTACAAACCCCAAAACTCTGACAGCAAAAAGAGAAAAATACAATGGAAAAGAAGAAAGAAGTTAAGTTCAGTCTGGTATTCCGCGACATGTGGCAGAGTGCCGGCAAATACGTTCCGCGGGTAGACCAGTTGGTTCGCGTAGCCCCGGCAATTATCAAAATGGGCTGTTTCGACCGTGTGGAAACCAACGGTGGTGGATTCGAACAAGTCAATCTGCTTTTCGGCGAAAATCCCAATAAGGCTGTCCGGGAATGGACCAAGCCTTTCCACGAAGCCGGCATCCAGACCCACATGCTCGACCGTGCCCTGAACGGCCTGCGCATGAGCCCCGTACCGGCCGATGTACGCCGCCTGTTCTATAAAGTAAAGAAAGCCCAGGGCACCGATATCGCCCGTACGTTCTGCGGTCTGAACGATATCCGTAACATCGCGCCCAGTATTGAATACGCCAAGGCAGCAGGTATGATTTCACAATGCTGTCTCTGCATCACCCACTCCCCGATCCATACGGTCGGCTATTATGTGGATATGGCCAAGAAACTGATTGATCTGGGCTGCGACGAAATCTGTCTGAAGGACATGGCCGGAATCGGACGTCCGGCGACACTTGGTAAAATCTGTGCCGGAATCAAAGCCTACCGCCCCGACATCATCATCCAGTATCACTCCCATTCCGGTCCTGGATTCAATATGGCCTCCATTCTCGAGGTCTGCAAAAACGGCTGTGATTATATCGACACGGCCATTGCACCGCTGGCCTGGGGAACGGGCCACGCCGACATTCTGGCTGTCCAGGCCATGCTTCGGGATGCCGGTTTCGAAGTGAAGGACGTCAACATGATGGCCTACATGGAAGTACGTTCGCAGATTCAGGCCATGATGGACGATTTTCTGGGTCTGTACTGCAACCCGCTCAACCGTATCAACAACTCCCTGCTGATTGCTCCGGGATTGCCGGGTGGTATGATGGGTTCGCTCATGTCCGATCTGGAAACCAATCTGGAAAGTATCAATAAATGGAAAGAAAAACACGGCCATCCGTTGCTCACTCAGGACGATCTGCTCATCAAGCTGTTCGATGAAGTTTCCTACATCTGGCCTAAATTAGGTTATCCCTGCCTGGTCACTCCATTCAGCCAGTATGTGAAGAATCTGGCCTTGATGAATGTCATGCAGATGGAAAAAGGAAAAGAACGCTGGAGCATGATTGCCGATGATATTTGGGACATGATTCTCGGAAAAGCCGGACAGCTTCCCGGCCCGGTAGCTCCCGAAATCCAGGAACTGGCCAAAGCTCAGGGCCGCACGTTCAGCACAACTGATCCGCAGGCCAACTATCCGGACGAACTCGACAAATACCGCCAGCTGATGGCCGAAAAGGGCTGGGAGACGGGCCAGGACGACGAAGAACTGTTCGAATATGCCATGCATCCGTCGCAGTACGAAGCCTATAAAAGCGGAAAAGCGAAAGAAGACTTTCTGGCCGATGTGGCCAAACGGAAAGCGGAACTCCAGCATCCGGCTTCAGGCACAGCAGCTCCGGCAGCGCAACCCGAAAAACTGGTACTTACCGTCGACGGAAAGAACTATGAAGTGCATATCGCCTACGACGGCGCTCCGGTAAATGCACCGGCCCCGACTACGGACAGCAAAGCATCCACAGGCACGGCCTCAGCTGAAGGCGAAGCCATTCTGGCTCCACTGGAAGGCAAATTCTACCGTGTGAAAAGCGCTCAGGAAACAGCCAAGAATGTGGGCGACAGCGTGCAACGGGGCGACATCATCGGCTATATCGAAGCCATGAAGACCTACAATGCCATCCGTGCGGAATTCGACGGTACGATCACCGAATTTGTCGTCAAGTCGGGTGATTCGGTAGAAGAAGACGATGTATTAATGAAGATAGCCAGAAAATAAATGAACCAGATTAGTGATATTTTGAACAGGCTTTATGAGATGACGGCCTTCAGCAACATCATTGCCGAGCCGCAGTTTCTCATCATGTATGCCTTAGCCTTCATCCTGCTCTATCTGGGCATCGTGAAGAAGTACGAACCGCTGCTGCTCATCCCCATTGCCTTCGGCGTGCTGCTCGCCAACTTCCCGGGCGGCGAGATGGGAGTCATCCAGGCCGACTCGGCAGGATACGTCACCTGTGCCGACGGCACACGATGCATCATCTGGGAGATGCCGCTCCATCAGATTGCCCATGAATTCGGTCTGATGAATTTCCTTTATTACATGCTGATCAAGACCGGCTTTTTGCCTCCGGTCATCTTTATGGGTGTAGGTGCCCTGACCGATTTCGGTCCGATGCTGCGCAATTTGCGTCTCTCCATTTTCGGAGCGGCCGCACAGTTCGGTATTTTCTGCGTCCTGCTTGTGGCCATTCTGATGGGATTCACTCCCCAGGAAGCCGCTTCGCTGGGCATCATCGGCGGTGCCGACGGTCCGACGGCCATCTTTACGACCATTAAGCTGGCTCCTCACCTGCTCGGTCCCATAGCCATTGCCGCCTATTCCTACATGGCGCTCGTTCCGGTCATCATTCCTCTTGTCGTGAAACTCACTTGCAGCAAGAAAGAACTGATGATCAACATGAAGGAGCAGGAAAAGCTGCATCCGTCGAAAACAGAAATCAAGAACCTGCGTGCCCTGAAAATCATTTTCCCGATTGCCGTGACAACCATTGTCGCCCTGTTTGTTCCGACAGCCGTACCGCTCATCGGTATGCTCATGTTCGGTAATCTGCTGAAGGAAATCGGTGCCGACACCAGCCGTCTGTTCGATGCTGCCTCCAATTCCATCATGAATGCAGCTACAATATTCCTGGGACTCTGCGTCGGCGGCACCATGACGGCCGAAGCCTTCCTGAACATGCAGACTCTGGGAATTGTTGTCGGCGGATTTCTGGCATTTGCGCTTTCCATCGCTTCCGGCATCTGTATGGTGAAGATTTTCAACCTCTTCACGAAGAAGAAAATCAATCCGCTGATCGGTGCCACCGGCCTGAGCGCCGTTCCGATGGCCAGCCGTGTCTGCAACGAAATCGCCACCAAATACGACCCCAAGAATCATGTGCTGAACTATTGCATGGCTTCCAACATCTCTGGTGTCATCGGTTCGGCAGTCGCTGCCGGTGTGCTCATCTCTTTCCTGAGCTAACCGGCTCTAAAACAAGAATACGTGCACGATATGTTACATTTTGAATGTGATTATTTAGAAGGTGCCCATCCGCTGATACTGAAACGGCTGATGGAAACCAATATGGAAAAGACTCCGGGCTACACCACGGACGAGTATTGCGACATGGCCCGTCAGAAAATCCGGCACAGTTGTGCTTGTCCGGATGCCGAAATCCATTTCCTCGTTGGCGGCACACAGACCAACGCCACAGTCATCGATGCCTGGCTCCGCCCCTACGAAGGCGTGATTGCCGCAGAAAGCGGACACATCAACCAGCACGAAGCCGGAGCCATCGAGGCCGGTGGCCACAAAGTAATCGCGCTACCGCATCAGGAAGGCAAACTGGCAGCCGAAACGCTTAAGGACTACCTGAACCGTTTCTATGCCGACGAAACCTATCCCCACATGGTAAACCCGGGTATGGTCTATATTTCCCATCCGACGGAATACGGCACCCTTTATACACGCAGCGAACTGGAAGCGCTTGCCGAAGTCTGCCACCAGCATCAGTTGCCGCTGTATCTCGACGGCGCACGGCTTGGCTACGGACTTGCCGCACGCGACACCGATCTCACACTACCGCACATTGCCGCGCTCTGCGACGCTTTCTATATCGGCGGAACCAAAGTCGGCGCTCTGTTTGGCGAAGCACTTGTTTTCCCCCGTCCGGGTCGGATCAAACAAATGTTCTCCATCGTCAAGCAACACGGAGCCTTACTGGCCAAAGGAAGGCTTCTGGGGCTGCAATTCGACACCCTGTTCAGCAACAATCTCTATTTTGAGATTTCGCGTCAGGCCATCAACCGCGCGGAACAACTGCGCGAAGCACTCGAAGCCCTGGGATATATCTTTTTCGTACGTCCGCAAAGCAACCAGCTGTTTGTTCTGCTCAACAACCGGCAACTGAACGCTCTGAAAACCTATGCCACGTTCAGCGTATGGGACGCCGTCGGAACGGACCACACCGTTATCCGCCTGGCCACCAGTTGGGCAACCACAGAAGAAGATGTCAACCAACTTATCGAAGCCTTGCGTCGAATCCGCCAAACGGACTGACACGACCAATAAATAAACAAATCTCCCTACCGGAAGCCTTTTCCGACAGGGAGATATTTTTTCAAAACAGTTTCTTATTACTGCAGCAGACAATAGCCTCGGACATGTTTTTCACGCATAACTTCTCAAACAGAATTTTTTTCCTTCGTTTAACGACGCTTTCGGACAGTTGCAGCAGGTGCTTCATGCGCTTTCCAAAAGTATCCACATCATACCAGTCTGCTACGGGAAGCTGGCTGGCCAGGATGAGTGCTTTCCGGTTGCAAGGTCGGCTGCAGAGCAGGCCTATATACCCCTTGCCGTGTCCGTTTCAAGTTCTTCCATCGAGGCTCTCAGACGGAAGCCGGCATTCTTTATAAGACGCTGGATGCGGTTGTTACTTCTCGTGTCACGTTCGTACTGGAGCATGATCTGCATGCCCTCACGCAGGGTAAGCTTGTCCAGCTGATGTGTTTCTTCCAGGGAGCTCCAGCAGTTTGCAGATACAGCGTTAGACCTAAATCAGATTGAACGGAACCGCGTCTGCAACTCTTCTATTTTGGAAATGAGCTGCTCGAATGTAAGATGTTCGCCGTATATCATGGACTCCTGCATGGCCTTGTAGTCATCTTGCCATACTTTCAACACCTCTTCAGGAGGTAATAGGACAATGCGTTTGCGTATGTCGGGCGTATAATCCACATCCTTGATGGATGTGAACAGCTCTCTATGATGGTGGATGGTATTCCACAACTCATCATCGCCAACTGCTTTCTGTGCAAACGGTTCGTCCATCATTTTCATCAAATCATAAAGGTGGCGTGATTTGCGGTTTGCTTGGCGGCAACCGTTGGTGGTAAACAGTTCGTGAAGCAGAAATGCCTTTTCCAGAAAAGTCTTTTCCGGCACGGCTGAGATTATATCCACGTCTGCAACAGTGGTGTCTATCGTGGAATTTTTGCTCACCAAAGATTTGACTTTGGCCTTGGCGGTAGGCTCGAACAACGACCTTGCTCCAATTTCCAACAATACCTCGGATTGCAGATAATCGGGACTGGAATTGCCAAAAACAGATTCGTAAGCGATATGAACCTTTCGAGGTTCCGGATAGGTCGCATCCCCTTCACCGTCCGGATCCGGTGTTATCGTGCAGTGGTCGGCCAGACCTTTCTCATTGACAACTCCCTGCAAATCCACGGCAAATACATCCTTGACAAACAGAGATGATGCTTTACGCAGTTTTTTCAGTTGCTTCTTGGTCAGGTCGCCCTCCAGACCGAAAACACTCCGGTCAATGGCAAGGTCGATGTCTTCCGAGAATCTGGAGATCAGATTCCATATCTTGCTAAGGGATGACCCTCCCTTAAAAACCAGTTTATCCGCATAGGGCAATGTATAGACCGCTTGCAGAATCCCAGTAACCCAAATATCCTTCTCGATAGCCTTGGGATCGTCAATGCCTAACCGTAAACTGACTTGTTCATAGATGGTACGGCGTGTATCCGGCGGAAGTTGAAGGAATTTATTCATACGTTTTCAATATTATAGAGCGAATCCATCCCGGAACAAGTTTCAAGTCCTCGGCTATTTGCTCTTTGGGTTCATTGGATAGTAGTTGCTTGACACGGTTAAGTTGGTCCTCACGCACGTTACCTTGTCCAAGCCTTTGGAGAGCGAAGGTTATCAGCATGACAAGCTCTGATTTGAAATCGAGTCTCTTGGGTACGACGTGCTTGAAGAGAATACCTCTACCGTTATAAACCTTTATTCTTCGGGATGTACCGTCCGTGAAATAAACCGCATTCATCGGAACTTGCGTGGAAAGTCCGAGTTTGTTCAGTGCAGCGTCACCGGTCGGTACGATACGGCACTTGTCTCTCTGCGCGATGGCTTTGGCGACATCATCCACACTGGGATAAACGATGCCGAAGCCGAACTCGGTATCGACTTTCGGCTTACAATAGATGCCCCTTGCAAGACGGATTATCTTTCCGGACAGGGCGATGCGTTCAAATGCCTTGTTTATGGCTTTACGCTCTCCCAAATCCGCAAAATCGCTTGCAAATAGTATCACACCGTGCTTTTTCCTATTTATGGCTGAAAGTATCTTGTTCTCAATGCTTTGTGTTGCCATTTTTACTATTGTTTTGTCGCCAAAGAATGCTTTTTTGGCGACAGATTTTTCAATGCAAAAGTACAATATTTCGCTGAACTACCCAAACAATTTTACGCATAAACCACTCTTTTACCCTAATTTCTTCTATATCCCTTGCCGAATCTGTTCCCTCTTTTCTTCGGCAAATGTAGAACGAAGCGTATCAACGCCAAAACGCATTCCATTCGGATAACGAAATATGTAAACACTGTATATGATGCTATTAAGCTTTTATCCAAGATGGGTTACACGACCATACCATATCCATATCCTGCTAAAGGTTCTTATGGAAATACTGGGATGGTATATGATTTTTATTCTCCAACAACAGCGTTGGAGAAATCTATAAAATAAAAAATACGAGACTCTAAATTGAATCCCGTATTTTCCATTTACACAAAATATTTTATAGTGCCCCAACCAATCAAAACAGTTTCTTATTGCTGCAACAGACAATAGCCTCGGACATATTTTTCACGCGTAACTTCTGAAACAAAAATTTTTTCCTTCGTTTAACGGCGCTCTCAGACAGTTGCAGCAGGTCCGACATTTCTTTTTCCGTATAGCCCTGGATAGACATACGGACAATTTCCTTTTCTTTCTCGCTTAATTTGGGTTTCGGAAGTTCGTCCCAGCATTTTGTTTCCCGATTCCAAAGTAATTCTTTCTCGCCCAATCGAGCCATAATGGGTCCCGGATGCTTCTGATCGGTCAAGGAAACCTTGCACAAAGCCCAGACGATTTCCTGCCGTTTATTCTTGATCAGTGGAATCAAGGTGTGCCGTACAGGCAAATAAGTATCCCCACTCCGGATTCGGAAATCATAGGATATATAAATATCCTTTTCACGATCTTCCTCCGAAAGTTGCCAGTATCCGCCGAAACCGATTTCATTGACTTCAAACAAAAAGGGAATATCCTCGGGGTGTACGTATCGCGCATAAAAATCATAGCCCATGCATTGCACTTCCTGGGCAGAATGTCCACAAAGAAACAAGGGATTTTCATGGACATATACAAATTTCTTCCGGCTATAATCAATGATATAAAAACTCTGATATTCGTCTGCCAAAATCAGTTTAATGATGTGGATCAGCTGAGCGGCTTCCCTTTCGGAATAATCAATGGCATCACTGACTTTATTTAATTGGTTAAATAACTTATGTATGTCCATATCCCAACATTTTACGCGGGGCTAAGATAATGTTTTTTCTAATTTTTCAAACACATTTCCCTGAATATTTTTCAAAAATATACTTAAGTACACTTTTGTAAAAAAACATTGATTATTTTTTGTTTTTTGTTATTTTTTCTATCACCTTGCACCATATTTTTGAAAAGTTAATAAAATCCACGAATATACCGGAAGAATTTGCCCGGAACAAAACGGTAATAATGAATCATATCATAATGATAATAAAAAATAAAAATGAGAAATATGTTAAACAATAAAATGATTTCCGTATGGTGACGACGAAAAAATTTTTCTCTGCATTAGTGCTGTTCTTATGCACGGCACTTGGGGCACAGGCCCAGAAAACCGTGAGCGGACGCGTCCTGAATCAGGACAGTGTCGCATTGCAGCAAGCCACGGTGCTGCTTTATTTAGTCAATGACTCCACCCCTTTGCGGGTTGTCTCCACCGACCAGTGGGGCATGTTCCGGTTTCAGGCCGATACGGCCCGATATGTCCTGCAGGTGCTGCACATGGGCTACGTGCCCTACGAACATACATTGTCGGTACGCAGCGCGGACCAGCAAACCTACATCGGAGATATCCTCTTGAAAGAGTCGGTCAAGTCGCTCGGCGAAGTTTCGGTCAGTGGCGAAGTGGAGCGCACGGTGGTCCGGATGGAAGACGACAAGGAGGTCTACACCCTGTCCAGCCGGGTCAAGCGGAATGCCGCTTCGGCATTTATGGCTCTGGCCGATGTGCCCGGAATAGATGTAAATCCGATCAACAACGATGCTTCCGTACAGGGCAGCGAAGGGGCGACGCAGATCATGGTCAACAACATCCGGCGTGATAAATATTATGTGCAGACCATCGATCCGAAGACAATCGAGCGGATAGAGGTCAGTCGTTTTCCGAGCATGCGCTATTTGTCGCGCGGTGTCGGGGCCCTGATTAATATTGTCACCAAGGAACCTGTCCGGGGCTATTCAGGAAACTTGTCCTTCACTCAGGATCCGTTACTGGAATTCGGCACACAAAATGCCAATTTTACCGGAGTTTATGAGAAATGGACTTATTCTTTGTACGGAAGTAATTTCTATTTTGATGAAGAAAACCGGGAGAGTCATACATTGCGTAAGACAAGACAAGGAGAACAGTGGAACCGCATGGAGCGCCGGTCAGACGACGGCACGGCCAATATGGTGTGTCCGTCTATCGGTACCAGCATTGACTATGTGCCTTCTGCCCGTTCGTACAGTTCACTGTCTTTATCTTATACCTATACAAGTGAGCGGGCAAAAAACACGTTCCGTGTACAGGAAGAACAAGCAGGGGAAGTACATGATTATTTCGCGATGCTAAAAGAAGAACGTCCCTATCACACGGCTAAAGCCGACTTTTATCACCAGACTACGTGGAACAAAATCCACACGTTGAGCGTGGATGCCAATTATCTGTGGACGTATATAAAACCTGAAAACTACTATTGGGAAATGGCAACCGAAAACAGTGAACCGTTTAACCAGGTCAATCAGTTTGAGGACAATGACAACATGAGTGCCGACGTACAGGTCAATATGGAACATAAATGGAAACCGGTGACACTGGGCGAAGGATACCGGTTTTCGTGGAAACGGAATGACGCTTACAAACGGATCAATCAGGACATCACCGACCTGCTGTATCAGGAGTGGCGCAACAGCCTGTATGTCGACCTTTCCGGTAAATTCCATCCCAAATGGTTCTACCGGGCCGGAGCCACGATGGATATTGCCAAGACGGCGATCTTGGGGCGTTCGAACGTCTATGCCGACGTGATGCCTTCGGCCAGTCTTCGTTACACCCTGTCGCCGCGACAATATATTAGTGCCAGCTATGCGCGTTCGCGTCGGGTGCCCGGCATGTCGATGCTCAATCCGACGCCGATTACCACGGACTCCGTGCGCGTCTATCAGGGTAATCCCGATCTGCTGCCCGTATATAGCCATTCGACGACTTTGGGCTTCTATTCTTATGTGAAGAAGCTTTATCTTTATCTGACGCTGGGATATGGCTGGGGAAATTCGTTCTCTTCTCTGAGCAAAGTCAACGACGAGGGAATCAACACCATTACCTACGGCCGCGCTTCCGGATGGAAAGCCCCGAACGGTTCGATCGATATCGCCTGGTTTATAAATTCGTGGCTGAAATTAGGTGTCTTTGCAACCGCCTCCTATTCGATGTATCAGGATGACTATGAGGAACAGTTCAATAAAAATCTTTGGAGCACCTCGGTCATGCCCTACGGAACGATTAATACCAAGCGTTTTTATGCCAGTTTCAGGTTTCCGGTTAAAATCAAACAGCGCACACTCACCGGATACACAAAAAAGACGAAAGAAAGTAGTCTGAACATGTCCTACCGGCTGACAGATTCCTGGATGCTGTTGCTTCAATGCCGCTATCTTCAACCATTGACTTTTGAAACCGAAACAAATATAGACGGTTATTACGAAAATTACGGTAATGATACCGGCCGTTTTCTTCGGGTTATATTAGGCGTCAAGTATTCTTTCAGAAAGGGTAAGAGCAGCAGAAACAGGCAACGAAAAGTACGGACCTTCGAATCCTCATCGGAAAGTACTGTAGGAAAATATTAATCAAGGTAATCCAACGAAAAAATTTTCCCAATTTCACATTAAATACTAAATAAATATTTGCATATGATGACAACGAAAAAATTTTTCTCTGCATTAGTGCTGTTCTTATGCACGGCACTTGGGGCACAAGCCCAGAAAACCGTGAGCGGACACTGTCCTGAATCAGGACAGTGTCGCATTGCAGCAGGCCACGGTGCTGCTTTATCTGGCCAACGATTCCACCCCTTTACAGGTTGTCTCCACCGACCAGTGGGGCATGTTCCGGTTTCAGGCCGATACGGCCCGTTACGTCCTGCAGGTGCTGCACATGGGCTACGTGCCCTACGAACATGCATTGTCGGTACACGGCACGGACCGGCAAACCTACATTGGCGATATTCTCTTGAAAGAGTCGGTCAAGTCGCTCGGCGAAGTTTCGGTCAGTGGCGAAATGGAGCGCACGGTGGTCCGGATGGAAGACGACAAGGAGGTCTACACCCTGTCCAGCCGGGTCAAGCGGAATGCTGCTTCGGCGTTTATGGCCCTGGCCGATATACCTGGAATAGATGTAAATCCGATCAATAACGATGCTTCCGTACGGGGCAGCGAAGGGGCGACGCAGATCATGGTCAACAACATCCGGCGTGATAAATATTATGTGCAGACCATCGATCCGAAGACAATCGAGCGGATAGAGGTCAGTCGTTTTCCGAGCATGCGCTATTTGTCGCGCGGTGTCGGGGCCCTGATTAATATTGTCACCAAGGAACCTGTCCGGGGCTATTCAGGAAACTTGTCCTTAACCCAGGATCCGTTGCTACAGTTTGGAACACAAAACGCCAGCTTTACCGGAGTCTATGAGAAATGGACTTATTCTTTGTATGGAAATAATTTTTATTTCGATGAAGATAACCGGGAGAGTTATACGTTGCGTAAGACAAGACAAGGAGAGCAGTGGAACCGCATGGAGCGCCGGTCGGACGACGGCACATTTAATATGGCCGGTCCACATTTCGGTACCAGCATTGACTATACGCCTTCTGACCGTTCGTACAGTTCGCTGTCTTTATCTTATTCGTACTCCCATCAACAGTCAGAAGAAACATACCAGATTCAGGATGAACAGGCAGGAAACGTACATGATTATTTTGCAGCGCAAAATGATGAATGTTTCTATCACGCTGCCAAAGCCGATTTTTATCACCAGACTACATGGAACAAAATCCACACATTGAGCGTGGATGCCAATTATTCGTGGTATAACATGAAACCTGAAAGTGACTATCGGGAAATGGAAACCGAAAACAGTGAACCGTTTAACCAGGTCAATCAGTTTGAGGACAATGACAACATGAGTGCCGACGTACAGGTCAATATGGAACATAAATGGAAACCGGTGACACTGGGCGAAGGATACCGGTTTTCGTGGAAACGGAATGACGCTTACAAACGGATCAATCAGGACATCACCGACCTGCTGTATCAGGAGTGGCGCAACAGCCTGTATGTCGACCTTTCCGGAAAATTCCATCCCAAATGGTTCTACCGGGTCGGAGCCACAATGGATATTGCCAAGACGGCGATCCTGGGGCGTTCGAACGTCTATGCCGACGTGATGCCTTCGGCCAGTCTTCGCTACATCATGTCACCGCAACAGTTCATCAGCGCCAGCTATGCGCGTTCGCGTCGGGTGCCCGGCATGTCGATGCTCAATCCGACGCCGGTTACCGTAGACTCCGTGCGCATCTATCAGGGCGACCCCGATCTGCTGCCCGTATATACCCACTCGACGACTCTGGGCTTCTATTCTTATGTGAAGAAGCTTTATCTTTATCTGACGCTGGGATACAGATGGGGAAATTCGTTCTCTTCTCTGAGCAAGGTCAACGACGAGGGAATCAACATCATTACCTACGGCCGCGCTTCCAGCTGGAAATCCCCGAGAGGTACGATCGATATCGCCTGGTTTATAAACTCGTGGCTGAAACTGGGTATCTATGCAACCGCCTCCTATTCAATGTATCAGGATGACCGTGAGGAGCAGTTCAATAAAAATCTTTGGCGTACTTCGCTCATGCCCTACGGAACGATTAATACCAAGCGTTTTTATGCCAGTTTCAGATTCCCGGTTACGTTCAAACAGCGTACATTCACCGGATATACCAGAACTGTATCCGAAAGTAGTCTGGACATGTCCTACCGGCTGACGGATTCCTGGATGCTGTTGCTTCAATGCCGCTATTTTGAGCCGTTGACCTACCGGGGCGAGACGGATATAGACGGTTATTATGAATATTACAGTAACAATATCGGCCGTTCTTTCCGGGCCATGTTGGGCGTCAGGTATTCTTTCAGAAAGGGTAAGAGCAGCAAAAACAAACAACGTAAAGTACGGACCTTCGAATCCTCATCGGAAAGTACTGTAAGAAGTTATTAATCAAGACAACCTATATACGAAATAAGCGTGAAGGAGTAAATGAACATAATCCACCAGTCCTATATTTGCTGAACTGGCAGATTATGTTCATTTTTTCTTTTTCAGCGGTTCCAAACCTCCAGAAAAAATATTGATCCAGGAAATTTTATGCATAAATATGCAGAATTTATTTGCATTTTCATCCGAAATATTCCGTTTTTCTGCATATTTTCTAGTCTTTTGTTCCCGTTTTCTGTCGGAAACAAGAATTTTAGATGGCCGTCACGATCGGATATGATGCTGAACTCATTGGAATATGATCGTGATCATCTTTTTATTTGCCGGAATTTTTCCGCTTTTAAGGTCTTTTTGACGCTAAAACAGTCTTCCCAACGCCATAAAATTTCCGCGTTATTTATTTGTATTCTAACAAATTACGCTCAAAACAACCTTCCTATACTTCCGTTTTTTCATTCACCAGATTCCAAGTATGTAAATTCAAAAGTATTTGCATACGGAAAACACTTTTTTCGTCCTTTTTTTCGTTTTTTAGAACCATACATACTTAACGGACAGAAAAATTAGAATAAGTTGCCTGTTCAGCTCTTCCTAATCCTGATAATAAACCCGTTTCACCCGGGTGCTGACTCCGGTAAGCACTTCATAAGGAATCGTACCAAGAATATCGCTCAGCACGGTCACGGGGAGATCTTCGCCAAATATGGTCACACTGTCGCCCTCGCGGCAATCAATATCAGTCACATCAATCATACAGACATCCATACAGATATTCCCGACATAAGGCGCTTTCTGTCCATTCACCAGACAATAGGCCCGTCCGCAGCCCAATCCCCGGTTCAATCCGTCGGCGTATCCGATCGGCAGAGCGGCAATACGGCTGTCGCGATGCAAGATGCCCTTACGGCTATAACCAACAGTTTCTTCCTTGGGCACATCGTGAATTTGCAGTATGGTGGTCTTCAACGTACTGACATTGTGCAGCATTTCATTGTTGCGGGAATTAATGCCGTAGAGTCCGAGTCCGAGACGAACCATATCCAGATGACGTTCCGGGAAATGTTCAATACCGGCACTGTTACAGATATGGCGTAAAATCGGATGAGCAAACGCAGCCTGCAACGCACCGCTGCCTTTCAGGAAACGGTCGTACTGCAATTGAGAGAAACGGTCGAAATCATCACTGTCGCTTCCGACAAAGTGGGAAAAGACAGAACGAGGAATCACGGCCGTCTGATGTTTCAGCCGGTCAATCAGACGCGGCATATCCTTCATCGGATCAAATCCCAGACGGTGCATGCCGGTGTCGAGCTTGATGTGTACGGGGAAATTGGTGATACCTTCCTTTTCCGCAGCATGAATCAAAGCATCGAGCAAACGGAAGCTATACACTTCGGGTTCCAGTTCATACTCGAAAAGCGTACGGAAAGCCGTCATTTCGGGGTTCATGATGATGATATTGGCAGTAATACCGGCCTTCCGCAGATCCACGCCTTCATCGGCTACGGCCACAGCCAGATAGTCGGCATGATGGTCCTGAAGGGTTTTGGCAATTTCGACCGAACCGGCACCATAAGCCGAAGCTTTGACCATACAGACCATCTTGGTCTCGGGTTTCATGAAACTGCGATAATAATTCATATTATCGACCACAGCATTGAGATTCACCTCGAGAATGGTTTCGTGTACCTTCAGTTCGAGATGTTCCGTCACTTCATCGAAACGGAAACGGCGGGCCCCCTTGATTAAAATCACTTCATGACGCAAAGCAGCAAAAACCGGACTTTGCAACAGTTCCTCCGTAGTCGGGAAGAAATAGGCCGGCAAGGTCAGCATATCGGCCATACGGACGATCTCCTGCCCTACTCCGATTAGTTTGTCGATGCCCCGGGTTTTTACCAACTGGGCTACTTTCGTGTAAAGCTGTTCGGCATCTTCGCCCGTCTGATCCATATCGCTCAGAATCAGCGTACGGCATCTTCCGGCATGATCCGGACGTCGGTTCATGAAATCGAGCGCTATATCCAATGCATGAATATCTGAATTATAACTGTCGTTGATCAACGTGCAGCCGTTACGGCCCTCCTTTACTTCCAGACGCATGGCCACCGGTTCCAATCCGGCCATGCGGACGGCTATCGTCTCGGGAGACAATCCCAGACAAAGCGCTGCTGCCAGACAATGAAGGGCATCCATGCGCGAAGCCTCATCAATAAACGGAATGCTGAACCGCTGCTGCTGGCCCTGATACCGGTAAACGAATTCCGTCTGCGGCTGACCACCGGATACAGCCGATGGCAAAATCCGGGCTGATTCGACAAACACATCGCATTCCGGATTACGGAATGACCAGGTAAACAATCTGTCCTGAAGCCCCTGCCGGTTCACACACTGTTGCAACAGCTCATCATCGGCAGAACAAACCAGCACCCGGACATCCTGAAACAATTTCAGCTTCTCGATGCATTTTTCTTCCATCGAACTGAAATTTTCCTGATGCGCGCTGCCCAGACAAGTGAAAATACCCATAGTCGGCTGAATCATGGTCCGCAAGGCCTCCATTTCGCCCGGTTCGGAAATACCGGCCTCGAAAATTCCCAGATCGGTCTGCGCATTCAGCGTCCATACAGACAAGGGGACACCGATCTGCGAATTATAGCTGCGCGGCGAACGGGCCACAGCCTTGTCGTTTGCAAGAATCTGATAAAGCCATTCTTTCACGATTGTCTTGCCATTGCTACCGGTAATACCGATAACCGGAATGGAAAACGACTCCCGATGACGTTCAGCCAACCGTTGCAAGGCTTTCAACGGATTCTTGACCATCAGAAAATCGGCATCGGCAAAATCTTCCGGACTGCCGGGAATCGCCTCGACCACAAAATGACGCACACCACGGCGATAAAGATCGGCTACATAATGATGCCCGTCGTTACGCTGCGTACGCAAGGCAAAAAAAAGACTTTCCTCGGGGAAACACAAAGAACGGCTGTCTGTTAAAATCCAGTCTATTCTTGAATCATGATTACCAACCAGCTTGGCTCCGATGAGCGAAGCTATTTGTTCTGCAGAATATGACATTTCTTCCTGTAATTAAATCGTTTGTCTTAAACGGAATATTGTTCCAGAAGTGCCGCCAGACGGGCACGTTCCTTTTCTATTGCTAAGTTCGGATATTTTTTTTGCAAGGTATCAATCTTTAACATAGTTTTACACAAAAACTGATGATAAGCTTCCGACTCGGGATGCAAGGGCCGATGGGCCAAAGCCTTTTTCAAGGCGCTCCATTCCGCTGTATATTGTGACGTTTCATCCGCAAAATAACTTTGCTGGAAACATTCCCAGATATACGACACGGCCTGATCTGACGGATGCAGCATGTCTTCTTTGTAAAAACGGTAATCCCGCAATTCGTCCAACAGGAGTTCATAAGCCGGAAAATAGGAACAGCAGTCGGCATAGGCACGGCATATTTCGTCTACAGCCAGCAACAGCACGGCCTTGCCCAACTGGCTTTCATGAAAACCGTATTTGGCATAACGATACGGACTGACCGTGAAAACAAGCTGTAACTGAGGATTGAGCTTCCGGCAAACCAAAACAATCTGACGCAAAATGCCGGTTGTTTCCTCCAAAGAAAGTACGCACTCGTCAAAAAGACGGGCAGGCTGTTTATGACAGTTTCCCACCACCATACCATCGGAAAGGAGATAACAGTGATTGGTACCCAAAGTAATAAAAATACGTGAAGCCGTTTTCAAACGCGCTCCGGTCAAACGATACTGCTGCTCAAAAAAAGCAATACAGTCCGTACGGTTTGTTCTGGAAAAACCGGAATCATTCCACCAGGAATGCCACATTCCGCCCGACTCAAAAAACAGACGCCCGGAATAATCTTGCTCTCTATCGGTACAAGCGGAACATTCACCGGCACTGCCAGGCAAAGCATCGGACAATTCAGCTGCCAGCAAAAGACAATTCCGGATACTGGCCGGATTATACAAGACTCCAAAAGGATTGACCAAACAATCCAAACCCGAATCGGACATACATGCACCGATATGCTCGGCAAAACAAGAGCCGACAAAAAGGAAAGAGTCGGCCGGAAGGATCTTTTTATCCGTTTGCGGCAGAGCTACATGAACACGGAATTCCATAACAAGACAAATACATATAGTTTGAAAAATCTAGTGCAAAAATAGATATCTTATACGAAATTATTCTAAATTTGCATCAATTAATATCCGTAATGAGTAAAGAAAAAACATATAAGCTATTGTCCGGAATTAATTATCCGGCTGATTTGCGCAAACTTCCTGTCGAAAAACTACCTGAAGTTTGCCAGGAATTGCGTCAGGACATCATTGATGAGCTGGCCGACAACCCGGGGCATTTCGCCTCGAGCTTAGGTGTTGTAGAACTTACGGTAGCCCTGCATTATGTATTTAACACGCCCTACGACCGCATCGTCTGGGATGTGGGGCATCAGGCCTATGGACATAAAATACTGACCGGACGTCGGGAAGCATTTTCGACCAACCGAAAACTTCACGGAATCCGTCCGTTTCCCTCACCCAGCGAAAGCGAATACGATACGTTTACTTGCGGCCATGCCTCGAATTCTATTTCGGCCGCACTGGGTATGTCGGTCGCATCCAAACTGAAAGGGGAAACCGACCGTAACGTCATTGCAGTGATCGGAGACGGTTCCATGAGCGGTGGACTGGCGTTCGAAGGACTGAACAATGCCTCATCCACCCCAAACGATCTGCTCATTATTCTGAACGACAACAACATGAGCATCGACCGGAGTGTCGGTGGCATGAAGCATTATCTGCTGCAATTGCACACCAGTCCCTGGTATAACCGGATGCGCTTTAAAGTATCTCAAAAGCTCAACAGCTGGGGATGGCTGGACGATGACCGCAAGAAAAGCATCATCCGATTCAACAATTCCATCAAGTCGCTGATCAGCAACCAGCAAAATATTTTCGAAGGCATGAATATTCGCTATTTCGGTCCGCGGGACGGACATAATGTCATCGAGCTGGTAGAAGTGCTGCAAAGCATCAAGAACATGAAGGGGCCCAAGCTGCTCCATCTGCACACCATAAAGGGCAAAGGATTTAAACCGGCCGAAGAATCGGCCACCGAATGGCATGCCCCGGGAAAATTCGACAAGGAAACCGGCGAACGACTGAAAAGCGACACCAACGGATTGCCTCCACGCTTTCAGGATGTATTCGGACATACAATAGTGGAACTGGCCCGCAAGAACGATAAAATCATCGGAATCACACCCGCCATGCCTACGGGCTGTTCCCTGAACATCATGATGCAGGAAATGCCCGAACGTGCCTTCGATGTCGGTATTGCCGAGGGCCATGCCGTAACCTTCTCGGGCGGACTGGCCAAAGACGGCATGCTGCCGTTCTGCAACATCTATTCGTCGTTTGCCCAGCGGGCCTATGATAACATCATCCACGATGTAGCCATTCAGAAACTGAACGTTGTGCTCTGTCTGGACCGGGCCGGACTGGTCGGTGAGGACGGTGCGACGCACCATGGTGCCTTCGACTTGGCCTACCTGCGGCCGATACCAAATCTGACCATTGCCTCTCCGATGAACGAACACGAACTGCGCCACCTGATGTATACAGCACAATTGCCGGACAAAGGACCGTTCGTTATCCGTTACCCACGCGGCAGAGGCAAACTTGTTGACTGGAAATGCCCCATGCAGGAAATACCAGTCGGAACCGGCAGAAAGCTGAAAGCCGGACACGACCTGGCGATACTGACAATCGGCCCTATCGGCTATGATGCCGAAACAGCCATTATCCGTGCCGAAAAAAAAGCCAAAGAACAAAAGAAAGAAATCAGCATTGCTCATTACGACATGCGTTTTCTGAAACCAATCGACACCACACTGCTGCAGGAAATCGGAAGTGAATTCGACCGGATCATTACCATCGAAGACGGAGTTCTGACGGGCGGACTGGGATCGGCTGTAGTCGAATACATGAACGAACATGGGTTCAAACCTCAGATTGTACGTATGGGATTGCCGGACAGCTTCGTCGAACACGGAACCGTCAAGGAATTATATCAACTGTGCGGTATTGATGAGGAACATATCGTTGCGACAATAAATGCCTGCTGCGGCATAGGAACAAATTAGTATCAACCAATTACTGACTATATGAAAATTATCATTGCGGGAGCAGGCGCTGTCGGCACTCACCTTGCAGAACTGCTCTCCAAAGAGAATCAAGACATCGTACTGATTGACGAAAGTGAGCAAAAACTCTCCAATATTTCCGGAAATTTTGACCTGATGACGCTCAATGTTTCTCCGACTTCCATAAGCGGTCTTAAAGAAGCAGGTACGGCAGAAGCAGATCTTTTTATCGCCGTAACTCCGGACGAGAACAAAAACATGACCTGTTGTATGCTGGCCAGTGCCATGGGAGCCAAGAAAACAGTAGCCCGCATCGACAACGATGAATATCTGCAACCGGAGCATCGGGATTTTTTCAAGCGTATGGGTATCAATTCCATGGTTTTTCCGGAATTGCTGGCAGCCCATGAAATTGTTGATGCCCTGAAAAGAAGCTGGGTACGACAATGGTGGGAAGTGCACAACGGAGCACTCATCATGTTGGGTATAAAACTACGGGATACAGCTGAAATTCTAAACATTCCCTTAAAAGACTTATGCTGTCCGGGATCAAACTATCACGTAGTAGCCATCAAACGAGGCGAAGAAACCATCATCCCCAACGGAGACAACAAATTGATGCTGGGCGATCTGGTTTATTTCATGACGACCAAAAAATATATTCCTTATATCCGAAAAATTGTAGGCAAGGAACATTATGAAGATGTCAAGAATGTCATTATCATGGGTGGTGGCCTGATGAGTCTGCACACAGCTTTGTTCAAACCGAACTATATGAACGTAAAAATCATCGATCAGGACAAAGCCACCTGCGACCGTCTGAACCTGTCTTTAGCCGACAAGAATATTATGGTCATTCAAGGAGATGGTCGGGATGCAGCCTTACTGGCCGACGAGGATATCAGCCGTACTCAGGCATTTGTCGCACTGACCAACCAGACGGAAGTGAACATTCTGGCCTGCCTGACGGCAAAAAGAATGGGTGTCAGAAAAACGGTAGCGCTGATTGAAAACATGGATTATATCGGTATGGCCGAGAAACTGGATATCGGTACGATAATCAACAAGAAGGCCATTGCGGCCAGTCATATTTACCAGATGATGCTCGATGCGGATGTGGCCAACGTAAAATGCCTCACACTGGCCAATGCCGATGTAGCAGAATTTGTAGTCAAAGAAGATGCCAAAGTCACCCGCAAACCGGTGAAAGACCTGGGATTGCCTCACGGAGTGACTATTGGTGGTCTGGTCCGTAAAGGTGAAGGTATGCTCGTAAGCGGAAATACGATGATTCAGGCTGGAGACAGCGTGGTGGTATTCTGTAAAAGTATGCTGATTAAGAAAATCGAAAAATATTTCAATTAACGACAACAGGTATTGGTTTCAATATACCAACCTGATATAACAATGGCTTTATCGCTTCTGATACAAAGAACCGATAAAGCCATTTTGATTATCTGCTGTAAATCAGATTCATTTCTATTGACGGACAAATTTTATCCCCAATAAATAAGCCCTGTTCAAAGAAAATTTCGGCTCAGTCCTGATTCTGTATTTCTTCCGGCTGTTGTGCGTCGGCCGTCTGAATTTTCTCTTCTTCAGACCTTCGAATCCGCTCCATAAGCCGCGACAGATCTCTGCGTAAAAGCTGATAAGGAGGGGCCGTTTTGAAATTCTGGTTCTTTCGCAACATCGCCTCTACCGGATTCTGACTGTGCTGATAAGACGACAATTCATTCTGCATCTGCACTTCGTGTTCTGCCAACCGATGGATTTCGCGCTCGCGTTCCTTACGGAGCAGTGTACAGACTGGAACCAGCAAAGGAGATATGACATTATCAAAAAGTGTGTGTCCCTGAATATAAAGGTAAGTAGTTTCGGGCGTTACTCCCAAACGGAGCAATTCCTTTTTCAGGGGTTCGTAACTCCGTTTTGCCTCCGGGAAATGATGCTGCAAGGCAGCCATTTTCCGGTTTACCCTGCGGCGTACGGCCTCCAGCGTATTCTCGGGATGATAAACATTAATCTCACCAAAGGAAATGATATTGCCGAAATCCGTCATCGTAAATTCCCGATAACAATTATTCCGGTAAGCCCAGATTGACCAGACAAACAAGGGCCAGATAATGATGGAATACTTGCGCATAAAGCCTTCCAGATCGACCAACTGATGGTCGTTCAGCGTCGCCATGACGCAAACACTGTGCAGACTGGGTGCATAGCACTGATAATTCTCTATGGCATAGACATAGGTGTGAAACACGTAAGGACTACGGTTGATAAACCGGGAAGTATAATTGGCATTCTGCAACAAATAATCATAATCGGCATCGACACACGCAATCATATTCTCGCCCAACTGCTCGCCCAACTGATTGGTCAGGACAAGTTTCTTGCCCTTACCCAGCGATGTGCGCGAAGGCAGCATTACTTCAAAATAATGCTCTTCGTCCTCAAACTCATCCAGCACAGACCGCCAGAAGGACACATCATCATACCCTTCCACATAAGCCACAATCCGACGACGCGTCTTTTTCGGACGCATTTTATTAGCAGCTCCCACATAAAGGGAATTCAAATGCTCGGACAATCGCTTTGCCATAATCAGAATCGGTTTAATCCACAGGGGACAGTTGTTTATTCTTTCGTAATGTCGGAAACTTCCGTCACGGCATCCATCCAACCGTTCATAATAACCGCCGGTGAATGCGTCGTCAAAATAATCTGGACTTTCGGATTGATCTGACGGATCAGGTCGATCAGTTTCTGTTGCCATTCCACATGCAGACTGATTTCCGGCTCGTCCATGAACAATACGTAAGGCTGTTTATCCTCGACCAACACCGTCAGCAGGATCACCAGAATCTGTTTTTCTCCTGAAGACAACTGATAAGGAGCCAACACTTCACCCATTTGGAAAAACAGGATTTCGTTACTTTTCCGATCTATCGTCTTACCCGTTTCCTGAAAAAGCTCATCCACTATATTCTGAAACTGAGTCTTGGCAAAAGCCTGCTCCTGAGCCAACCGTTGGGCATCGGGATTACCACTGGTCAACATCTCGATCATCCGATTACCGATATTGACCTGATAATCCAGATAACGGCGCTGAAGCTGATAGAGCTGCCAGTCGAGCTCCGTTGCCACACGGGTATCCGTAAGTTTCTCCAACAAACCGCCTTGAATCAAAGGCCGGTCGAAACTTCGGATTACGTCAAACCGCACGCTTTCGGCATCTTTCGGATGAAACGTAATCTTGACTCCTGGCATGTCACGACTCAGACAACCGCTGGCTTGCTGCACCAGATAACGGACTACTTTGTTCAGAATCGTACTCTTGCCCACGCCATTCACGCCACTCAGAATGTTCACATCGGGCTGCAAATTCCAAATCACATGATGGCGTCCGCTCCACAAAGAGTCAATCTCTACGCGACGAATATATTCACCTTGCTTTTCCATATCATTCTTCTATAAAGGTATGCCAACAAAGATAATCGGAAAGCAGCAATAAAACAATGATAAATCCAAAACTTTTTGCCTGAAAAGCTGTACCTTTGCATGATTTAAACAATCACAGAATGCATTCACAACCTATGAAACAAGACAAAAACATTTGGGGACATGCCAGCATGTTTGTGGCCTGTGCCTGCTGGGGACTGATGTCGCCCATGGGAAAAGATGCCATGGCTCATGGTATCAGTGGTTTGAGTATGGTAACGTTCCGGGCTGTCGGAGCAGCCATTTGTTTCTGGATCGCCTCACTCTTTGTCCGGGAAAAGAAAGAAGTCCCTCCAGCCCATCTGCTCCGTTTCTTTTTTGCAGCCATGCTGGCCATTGTGTTCAACCAGTGCTGCTTTACCATCGGACTGTCGCTCACTTCGCCGGTCAATGCCAGTATTGTGACAACGACCATGCCGATCGTGACCATGATTCTGGCAGCCCTGTTCCTGAAAGAACCGGTGACCAATAAAAAGGTATTGGGTATTTTTCTGGGAGCCATCGGTGCTCTGTTGCTTATATTGGGAAGTACCGGTGCCGCAGGAAACAAATCCGGCAATCTGACCGGTGACCTGCTCTGTCTGTTTGCCCAATGCAGCTTTGCCGTTTATCTGACTATTTTCAAGAATTTCGTCAGCCAGTATCATGTCATTACCTGCATGAAATGGATGTTTACGTATGCAGCCATCGTCATTCTGCCGTTCAGCTATACGGAACTGAATGCTTTGCCCTGGACAGAAATCGGACTGACCACCTGGCTCGAAACGGCATTTGTCGTCGTCGGGGCCACATTCCTGGCCTATATCCTGATGATGTACGGACAGAAGACTTTACGCCCGACAGTGGTCAGCATGTATAACTACGTACAGCCCATTGTGGCTTGTCTGGTCAGTGTTGCTGTCGGACTGGGCGTTTTCGGTTGGCAACAGGGGCTTGCCGTGGCTCTGGTCTTCGGAGGAGTCTGGCTGGTGACCCAAAGCAAAAGCCGGGCGCAAATGAAAAAAGAAAATCAGGTTAAAACGCGATAATTAAAAATTCAAATAAGTCGTAGAAATAAAAAAACAAGATAAGCCTGAACAAAGGCCTAAAAAAACAAGGGAAGTAATTATCTCAAAATCAAAGAAATTCAAAGAAGCATAAATCATGGCAACAGGATCCAGCATACTCACCCTACAAAAACAGCGACAACTGCTCGAATTGGAATACGAAGAGGAGAAACGGCTTTTCGAAAAGCAGACCGAAACGACAGGCATCAACCGGAAAATCCGTCAGGGAGTCTGCTGGTTTCCTTTACGCGTACGCAAAAGCTACTACAATTCGCTCAACCAGTTTACCATTGAAGTGGAGCGTACGGAACAACTCGACACCGACCATAACTTTGAACCGGGAAAACCGGTTTGTTTCTTCACGGAAGAAATTTCGGGCGACAACATCCGTCGTGGCGGAGAAGGCCGGCTCAAATATATGAATATCCAAGGACAGGTAAGCTATGTAGACGGCGACATAATGACCATTACCCTTCCCGGTCCGGAAGGCTGGAGCGCCCTTCAATCCGCTTATCGGCTCGGGGTGCAGCTTTATCTGGACGAAACAACCTACAAACTGATGTTCGAAGCACTCGACCGGGTACTTCGGGCCAAAACCGGCAGACTGCCCGAACTGCGTGAAATCTTTCACGGCACACAACCAGCCGGCAACTATGCTTTTCAACCCATACGCTTTCCCTGGCTGAACACGAGCCAGGAAGCCGCCGTCAATCTGGTGCTGCGCGCCAAAGACGTAGCAATTGTCCACGGACCTCCGGGAACTGGAAAAACAACTACGCTGGTAGAGGCTATCTACGAAACACTCCATCGGGAAAGTCAGGTGCTCGTCTGTGCACAAAGTAATATGGCTGTCGACTGGATTGCCGAAAAACTGGTTGACCGCGGTGTACCGGTTCTGCGCATCGGTAATCCGGCCCGGGTGAACGACAAAATGCTTTCGTTCACCTACGAACGGCGCTTCGAAAGTCATCCGTCCTATCCCCAATTATGGGCCATCCGGAAAGCCATCCGCGACCTGTATACCAATCGAAAAAGTCATGCATCGGGCGACAGCTTCCATCAAAAGATAGCCAGACTGCGCGAACGGGCCACAGAACTGGAAATTGCCATCAACGAAGCACTTTTCAACGAAGCGCGCGTTGTCGCCTCCACGCTGACCGGCTCGGCCAACCGGGTATTAACCGGCAAGAAATTCTCTACCCTGTTTATCGACGAAGCGGCACAGGCTCTCGAAGCCGCCTGCTGGATTGCCATACAAAAAGCCGGACGCGTCATTCTGGCCGGCGACCATCAGCAACTCCCCCCCACCATCAAATCGTTCGAAGCCAAACGAGGCGGACTGGACCGCACCCTGATGCAGGCCATCGCAGAAAACAAACCGGCGACCGTCCATCTGCTTGAAATTCAATACCGCATGAATGAAGAAATCATGCGTTTCCCGGCCGAATGGTTCTACGGCGGAAAACTGAAAAGCGCCCCGGAAGTCAAATACAGAGGAATTCTTGATTGGGATACCCCCATAGAATGGATCGACACGCAAACGGACGACGACACCATGCCGGAAGAAACCACCGACGGACTGAGTCGCTGCAACCGTGCAGAAGCAGAAATGACGATTGAAACCATCCGCCGCTATTTTGAGAAAATCGGAAAAGAAAGAATCTTATCCGAACGCATTGATCTGGGACTGATCTCACCCTACAAAGGTCAGGTCGTCCTGCTCCGGCAATTATTAAAAAAAGATCCGTATTTCAAACCGTTCCGACAAGCCATCACCGTCAACACCGTCGACGGTTTTCAAGGACAGGAACGTGACATTATTGTCATCAGTCTCGTACGCGCCAATCAGGAAGGAAATATCGGTTTTCTGAATGACCTGCGCCGCATGAATGTGGCCATCACCCGAGCCCGAATGAAACTGATCCTGCTGGGTAACAAGGCCACATTATGCCGCTCGCCTTTCTATAAAAAACTGGAAAGCTATATCGAAAGTCTGAACGTATAAGAATATGCCGGAATAACGATCAACCCATACGCTGTTCGATAACAGCCCAATCGATCAGACGCCACAAAGCTTTCAGATGATCGGCCCGACGATTCTGATAATCCAGATAATAGGCATGTTCCCACACATCGAAACACATCAGTCCTTTCACTCCGTGTTTCACCGGATTATCGGCATTCGGACAAGGCAATAAATCCAACGTTCCGGATTCATTCTGAACCAACCAGATCCAACCAGATCCGAAAAGTCCGGTAGCCGCCGCAGTCATACGTTCGCGGAACGCTTCAAAACTGCCGAATGCTCCGACCAATGCTTCCAACAAACGGCCGGATGGCACATGTGTAGCCTCATCAACCACTGGGGTCTGAAATTGCAGGAAATACTGGGTATGATTATACACCTGACCGGCATTATTGAAAAGAGGTCCTGCCGGTGCCTGACGAATGATTTCCTCGAGAGTCATCTCAGCGTATGGAGTTCCTTCGGACAAAGCATTCAATTGATTTACATAAGCTTGCAAATGTTTGCCATAATGAAAATCCAACGTCTGTTTGCTGATCACAGGTTCCAGATCCTGCAACGCATACGGCAGAACCGGAAGAGTAAAAAGTGTTGCCATAGTCTTGATAAATTAAAGTTCGCCATCAAATATAACCACGGAAAACGAAAGATGCAACGAAACAGGCCAAAGAAATCGACCAAATAAAAAAAAAATATTTTGATTGAGAGACTCAGAACGCTACCGGCAGTACTAGAAACGGACACTCATCGCCGCATAAGGCAAACACTGCTGCTGGAAATTTACAAAATAGAAGTTTTGAATCTCTTCTAAAGGTGGATTTCCGACAATACTGTATAATCCTACACGAAAAGCCAACAGAGCATTCCGAAATGTTTTCTGATAACCATAACCGGCATCGAGCCGATAACGGAGCGGATCACGAAAACTTCGGAACTGTTCCTCGGGAATGGCCTCCATATCTTCATCCAGATCCTGTACCCGTCCGGAACGAATCTCGCCACCAAGGGATACGGAAGAACGTTCCGTGAAACGATATGTCAGAGCCGCTGCAAAGGCATGAGGAACATCGTAAAGCGAAGGCAACCGACCCAAACTGGCATAATCAGAAAACCATTCCCAACTACGGATATACGCATAGGACAGCTGAATTCCCAGTCGTTTCCAGTCTGTCGCAAGATAAGCTTTTGCCCCATAACTGTTTCCATCGCCCGTCATGATATATTCGTGCCACTGGTTATCCACCGGAAAAGCATCAGGACGCAACGCCGCAACCCGTCGACGGGTTTTATAAAACGCAGACAGGATTCCGCCAACGCATACCCGTCTCCCGGTTTCCCTGGTCATCCGGAAAATGATATTCATCGTCGGAATAGCAGGCCATCGCCTGCAACGAAGAGAAAGGCGTTGCATCGAAAAAATCGAGCCAACTCCGACGGGCACTGACCAGATAAGACATCCGGTTTTTCCAGATCGGCCCTTCCAACATCAATGAAACAGCCGGCATGTCGAGTGACAAAGTGCGTTCGTGCTCCTGTTTGTTTCCTTCTTTCATACGGACATCCGTCACGGAAGAAATACGTCCCTCATATTGCGTCGGAAAAAAATTACGGTGAAAAGAAATATTAAGGTATTATTCTTACGTGATTAGAAAACCTTCAGAGTGGCATTACTGGCTCATGCGCTCATTAGAATCCAAGGCTAACACCTGCCGTAACAAAGCCCTTAGTACCAAAACCGGCCTCAACAAAACCACCGATCCGGTCGTTTCCTACGCGTACGGCAATTGGATTAACCTGGTAAGCAAATGATGCTCCAAAGTCCGATTTTGCACTTGCCATCTCCTTACCTTCCGGTGTAAGCCCAGACTCTGAATGACGTTTCAAATCAACACCGGCAGCTGCAGATCCATAAAGTTCGACAAGACCTCTCCGGAAGTAAGAAAACTCTGCGGTAGTAAGTACCAACAAATGAATATCACGTTCTTTGATTGACGGAGCAGGCTGACCGGCAAAAGCTAATTTGCTGCTTGCTATACCAAATCCTAAATCACCACCGACTTTAAAACGGTTGATTGCATAACGGTAACCCAAACCAAACACTCCCAAAACCTTTTCATCGGTACGTTTACTTCCCAATACAGCATCTGAAAATGCATTTCCAAAAATACCGGTCATCGTCATTGGTGTTCCATCACTGATTGAAATCCGGATATCGTGCTTGTTTTCTGATGGTGTAAATTTTGACTGAGCGAAAACTGAGATTACCTAATGGCAGAATTCTTATTTTTCACTTTCATTAACAATCATGAGAATATTTCATCAATATATCAAATTAATAATCAACTACTTATAAGCATAAATAAAAAAATTATTTTTTTGTATACTCTCTATTCCTTGATTATCTTTGCATATTAGAATTTACTAACTCCCCAAAAAACGAAATAATGAAAAACATAATGATGAAAAGAACAACAAAATTATGGATCTGTATTGTGATTCTATGTTTGGCCGGTACTTTCAAGGTAAGAGCCAAAAATCAGATCCTATTACGATCAGGACAAGCCCAAGTTGTTTCATTCGATGAAAACTGGCGTTTTGCCCGTTATGGCTTACAAGCTGACGGGACATATAAAAAGGAACCATCCGGCATATTCCAACCATCAACCGACGATTCTGATTGGGAAATATTAGATGTACCTCATGATTTTGCCATCAAGGGTCCATTCAGAATGGATCTTGCTGGTAATACTGGCAGACTTCCGTTCCAAGGCATCGGCTGGTATCGAAAAGCATTTAAAATAAACAAAAAAGATGCAGGAAAACGGTTCTATATTGATTTCGACGGTGTCATGGCTAACGCACAAGTTTGGTTAAACGGTAAATACGTCGGGACATGGCCATATGGTTACAATTCATTCCGACTGGATTTAACTCCATATATTCAGATTGGCCAAGAAAATTTATTAGCAGTACGAACAGACACAGAAAAATGGGATTCACGCTGGTATCCGGGAGCTGGCATCTATCGTCATGTCTGGCTTGTAAAAACCGGACAAGTACATATCAGACATTGGGGAACCAAAATGGAAACGACCAATTTAACTGATCAAACAGCAGACTTACATTTCACAATTGAAGTAGAAAACCATTTAAATCAAAAAGCGCAAACAATAATTAATACATCTATATATGAATTGGATTCGTTAGACCGTATTGGTAAAAAAGTTCTTCAATTCGAAGAACAGATACTATCCTTAACAGCACAAGAAACGAAAAAAATTCATTTGCAACAGCAAATGCAACATGTGAAACGATGGGATATCACAAATCCAAATCGTTATGTTGCCTGTATAACAATACAGAATAACGGTATAGAAACGGACCGCTATTATACTCCTTTTGGAATTCGCGATATCCAAGTATCACGCGAAGGGTTTTTCCTGAACGGACGAAAGGTACAGATCCAAGGAGTTTGTAATCATCACGATCTCGGTGCATTGGGAGCTGCATTCAACAGAAGTGCATTAGAACGTCAGTTCCGTATCATGAGAACAATGGGCTGTAATTCAATCAGAACATCACATAATCCACCGGCACCCGATTTATTGGATTTGGCAGACAAAACCGGCATGTTGATTATGGATGAAGCATTCGACGCCTGGGCACATGGAAAACGGGAATGGGATTATAATAAGTTGTATAAAGACTGGCACCAAAAAGACCTGGAAGCCTTGATACGTAGAGACTGGAATCACCCTTCGGTTATTTTTTGGTCGATTGGTAACGAAGTCATGGAACAACAAGATGTCACAATGACACGTCATTTGGTTGATATTGTAAAAGCTCTGGATAAAACACGTCCGGTAACAAACGGATATAATGATCCTAACGGAGGACGCGCCTCAGGTGCCAGCAAAGCCTTGGACATCATGGGAGTCAATTATTTCTTCCAGGAACAGGCCAAATGGGATCAAGATGAATATTATAAGAATATGCCGACAATCGGAACTGAAACCTCTTCCTGTTTGAGTACACGAGGCATCTACTTCCTTGGCGATACCATACGTAAAAACTTTCAGATAACATCATACGATAAGGATGCCCCCGGATGGGGCTGCAACCCGGATACACAGTTTGCCACAAACTATCGTTTTCCGCATTTATTAGGCGAATATGTCTGGACTGGTTTTGATTATTTGGGTGAACCCACCCCGTTCAATTCTGACAATACGAATCTTTTGAATTTCCGAACAGATCCATCTAAAAAAGCCGAATTAGAGGCCCAACTAGAAACACTTAAACGTACACAACCACCTTCACGAAGCAGCTACTTCGGTATTGTGGATCTCGCAGGATTTCCCAAAGACCGATATTATCTATATCAGTCACATTGGCGTCCGGACTTACCTATGGCCCATATTCTTCCTCATTGGAACTGGCCGGGACAGGAAGGAAAGATCATTCCCATACATGTTTATACTTCGGGGACAGAAGCTGAATTATTCGTAAACGGAAAAAGTTATGGACGAAAGAAGAAAACAGAAGGCAGGGATTTTCGTCTGATATGGGACAACGTAATCTATCAACCCGGCAACGTCAAAGTCATAACCTATAAAAATGGGAAACCATGGGCTGAAGATGAAATAGAAACCACCGGAACAGCCCGAAAAATCCTGCTCTCAACAGATCGGAGTACGTTAAAAAGAGGAACAGACGATCTGGCCTTTATCACAATTACAGTTGCAGACGAAGCAAACAGAAAAGTACCAACAGCTTGCTTACCACTAAAAATAGACGTAATGGGCTGTGGAGAACTTGTCGCAACAGATAATGGTGATCCTACTTCCTTTACCCCCTTTCAAAGTCCAGAACGAGCATCATTCAATGGTCTGGCCTTAGCTATTGTTCGCGGGAAAAAAGATGCTAAAGGTAAACTGAAAATACAAGTCAGCGGCGAAGGCCTTGAACCTGCTTCAATTGAGATTAAAGTCAAATAATCTACGTTTTATAACAATACTATCATCAACTTAAAAGAATCAAACTTATGAATTTTAAAGAACTTTGTGAACAACGTTATTCCGTACGCTCATACAAACCGGAAGCAATTCCTCAGGAAAAACTGGATTACATTATGGAATGTGTCCGTCTGGCACCTTCTGCAGTAAACAAGCAACCTTGGCATTTCACCATATACACCAACGAAACTGACAAACAGAAAATCCAGCAATGTTATGGACGCGAATGGATACAGGAAGCGCCGGCCTACATTGTAGCATATGCCCTAACGGACGAAGCCTGGACCAGAAGATATGATGAGAAGAATCATGCAGACATCGATGTCACAATTGCAATAGAACACCTCTGTTTAGCTGCGGCAGAGCAAGGACTGGGCACATGTTGGGTATGTAATTTCCGAATACAATTGTTCCGCGAACTGTTTGAGTTACCAGAAAACCAGAATCCTATTGCCATAATCCCTATCGGTTATCCAAGTCAAAATGTTGTTCCGGAAAAAGTCCGAAAAGAAATCAATGAAATATGGACTATAAAATAAAAAGAACTTGACGAATAAGTCTAAAAAGAAACCGTTTTTACCAAAGTTGATAAATGGTAAAAACGGTTCCTTTTTTATTTTGTTCTCTTTATTCAGTTTCCAATAGTTTTATTGTCTTTATCTGCATCTCCAGAACCAGTTCTAAAGATCCGAAAACCCAAAGCTGCTACAATCAAAGTCATAACAGGACTCAAATAATTAAAGAAACAATATGGAAAATAAACCAATGTAGAAACACCCAACACCATAGATTGGGTCATACCACAGGAGTTCCAAGGTATTAAAACAGAAGTCACCGTGACGGCATCTTCTGTAGTACGGCTCAACAACCGACTTTCAAAACCTAATTTCTTATACGTATCACGGAACATATTCCCCGTAAGAATCAGAGACAGATACTGGTCTGCACAAACAATATTCATAAAGAGTCCGACACCTACGGTAGAAGCCACCAATGAAAAAGTATTATGTGCTAAACGAATAAACATACGCATAATACTTTCAATCATGCCGGCCGCACTCATAGATGCTCCAAAAATCATCGCACAGAAAATCAGCCAAACGGTACTCATCATGCCCGACATTCCCCGTGTAGCCACCAATTCATTCAAAGCCGGAACACCGGTATCCAGACTGGTACTTCCGTAGACCAGAATCATAACTCCTTTGAAACGATTCATCCAAACTCCCAAATCATCAGCCGCTATTTGATCGACCAAATCTGTCTGAACCAATATGGCAGCCATACTGGCTAACACGGTTGCAACAAAAAGAATAACTACGGCCGGGAGTTTCCGAGCGATCATCAAAGCCGTAACCAACGGAACAAGCATCAACCACGGAGAAATGACAAAAACCCGCTGTAAACCATCCGTAAATTCACCCATACTTTGTGCACTCGATTCTTGATGCATCAGACCGGCTATCGCAAAAACTGTCAAAGTAATGACAAACGAAGGTACCGTCGTATAAGTCATATAACGGATATGGGTAAAAAGTGGCGTGCGCGTAGTAGAGGCAGCCAAAACAGTCGTTTCACTCATCGGAGAAATCTTATCACCAAAATATGCCCCAGAAATAATAGCACCGGCAATCCAACCTTCGGCAAATCCTTGTGCCTTGCCAATACCCATCAAAGCAATACCGATTGTAGCAATGGTCGTCCAGGAACTTCCGGTCATCACCGAAATAAAGGCACAAATAGCACAAGAAGATACGAGAAACCATTGTGGATCTATCAACTGCATACCGTAATAAATCATGGTCGGTACAATACCACTTACCATCCAGGACCCTCCGACAGCACCAATCAATAAAAGAATCAGAATAGCCTGTGCCACGCCACTGACATTCTCATTTACGGCCTGTTCAAAATCACTCCAATGCATGGTTTTAAGCATCAGACCTATCAATACACAAAATGCAGACGTTGTCAGCAAAGCAATCTGACTGGCACCGGACAACGCATCACTGCCAAATGCAGAAATCACAAAAACAAGTAAGCCCACCAAAATAACCAAGGGCACAAATGCTACCCAAACCGGTAGTAATTTTCTGCCCGAACCCGTTTCATGATGCAACAGTTCGGGATTAACTTTGTAGTCTTCTTTCATTTTTTATCCTGTTTACAATCTTAAAATTCATCTACAATCTTTTTCACCATAATACGTGCAAGCCACATAATGGCCACGAAAAGACTTGAAAAATGCGCCGTTTTCCTTATGTACAGGCAACGGCGCATTTTCTATATACAATGATCTAATTATTCAATCAGGCAACTTTCTCCAATTTCTTCATAACAGAGAAAATAAACAGGGCAGCTAACAAACAGAGCCCCATCAGAACGCCCCAAACGACCCATAAATTGATATCACCCCACAACATGGCAGCAACAGAAGTCAAGTAGTTACCAATTGCCGTAGCAACGAACCAACCACCCATCATCATACCTTTATATTTCGGAGGAGCCACTTTAGAAACAAAAGAAATACCCATTGGAGACAACAGCAATTCACCAAAAGTCAATACCAAATAAGTTGAAATCAACCAATTCGGTGATACAAAAGAAGCTGTACCAGCATCCAATGCAGCAGCCTGCTCGTTCGGAGTTAACAAACCGAAAGAAGCAAACATCATTAAAATATAACCACAAGCAGCAACCAACATACCCAAACCGATCTTACGAGGTGCTGAAGGCTCTTTACCTTTACGAGCTAAAGAACCGAAAATTGCCATAGAAACCGGTGTCAGAGCTACCACAAAGAATGGATTAAACTGTTGGAAAATAGGTGCATTTACTGCAGTTGCACCATCAATATTTGCATAACGCCATCCCAGGAAAGCAACAGACAAAAGAATAACAATTGCAGAAATAGCCTTACCTTTACCAGTTTTAGACTGGAATAATGAAAAGAGGGCATACACAATAAAAATAACTGCTACCAGATTCCATACGCTGAACATCATACTTTCTAATCCTTCAGAGCTTCTTGCAGTAAATTCATCAGCAAAATAAGTCAGCGTCAAACCATTCTGATGGAAAGCCATCCAGAAGAAAATAACCACAGCAAAAACCAGACACAAAGCAACAATACGATCTTTCGTTTCCCGCGGAGAAAGTTCTTCCACAGTTGCCTCCTGAGTCTTACCGGAAGCAACAGGTTTACTTCCGCCTTCAACATGCTTAAACGTACTGCGGAATCCATAATAAATAGCCATGGATACAATCAAAGACAAACAAGCTACAGCAAAAGCATAATGATAAGAATCATTTTCACTGACACCTAAAGCGCTCTGTGCATAATCCATCATGGCAACAGCAGCGGTAGGAGCAAAAAGAGCACCGATATTGATGGCCATATAGAAAATACTGAATGCAGAATCACGCTTAGAAGCATATTCAGGTGTATCATAAAGATTACCGACCATTACCTGCAAATTTCCCTTGAAAAGTCCCGTACCAGCACTAATCACGAGTAACGCAGCACCCATAGCAATCAGGCCTAATGTACCAGTTCCCATAGGAAGCGCCAAAAGAACATAACCGACAAACATGGCCACAATACCTATCGTCACCATCTTGCCATAACCAAACTTATCCGCCAAAATACCTCCGATAAATGGAAGAAAATAAACCAAAGCCAGAAATATAGAATAAATGTTACCGGCTACGGCATGAGACAAGCCAAAATTGGCTTTTAAAAACAAAACAAAAATAGCAAGCATCGTATAATAACCGAAGCGCTCGCCCGTGTTGGCCAAAGCCAACGCATAAAGACCTTTAGGTTGTCCTTCAAACATAATAAATGGTATTTTAAGATTTTATTAATTATTGGATTTCTGCGCAAAGATAGATAAAATATATCAAAACCACACATTTATACTTAAATGAATGACTTTTTTTAATCCTTAATCTGTTTTTTGCTTACGTATTCTCTCTATTTTTCACAATTCACTCAGAGAATAAAGACTAGAAAATGCAGTTTTTGATATATAGAGTTAGCAAAAAGGTTATTTTATTATAAAAAAAGCACAGTAAATTGAATAAAAAATCGTAATTTTGCAACTCAAATTTAAAAATCGAACAGTTTATTTTTTATGAAAGGTTTCACGTTTCAGCCCAAACTCTTCACGGATCTGAAGAATTATTCCAAAGCAAAACTGGCCTCAGACATTATGGCCGGTATCATTGTTGGTATCGTAGCTTTGCCATTGGCCATTGCATTCGGCATCGCTTCGGGAGTCACTCCTGAGAAAGGAATTATCACTGCTATTATTGCCGGTCTGGCCATCTCTATTTTCGGAGGAAGCCGGGTACAGATTGGCGGTCCGACTGGTGCCTTTATTGTTATTATTTATGGCATTATCCAACAGTATGGCGAAAGCGGATTGCTCATTGCCACAATTATGGCAGGTATCATTCTCGTTCTGCTTGGCGTATTCCGTCTGGGAACGATTATCAAATTCATCCCCTATCCTATTGTAGTCGGCTTTACCAGTGGTATTGCCGTAACCATCTTTACGACTCAAATCAAAGACTTGTTTGGACTGACTATGGCCGAAGTTCCTTCTGATTTTATCGAGAAATGGATTGCCTATATACAATGTTTTGGCACAATAGACTGGTGGTCGGCAGGTGTCGGAATCGTCAGTATCATAATCATTGCCATATCACCTAAAATCTCTCGTGTAATCCCAGGTTCACTTATTGCCATTATTCTTATGACTGTCGGTGTCTATCTGTTGAAGGAATATGCCGGTATAAACAGTATCGAGACCATTGGCGACCGTTTTCAAATCAATGCATCTATTCCTGCGCTGACTATGCCTCACATGAGCTGGGAAACAGCAAAGGGACTGCTTCAACCAGCCATCACAATTGCCATTTTGGGCGCTATTGAATCTTTATTATCAGCAACTGTTGCTGATGGCGTCATCGGTGACCGTCACGACTCCAACCAAGAACTTGTTGGTCAGGGTATAGCTAATATTCTTTCTCCACTTTTCGGTGGAATCCCTGCAACCGGTGCCATCGCCAGAACCATGACGAATATCAATAATGGTGGAAAGACTCCGATTGCCGGCGTAATTCATGCATTGGTTTTATTATTGATATTCCTTTTTCTAATGCCTTTGGCACAGTACATCCCAATGGCCTGCCTGGCCGGCGTTTTGGTCATTGTCAGTTATAACATGAGCGGTTGGAGAACCTTCCGTGAATTACTGAAAAATCCAAAATCGGACGTAGCCGTATTGCTGATAACATTCTTCCTGACTGTCATCTTTGACCTGACTATTGCCATTGAGTTTGGTCTCGTACTGGCTTGTCTGCTGTTTATCAAACGAGTAATGGAAGTAGTAGAAGTCAAAATTGACCGAGACGAAATCGTACATACCAAAGATACAACCATTTCGGGTGAAGAAGAACATCTGACCTTACCAAAAGACGTAGAAACCTACGAAATCAACGGCCCATATTTTTTCGGTATTGCCAGTCGCTTTGAAGAAGTCGTATTATTAACAAAGGAACGTCCGAAAGTACGAATTATCCGGATGCGCAAAATCCCATTTATCGATTCAACAGGAATCCATAATCTGACCAACCTTTGTGAAATCAGCCGCAAAGAAGGTATTCATATCATTCTTTCCGGAGTTAATCCGAAAGTTCACAAAGTACTCGAACGCAGCGGATTCAATGAAATGCTGGGCAAAGAAAACATCTGCAGCAACATTCATGAAGCTATAGAAAAGGCTCAGGATTTTTTAGAAAAGAATAATAAATAAACCACATAAATCAATTACACGCATAACCAGAGCAACTCTTGCACTTCGTTATGCGTGTAATTTCGTTTTCAGAAAAAGACCAGATTATACTTTTTTCTTTGTATCTTTACCGAATCAAATTATCTTATTAAACAATACTTAATCATTTTAGAGTTATGATGAAAAAATTTTTTTGTATAGCCATATTGGCTATATGGGGTTATCTATTGTCATTTGCCGACAACATCAGTATCATTCCCCAACCTCAAAGTCTGATTGAAAAAAATGCCCCTCCTTTTTTATTTAATGAAGAAACCACAATATATGCAACACCGGCTGCAACAGATATTGCCGAACTATGGACGGAGAACATAAGAAAGGCAACCGGTTGGGAACTTCCGGTAAAAACGACACGGCAAGCAAACCGAAAAAAAGGTATCTGCTTCATCCTTCCCGAACGAAGCCAACAATCTGAAACGTACAAATTAGATATTAGCAACAAACGTATTCTGATTGAAGCAACGGGTGGTGCAGGACTATTCTACGGAGCACAGACATTAAACCAGCTGTTGCCGGAGAATATTATGGGAAGCCCAACGAACCAGGAAGTAATTACCGTGCCGGCACTGTCCATTCAGGATGCTCCCAGATTCAAATGGCGCGGTTATATGCAGGATGTCAGCAGAACATTTTATTCTATTGATGTCCTGAAAAAATATATAGATGTTCTTTCACTATACAAACTCAACACGTTACATTTACATCTGACAGACGATCAGGGTTGGCGAATTGAAATAAAAAAATATCCGAGACTGACATCTGAAAAAGCCACCCGATTCCCGGAACAATTCCAACAACCGGAAAAACGTAGTGGTTTCTATACTCAGGAAGAAATGAAAGATCTCATCAATTATGCTGCAAAGAGACAAGTTCGCATTATTCCTGAAATAGATATACCTGGACATTGCTGGCCGCTTTTGATCACCTATCCGGAGTTGGCTGCCAACAACAATCTATATCCGGATTATGTAATGCCTTTCTGTGAAACCTATCATGTCTGGGGACATCAGTTTACACCTAACACCATAGATCCGACCAGCGAAAAGGTTTATACATTTCTTGACGATGTCTTTACTGAAATCGCAGCCTTATTCCCTGCCGAATATATTCACTTTGGCGGAGATGAAGTTGTTCATTCAGTATGGGAAAATGAGCCTCACATCAAAAGTTTTATGGAAAAAAATGGCATGAAACGAGTAGAAGAACTGCAAAGCTATTTCGTTGGACGTGTTTCAAAAATCATCCGCAGTAAGGGAAAAACTCCTATCGGCTGGAACGACATCCTGAGTGATGCAGAAAATCTTCCTGAAGGTACACATATTATGTCCTGGATCGGAAGCTCAGCCGTAAAAAATGCAGCTCAATATGGTTTTCCAACTATTGCTACTCCAAGCAGTCACCTGTATTTTGATATCCGTCAGGGATCCCCGGATGACGGTCTTTTAGCCGACTTGGCCTATCCCTATGCCATTACCATAAAAAAGATATACGATTACGATCCCGCCGCCGGTCTGACAGAAAAAGAAAAATCTTGCTTATTAGGTGTACAGGCTAATATGTGGCCGGCAGTACCCCAAGAGGTTAAAGACATCAATGTTCAGAATTTCCCCCGACTACTCGCCTTGGCAGAAATTGCCTGGACAAATCAGAAAAAAGACTTTACTGATTTTGAACAAAGACTAAACCAACAATATAAACGATTAGATGCAATGAAAGTAGATTACTACAAGCCCAATGGCCATATCATTGCTACCTGGGAACCAGAAGACGTAAAAACCATTGAATATGTTACCTGGGAATGGGATGTTACAGATAAAATTTACGCTAACGGACGTGCCATGGCCGGTCTCTTCTATACCAAAGGAAAAAACAAATTGAATATTAAGAATATGCAACTGTTGCAAAACGGTAAAGTTATCGACGAAGATTTACATCGTGGATTTGCCGACGAAACAAGAGCGACCTCTAAACGAAAAAACTATCTGTATTTTTTAAACGTACGCCAATACGATCCTAAAGCCCGCTATACGTTACGTGCAGAAGTTTCAGGATACGCTGGAACAGATTCTTATGGTAATGTTATTTTCTCTTTAGCTCCATACGAAGATTTCAAAACCGTAGAAAACGACAAAACCAAACAATAAGCCATAATAATCATTTTATTAAAATAAAAAACTGCACTCCTTGGGGATTTAAAAACCTTCGGAGTGCAGTTTTTTCATCTAATTAATGTTTTTATCAAACAGCGGCGGCTTTATATTGTTTTTTCAACGTTCCATACAAACGCACGCAAACCCAACATCTCTGTTTCCTGATCCATCGCATGGAGCACTTCCAATAATGGATCCACTTTGGCATCATCCACTACCGTCATGATTGCCGAACACATAGACGGCCAAGCATGCGAACCGTAATGCGGTTCACCTGTTTTTGAACCTCGCCCCTGTACTTGTTGCCAATAAGTGAAGCCACGGCAATTCATACGGTCCAAAGTTTCAATAATGCGCTCATAGAAAGCCTGATCAAAAGTGATCATCACTGATTTCATATTTCTTATTTTTATATTAAACAAATCAAGATTCCTGACTGTCATCATGGTGATGACGGATTCGTCCACTAGCTTTTACACGAGTCATCTTATCTTTATGACTCTGATAATAAGCATTCAACTCACGGGCTTTTTTCATTTTTTTACGTTTGAAAGCAACACCGTTTCCGGCAAACGAACAATAAGCCACAGGCACAAGAATCAATGTCAGCACAGTAGATACGGTCAAACCACCGATCACGGCTACACCCAACGGGCGCCACATCTCAGCTCCGACACCTTGACCGACCGCCATCGGCACCATACCCAAAATTGTTGTCAGCGTTGTCATCAATACCGGACGAAGTCGGCTACGTCCCGAAGTCGTTACTGCACGGATAATACCCATACCACGTTCACGGCAAAGCAAAATATAGTCAATCAGCACAATACCGTTCTTCACCACAATACCAATCAACATGATACCTCCTAAAAGCGACATGATGCTCAACGGAGTTCCTGTCAAGAACAAGGCCAATATAATACCGCTGAATGCAAATGGTATTGAGAACATAATGATAAACGGATAAGTCAAAGATTCAAACTGAGCAGCCATCACGATAAATACCAGAATGACAATCAGAACAGCTAAAGTTCCCAAATCCCGGTTTGATTCTTGCTGATCCTCATATGAACCGGCAACTTTAATGAAAATTCCCTGCGGCAGTTCCATCTTGTCGATAATGGCATTTCCGGCAGCCACACCCTGGCTCAAAGCGATACCCGACAAAACGGCATCAACCGTCACAATACGTTCACGGTCCTTACGTTCGATTGTAGGTGGTGAAAAACGTTCAACAACAGTTCCGACATCCTTCACGCGTACCCCTTTACCGTTAGCCGTATACAAGACTACATTCTCAAGCGCCTCAACACTTGTTCTCTGATCCGGCTCATAACGAACCTTAATGTCGTATTCATCACCGTCTTCACGATAATAAGAAGCTGTAGCACCATTAATACGGTTACGCAGATAGGTAGCAGCAGTTGTCAGGTTCAAACCATGTAAAGCTAGTTTCTCCCGGTCAAAATCGACCTGATATTCCGGTTGATAATCGCTTCGGCTGATATTTACCTGAGCTACACCCTTCACCTCTTCCAGTTTAGTTTTCAACTCCTTGGCAACCTTGTCTGTCTGGTTGAAATCATAACCATAAATTTCAAAAGAAGCCATAGCCTGACCGCCCATACCACCATGCTGGCCGCCCATGATTACATCGGTCTTAACCAACTCCGGATATTGCGCCAGATCGGCACGCATTTCATCACAAATTTCCTGTAATCCCTTTTCACGGTCTGTAGACGGAACAAAAGAAATATTAAAGTTAATAATATGCGGACCGTTGTCTGACAACGAGTTGAAGGTATCATCATCACTGGCCTGTCCAACCTTGAAGTTAATGGCATCCATATCCTCACCATAACGTTCCTGCCATTTACGTGTCAGTTCCAAAGATATCTTTTCGGCAAATTCAACACGCGTACCAATCGGTAACTCCAGATTGACCGCTACACGCCCGTTATCACTTGTCGGGAAGAATTCGGAATTAATTCCTGAACAACATCCCAGACTGGCCAGAAACAAAGCGGCACATGAAGCAATCACCGTTTTACGATGACGCACACCCCAATCCAGCAAACGAGCATATAAATCATCCAATTTATCCAGCGATTTACGGACCGGAGCATATAAATAAAGGAACACCTTGCTCTGCTTTTTCTGCAAGCGCAACATCTGCGAACAAAGCATCGGCGTAAACGTCAAAGCAGAAATAGTAGAAATCGTCATAATGACACACATCATCCAACCCAATTGCTCAAACAAGACACCCGACATACCGGTCACCATCGTCAACGGGAAGAACACAGCAATCATGGTCAATGTTGAGGCAACAACAGAAATGGCCACCTCGTTTGTTCCGTGAATAGCCGCCTGTTTCGGATCGGAGCCACGTTCTATATGGGTTGTAACATTCTCAAGAACCACAATGGCGTCGTCCACTACGCTACCGATTGCAATACTCAAACAGGACAGTGAAATCATGTTCAACGAGCCATCTGCAATCAACAGATAAATAAACGAAGCGATAAGCGACATCGGAATGGTTATACAAATAATCAACGTTGCCCGCCAGCGTCCCAAGAATACAAAGACCACAATGACCACAAACAAAATGGCATATAGAATCGTTTCGGTCAACGAATTGATTGTATCCAGAATATTGTCCGAAGTATCGACAATCACACCCAATTTTACATCGGTTGGCAACTGTTTCTGCAGCGTCGGCAACATTTTCTTGACATCCTGAGCAATTTGCACGGAATTGGCACCCGTCTGCTTCTGAATGACAATCATCGCACCTTGCACTCCTTCATTATACGCCTTCTGCGCTCTTTCCTGAACACCATCTACAATCCGCGCGACGTCACGCAAATAAACAGGAGCACCATTGTGCGTACCGACAATGATATTCTTCATCTGCTGCGGATCTGCAAATTCACCTTCAACACGCAACGGATAGGTATTGTTTCCAATATCAAAAGATCCTCCGGGAACATTCTTGTTTTCCTGGGCAATCACCTGACTGACTGCTTCCACAGTAATTCCGTAGGCTTCCATTTTATTGGGATCCATATAAACGTTGATTTCCCGTTCGGGAGCACCGGAGATGGATACCGTACCGACACCATCAATACGCGCCAATGGATTAGCGACATTATCATCCAAGATTTTGTACAGAGCACTCCGGCTTTCCTCTGCCTGAACCGAAAGAATGACAATCGGAATCATATCAGAAGAGAACTTGAATATGATCGGTGTATTCGCTTCATCAGGAAGCATTGAACTAATCATATCCAGTTTGTCCCGTACATCATTCGTAATCACCTCTATGTCATTACCATATTCAAATTCCAAGGTAATCACAGAAGTATTTTCACGCGACTCGGAAGTAATATGCTTCAAATGTTCGACCGCATTCAGCGTATTCTCCAAGGGACGGGTCACATTATTCTCGATATCCGATGCCGATGCACCCGAATAAGTCGTCACCACCATAATCATGTTGGTGTCGATATCCGGATAGAGGTCCACCGGTAACTTGGTCAGGGAGAACAGACCCAGAATCATCACTGCCACAAAGCAGAGTGTGGTCATAATCGGCTTTTTGACCGCTCCTTCATATAGACTCATAAGCTTAATTCGTTTTAAGATTACTACTTAGTATGGGCCTCCAGTTACTTAACCACATCTACCGCAACTTTATTCGCCAGTTTATTCTGTCCGGCAATTACGACACGTGAACCAGCTGGCACACCACTGATTACCTCATACTCATTTCCCATACGACGGCCCAGTTTCACAACACTACGAGTCACCGTACCATTAGCCTCATAAATAAAGACATAATAATCACCGGCACCCATTTGTTTCACTATTGCCATGTCCGGAATTACCGTACGGCGTTCGACACCAAATGTCAATGTAGCACGTGCAAACATACCCGGCCGCACACGCTGATCCGCATTTGCCAACTGTATTTCAACCGGGAAAGTATGAGTTGCCGGATCAATTGTTGGATACACAATACTAACTTTACCTGCAAAAACTTCATCACCATACGTATCCAGTTTTACAGATACAGGCATCCCCTTCTTAACTTTCGGATAATAGGTTTCGGAAACATTGACCAACATTTTCACTGGAGCCAATGTTTCTACGGTCAGAATCGGTGATGTGGAAGCCATATCTCCATCATCATAATTCCGGGCTGTAACCACACCATTGATCGGACTGATCAGTTGCGTATTTTCCTTCATTGTGTTATAAGCCGTCCGGTTCACATCCAGCTGTGTCTTTATATTGTCCCATTCTGACTTACTGGCTCCTCCAACTTTATACAACTCATCAATACGCTTAAACTCAATTTCCTGATTTTTAATCTGCAAATCCAACTGAACCAGGTTCGAAGCATCCATTTTTACCAGAACCTGCCCTTTTTTAACGGCATCACCGACATCAACCAGCACTTTTTCTATTCGTAAGGCTGCATTCGAAGAAATATTGTTCTTAACGTCGCTCTCCACAGTAGCCGTGTACTCTTCAATCTGATCTACATCACGTTCTGTCACTTGAGCCAACTTTACCTTAGGCTTTTCATCTGCCTGTACTGCCTGATCCGTAGTGCTTTGCTTTTCGCCGCCCTTGCCTGATGAACATGCGGCTGCTCCCAAAGCAATCAATCCCAGCATCACATAGTGAAAACAAAATCTCTTAGTCATATTCTTCTTTTTATTCATGATAATCTTTTCCCATTAAATAATCCAAATCTGCTTTTGCCACCAAATAGTCATAAATCGACTGATTATATGTCAGCTGCGATTGGGTCAACGCCACCTCGCTACTGTTCAGTTCCAAAATGGTTCCCTTACCGATTTCATATCTTTTCTGAGCAATCAACCGTCCTTTCTCCGCCTGTGCCACAGATTCCTTGTTACTCGTCAACTGTTCCGCACTGGCTTCCATATTGTCCTGATACGAAGTAGCCTGCATCTGCAACTGGCGCTCCGTATTAATTCTATTTTCAGTCAGTTGTTCCAGCTGGATACGTGTAGATTTTACTTTTGTAAAATTTGAAGCCCGATACAAAGGTACACTCAACGACAGAGCCAAAGTAGAACTCGGCGACCAATTATAATTTCCCAACCGGAAATCCGCATTACTGATCGACTGATACTGGTATTGATAGCTCAAAGCCAAAGTCGGCATAAAAGATGCTTTCTGCACTTTCAAACTTGAATGTAACAGACGTTCATTGAAATCCAACTGTTTCAACGTAGAGTTCTCTTTCAGCGAAACAAGCATCTGTCCGTCGAATGCTGCGACATCAGCTTCATAGTTTTTCAAGTTATCCTTGATTTCGATCTGAAGTTCGGCATCGGATATTCCCAGCAAGACTTTAAGCTGAAGCATAGCCAGATTCACGGCATTCTCGGCAGAAACAACGCTCGGTTTCATGTTACGCATCTGTACTTCAGCCGATATTTTATCATATTCGCTTACTTTTCCCTGCTCGAATTTAGCCTTGACCACATTATAGTTTTCAACACTGAAATCATAGCTTTTCTTGAGCACGTCATAACTGTCCTGCGCTAAAAGCAGCTGAAAATAAGCCTTTGTCGTTTGATTAACCATACTGTTTCGTGATTCACGACTTTTTTCCAATGCCAGCTCTATATCTTCACGGGTCATGTTCATCGTACGATAAACAGAAGGGGCAAACAAAGGCAGACTGACTTGCAAGGCACCCGTCCAGGAATTAGACTTGTCACGGCCCATTTTAAATTGATTACCATCAATATTCATAGTAGCCGCTTCAATCGTATAGGAAATATTTCCCGACAAATCGACTGTTGGCAACAAACTCTGCCATGCTTCCTTTCGGCTCACCTTTTTCAGTTCTACATCCTGATCAGCCATCTTGATTGTCGGATTCTCGCTTAAAGCGATCCCGATGGCGTCACGCAAAGTCAGTTGCAAAACAGATCCCCGTTGCTGTCCATGTCCCACAAGACCGAACAAAAAAACTGGTATAAAAACCAGCAGACGTTTCTTCAAAAACAACTTTTCCATTATTGACACTTATCTGTTATTAATTACTCTTTCTGTCTCTTCAAAAAAATGTGTATCACGAATGATAAAATCTTCATCTACAAACTGCTCAAAAAGCAAAAGTCCCTGATGAGTCAATATGCCCCGTAAACTGACAAACAAGATGGACCGGAACATATCCATCGGCGAAAAGCGATCCCATCCGTCCCGCTCAAACAAGACACGGAACTGTTCACTAAGTAATAATATAAAAATATCGTAATTGATGTCAGAACGGAACAATCCTTCTTTTACGCCCCGTTCCATCTGTTCCCGAAAATCCTTATTTTCTTCCTCACTGCAATGTATCAAATACTGGAGAACCTTCGGATAACGATAAATATCCTGATAAAAGCGAAAATTCGTATGTCGAAATTCTTCCATTTTTCTACTGAACGAACGCAAAAGCAATTCTAAAATATTTTGAGATCTTTGCAAATCAAGCTCCTGTTGCTCGCGGCAATATTGCTTATAGCTTTTTACACCTTCTAAAAGCAAATCTTCCTTATCCTGAAAAATCTCATAAAGCGTACGCTTGGACATCCCCAGCATTTTCGCAACGTCATCCATCTTGACTTGCTTGATACCGTGATGAATAAATTCATGCATGGCAATCCGTAGCACATGTTCCTTTTGCTCCATGCGTTCCTTATTGTTCTGAGAATCCTGATTCACCAATTTTTTCTTTTTTTTATCCTTAGCAAAAGTAATAGAAAACTTTTTGCAATCAAAAAGTTTTCTATTCTATCTATAAATCTTAAATCATAATTAACAATTGTAAGAAAAACACACCAATATTTGGTAAAAACCAAGATTTTTATGTACTTTGCAACAAGCAACAGATAAAATGCCAATATGCTAAACAGACGATTTTTAATCAGCCTGTATCTGTTATTCGGTCTGATTATCTTTTTATTTGCACAAATCAGCTTAAAAGGAAAAGCTTCATATTATTCAGACAAGCTGCATGGTAGCATGATGAGCAACGGTGAACGTTACCACCGTGACAGCCTGACGTGTGCACATAAAACATATCCGCTTGGAACCATGTTGCAAGTACGAAATCCGATGAACGGAAAAAGTGTTGTTGTCAAAGTTACCGACCGTGGACCATTTATACCACAACGAGTCATCGATTTGTCTATGGCCGCTGCCAAAGAATTGGATATGCTACAATCGGGGGTCTGTCTGGTAGAAATTACGTCATATCATGAAGAACGCAGCCCTTACCGCTCATCCGGGAAAGACGGACGCATGGAACTTAACCTGAACTTTATACCATGCGCAACCTTCCCTGTTCCCCAATGGCAATTGGACGAAACAACACAGGCTAAAATACAAAAATCACCTTCAATAAAGAATATCAAGAAAGCAGCTGATACATTACTGAAAGATCAAAAGAGCAAATAAGCAATGTATCACCAGACAAAACAACAATAAAGTTTATACATAACATGGAAAAAAAACTCAGCAGAGAATCCTTGTGTGTACAAGGAGGATGGAAGCCTAAAAAAGGAGAACCACGGGTTCTTCCTATTTACCAAAGTACAACATTCAAATACGACAACAGCGAACAAATGGCCCGTCTCTTCGATTTGGAAGAAAGTGGTTATTTCTATACTCGTCTGCAAAATCCGACAAACGATGCCGTAGCATCAAAAATAGCTGCCCTTGAAGGTGGAATCGCAGCCATGCTGACATCATCCGGTCAGGCTGCCAATTTCTACGCCATATTCAACATCTGCCAGGCGGGAGATCATTTTATTTCCATCAACACGATCTATGGTGGCACATATAATCTGTTTGGCGTCACGATGAAAAAACTGGGCATTGATTGCACGTTCATCGAACCGGACTGGAGTGACGAACAAATTGAAGCAGCCTTCCGTCCGAATACAAAATGTTTCTTCGGTGAGACTATTTCCAATCCAGGATGCCAGGTTTTCGATATCGAACGCTTTGCCCGGCTGGCGCACAAACACGGTGTCCCCTTGGTTGTAGACAACACATTTGCTACGCCAATCAATTGTCGCCCGTTTGAATGGGGTGCAGACATTGTGACACATTCCACGACAAAATATATGGACGGCCATGCGACTGCCGTAGGTGGTGCCATTGTAGACAGTGGAAACTTCGACTGGAATGCCCATGCAGAAAAATTTCCGGGTTTATGTGAGCCTGACGAAAGCTATCACGGACTGACGTACACCAAAGCATTTGGCAAAATGGCCTACATTCAGAAAGCAACCGCACAACTGATGCGCGATTTGGGATCAATCCAAAGTCCACAGAACGCATTTTTACTAAATCTGGGATTGGAAACCCTCCATCTTCGTATGCCGCAACATTGCAAAAATGCACAAGCCGTAGCAGAATTTCTGGAAAACGACGAAAGGGTTGCTTGGGTGAATTACAGTGGTCTGAAGAGTAACAAATACTACACACTGGCACAGAAATATTTACCCAACGGATCTTGTGGGGTCATCGCATTCGGATTGAAAGGGTCAAAAGAAGAAGCTATCAAGTTTATGGATAGTCTGGAAATGATCTGTATTGTCACACACGTAGCAGATGCACGCACATGCGTGTTGCACCCTGCAAGTCACACCCATCGCCAGTTATCCGATGAACAACTGAAAGAAGCAGGAATCGCTCCCGATCTGATCCGCCTCTCCGTAGGTATCGAAAACGTAAATGACATCATAGACGACATTAAACAAGCACTTGACAAGGTGATCAAAGCTTAAAATAAAATTTTAAGAACATAAAAACAGCCGGTCTGAACATAATCAGACCGGCTTATATTTTACACATTAAGAACGGAAAACACGATTAAAACTTATTCGGCAATTGTTTCCCCGTCGCATTCCTCTTCATTCAAATTCTCTTCAGCCAGGTGCAATATGGGCATTTGTCTTGAAAAAGCCTCATGAAAAGAAATAATCGTCTCAGTACGCTGCAAACCTAATGGCTGCAGTTTGTCATGAATAATACTTAACATGTGATGATTATTCTGGGCATAGATCTTAATGAACATATCGTAATCCCCCGTTGTGTAATGGCATTCCACCACCTCTGGAATCTTTTCCAGTGCTGAGACCACACGATCAAAATCAGAAGGATCCTTTAGAAACAATCCCATATAAGCACAAGTCTCATATCCTATTTTCTCTGGGTCGAGTACGTATTGAGAACCTTTTAATACACCCTGTTTCGTCAACTTCTGAATCCGTTGGTGAATGGCAGCACCTGAGACATGACAGGCACGGGCCACCTCCAGAAAAGGAATACGTGCGTTATCCGCCACCAAACGTAATATCTGCTCGTCCAGAGCATCCAAATGAACATTACTCATAGAATACTTTAGTTTAAAATCCGTGCAAAAATAATCAAATCTATAAGAACAACACAAAAAAAGCGGAGCTTCTGTAAGTAAAGCTCCGCTTTTTTATAATATTTAAGTTTAGGCGATTTGCATTGAAATCACACAGAAAACCTCGATTAATTACGACGGGTTGCAGAATAATTTATCTTCAAAGCCCAAGACTTACGCAACACCTGTTTGATATCCGTTACGATACCCATCTTTGTTTTCTGATCCACTTTCAAAGAAATTGTCTGAGCTGTCTGATCGGACATTGTTGAACGTTCACGTGCCACGAAATCCATAATTTCTGCCGGCTCAGCGAACTTATCATTCAACTGAATACGTGTACCCGATCCCATTGTTGCTCTAAGCTGATCTATTGGAGGACCAACATAGACAAACGACACAGCTGATTTCTTTTCCAGTTTCTCCAGCTCCGTACCGGCCGGAACCGTAAACTTAACCTTCAAAGTCACCTCACGCATGGTGGTAACGATCATGAAGAAGAACAAAATCGTGAAGATCAAGTCAGGAAGTGATGAGGTGTTCATTTCAGGCATCTCTCTGCTGCCTTTCTTATTAAATCTGCTCATTACTTGTCTCCTCCATAATTTTTAGGTTCAGCCTCAGAAATCTTCTGTGGATAGTATCCACGAATTGCTTCCTGCTGCTCTTCAGTCAGATTGGCATAAAGTTTTCCAAACTTAGCCTTACTCAGTTCATCACGTAATTCATTATATGCGCGAACCAACTCATTCTGAATCTGAAAATAAACGTTATAACTTGTACCACGGTCGGTCTGAACTGAAATCACATGCTTGTCGGTTACAGCACACATACCCAACAAGGGTATATTCTTTGCATGTTTCTCCGGCAAGTTCGGATCGTTGTTCTCATTCTTGACAAATTCCTTAGCACGATCACACAGCAGGGAAATATCCAACATGTCGCCGTTTACCATGATCTGTCCTAATGAGTTCACTTTCACATTCAGCACATTTCTCTCTTTTACATCGATTTCAGCTTCACTGTTTTCATCTTCTGGTGGAGGCGGCAAACGACGGGCAAGACCCGTATCCGTATCCATTGAAGTCGTAACCAGGAAGAAGATCAGCAAGATGAAAGAGATGTCCGCTGTAGAAGTCGCGTTCAAACCAGGTACTTTTCTTTTTTCCTTTGCCATTTACTTACTGTTTTATAATATGAAAACGATGTATGCAATTATTTAATACCACTCTTCTTGATGATGCCGCTCATGTTGATGACAACAGCCAAGGCAGCAACAGCCAGCATGATATAAATGGAAATAATAAACATATCAGTGATTGTGACCATGGTTGCGCTTGTTACCGCACCTGAAGCTGTCACAAACTCAGTTTCGTTCATGTTCGGGAAGAAACCAACAGCCAAAGAAACCAACATGATGATAATGGAGAAAAGGCTTACTTTACTGCCAGGTACACCACTCAGGTTCTCGCCGTTTCCACCCATGCTGTCTTTCACGCTCTTGATGGCACTCCAAACAGCGAGCAATGCAGTAACAACCGTCATGACGTACATCAAATACATCAGCACTTCTGTAAACTGCGGGGCATTGTAATCGCCCTGTGGGTTATCATATCCGACACCGAAGAACAAGCCGAAGATCACCAAAATAACGACGATGCAGGCGTTCAACGCATATCTGGACAATTTTTCTGTTTTAATCATGGTTCAAATTATTTTTTCAAGTTATACTTCATACACATATCCAGCAATGAGATTGTAGCCTCTTCCATGTTAGAAGTGATGTTCTCAATCTTAGAAAGGATATAGTTGTAGAAAATCTGAAGTACCAAAGCTACCACGATACCGAAGATAGTTGTAATCAAGGCCACTTTCATACCACCGGCAACGATTGTCGGAGAAATATCACCAGCCTGCTGGATCTGGTCGAACGCCATAACCATACCGATCACAGTACCCAAGAATCCGAGTGACGGAGCCATAGCGATAAATAAAGTGATCCATGAGCAACCCTGCTCCAAATAGCTTGACTGTACGCTACCGTAAGCAACAACTGAACGCTCTACGTTTTCGATACCTTCATCGATACGCATCAGACCCTGATAGCAGATAGAAGCAACAGGACCACGAGTGTTACGGCAAATAGTCTTTGCGCCTTCAATGTCACCCTTAGAAAGTTTCTCTTCCAAAGCAGCCAACAATTTCTTTACGTTGATTTCGGCAAGGCTCAAATAAATAATACGTTCAATACAGAAAGCAAGACCCAATACCAAAGCGATTGCTACCAAAGACATAAAGCCTGCATCACCTTCGATAAACTTAGTCTTCAATTCTTTGTGGATACCACCTTCTTCCTCAACGATAGGTGCTTCTTCCACTACTTCCTCAACAACAGCTGTATCAACAGCAGCTGTGTCTACAGCAGCTGAATCAACAACAGCTGTATCAGCAGCTACGGCAGCAGCTGCATCCTGTGCCATCATTGACTGAGTCATGCCAAACGCAAAAACTCCCATCATCGCAACAATTGCAAATAACTTTTTCATTGTGTGTCTAATTTTTTAAGATTAAATAATTTATTGATTGTTATTATTTTCTATATAAATTGTTTTATCACGGTTCCATTATCTGCGCGGAGAGAGGGGGATTCGAACCCCCGATACGCTTTTGACGTATACACGCTTTCCAGGCGTGCCTCTTAAGCCACTCGAGCATCTCTCCTCGTCATGTTTTTCTGCGGACTACAGCCCTGTCTTTCAAAAACGGGTGCAAATTACAAAAAAAATGCGAGATGCAAACGTTTTCACGTGCAAAAATATTCTTTTTTTTTAGTATTGCCATAGGTTAAAGAAAAAATCTTTTAAATGGCAATACATTTTTATTTATTCACATCCGTTTATTCCTCAAAATGGAAGATCCGGCTGGCTGTTTCTGTTGTCGTCAAGGCTACCGTTTGTTCTGAGACTTCGTAAATCTCAGCTATTTTCTTTAAAGTATATGCCAGATAAGCACTTTCGTTACGTTTTCCCCGGCAGGGCACTGGAGCCAGATAAGGCGCATCTGTCTCTAACACCAGTCGCTCCAAAGGAACATTTCCACGCAAGACTTCCGGCAAGGTAGCTTTCTTAAACGTCACAAGTCCATTGATTCCAAGGGCAAAACGTTCGAACTGTAACAACTCCTCTGCGTCGGCCACACTGCCGCCGAAACAATGAAAAACGCCACGAATCCCAGCTGAATCATACCTTTTCAAAATATCGACAAGTTCTTTTTGTGCCGAACGGGTATGAATCATCAGCGGGAGTCCCCGCTCAACAGCCCATTCCACCTGAATCTCAAAAGCCGTCTGCTGTTCCTGATAGTATGTCTTGTCCCAATAATAATCCAGTCCGACTTCACCGACACCAACAAAAGTCCGCGACGCATCCAGCATACTGCGCATACGTTGCAGCACCTCTTTGTAATCGTCCCGGACATCTTCGGGGTGCAATCCCATCATCGGATAAAAATAATGGGGATAACGAGTACAAAGATCCAACATCGATGCAACACTATCCTCATTAATATTCGGCAACAAAATCTTACCAACACCAGCCTCTCGGGCACGAACAACGACTGCATCCAAATCGTCAGCAAATTCTTCCCCATATAAATGGGCGTGCGTATCTATGAAAAACATTATAGTACCTGTTCAAGATTTCCGGTTCAACAACGAAAGAGCAAAATCCCACAGGCAAGCCTTCTTTTCTTCAGGCAAGTCCACCTCAGAGAGACATTGGCGGGCCTGTGAAAAATAATCATTGATTTTCCGGTCACATACCTGTTTGATACCTATCTGATCATACAAGGCAGTAACAGCTGCTATTTTCTCTGACGGGACATAATCTTTACTTTCCAGCCAGCTCTTCAACAAAGCATGCTGATCGCTGTCGGCCAACTGCAATGCCTGAATAAGCATATAAGTCTTTTTGTTGCACAAGATATCACCGCCTATTTTTTTCCCGAAGACTTCCGAATCACCGTAAACATCCAGAAAATCATCCTGCAATTGAAAAGCCAGACCGACTTTTTCTCCGAAATCATACAGACGATCCGCATCGGCAGACGGAGCACCAGCCAGCAAGGCTCCGATTTTCAAGGCACAAGCCAACAACACAGATGTTTTCAGACGAATCATTTCCAGATACTCCGCTTCCGTCACGTCCATACGTGTTTCAAAATCCATATCATACTGCTGTCCTTCACCTATTTCCAAAGCCGTTTCGGTAAACAACGACAAAACGTCCTTGATTTTATCAGCCGGACAGTCAGCCATCAGCTGATATGCGAGTACCAGCATGGAATCACCGCTCAAAATAGCCGTATTGTCATTCCAGCGTTTGTGCACCGTCGGTTTTCCGCGCCGGACTTCAGCACGGTCCATCAAATCATCGTGCAGCAACGTATAGTTATGATACGTTTCGATTGCCAGTGCCTGGGACATGATCGGCGTCACATCTTCCTGATAAAGATTATATGCCATCAGCATCAGCACAGGACGTATTCGTTTACCACCCAGCGACAAAACATAACGGATCGGATCATAAAGTCCTTCGGGTTTTCGCTCTATTTTATGTTCAACTAGAGCCTGATTAAACAGCTCCAACATTTTTTCTGCTGTAAACATAATATTCTCCTTTTAGAATAAAATCATGCGGAACTCCGGCAGGAAGCACAAGTTCCATGAGACTAAAAAAGGCTGCACCAGCATGCAGCCTTTTTTACATGATACATTATATATAATATTACTGTAATCTGAACATTACCGGCAAAGAGAACTTCACGCGAACCGGTTTTCCTCTCTGCTTGCCCGGCTTCCAACGAGGCATCATCTTCAATACACGCTCAGCTTCTTTAGACAAATATGGATCCGGGCTTCTTACAATCTCAATATCCACGATTGAACCGTCTCTGTTAACCACGAAGGTTGCAATGACACGCCCCTGAATACCCTGCTCCACACAGATTGGCGGATATTTGATATTTTCGGCCAACCATTTCATACAAGCTGCATCACCACCGGGGAAAGAAGGATTCTCTTCTACAATCTGATAAATCGTTTCATCCTCTACAACCTCTACCACCGGACCTGTAGGACCTGTAGATGAAGAAGCACCGGTTCCGTGTGTAGTCGAAATAGCCTGATTGACTTCTTCTGAAGTTTCCACTTCCTCTTCAACCAGTTCCGTTTCATTGTCCACGATATTCAGCACTTCTGCAATTTTCGGTGCAGCTGCTGGAGGCGGAGCAGTAATTTCTTGCTGTTGCGTCGTAATTGGAATCATGTCTTCTTCAAAGTTGCTGGTGAATACAGGTTCCAGCTCCACCACTTTCTTTTCGCGCTGAGTCCACTCAAAAGCAACGAAGATAGCGGCAAGGACAAGCACGTAGCCAATCAGCATACTGGTGCTTTTCTTTCCCTCAAGATCTGCTTTTTGTGATTTCTTAATTTCCATAATATTATTGTTTTTTACGTGTTCGAGGCTTATCGTGACAAATGTAGCACATTTTTTTTATTCCAAGAACGATAAAACATGTTTTTTTTCGTAAACCTCTTCATTTTTATTTTTTTCGGGGCCACATACCCTAAAAACCTTTTTTTGTACGTTATCTTTTAAAAATGTATCTTTGACCCCAAAATAAGGAAACAGATGAAAAAAACAGCGTTCATATTCGCTTTATGGCTCTTCAATGCCATCTGCTTCGCTCAGGAAAGCGCATCGGTATTCAACTTCCTGAAACTTCCGGCATCAGCCCATATCACTGCTTTAGGAGGGAAATCCATATCGCTCATCGAAGACGATGCTTCATTTATTTTTCAAAATCCGGCACTGGCCTCATCAGTCAGTGACAAAACACTCAACCTGAATTTCCTTACTTTCATGCAAGGAAGCAAAAATGGTAGTGCCGCATTTGTCAAAACTGCGGGCGAAGCATCGACATGGGGTATCGGAGCACAGTTTGCCAGCTACGGCAGCCTGAAAGAAACGACTCCTTCGGGAGAGGTCGTCGGAGAATTCTCGGCCATAGACCTGGCTTTGAGCGGCACATATTCCTATTTGCTCAGTGAACGTTGGGCAGGTGGTGTCACGGCCAAAATGATTTATTCGGGTTATGGGGATTACACCGCCCTGGCTCTTGCCGTCGATTTAGGACTAAACTATTATAACCCCGACAATGAATTCTCCTGTTCGTTTGTTGCTGCGCATGCCGGAGGTCAGGTAAAATCATTCGCCGACACGCGCGAACGCCTGCCTTTTGATCTGGTTGCCGGTTTTTCGAAAAAGATGCTCCATGCACCGATCCGGATCACCGTCACGATGAACGATTTGACCCGTTGGAACAACAAATATTATTTCAATCCCGAAGGCAAAAGCAAATTCGGTACGATTCTGATGAACCATTTCAGTCTGGGTGTCGATCTGCTGGCATCAGACAATATTTATCTGTCGGCCGGTTACAATTTCAGAAGAGCAAACGAAATGGCCATAGCCGGAAAATCCCATGGAGCCGGTCTCTCGGCCGGAGCCGGATTAATACTAAGCCGTTTCAAGCTGAGTCTGGCGTATGCCCAATACCATGTGTCGGCCCCTTCCTTCAGCATCAGTCTGAATTATTCCTTATATAATAAATAACACAGTTTGAAACAAAAATCCAAAATGAAAAAGATTACCATTGCCATCGACGGTTTCTCATCATGCGGCAAAAGCACCATGGCCAAAGATCTGGCACGCGAAATCGGTTATATTTATATTGATAGTGGCGCCATGTACCGTGCCGTAACCCTTTATTGCCTGCAAAACGGTCTGTTTCTGGCTGATGGAAACGTTGATCTGGAGGCTTTAAAGCAACACATGCCGAAAATCCGGATTTCCTTCTGCCTGAACGAAACAAGCGGACGCCCGGACACTTACCTGAACGGCGAAAATGTAGAACAGCAGATCCGCACCATGGAGGTTTCCGGAAAAGTCAGCCTGATTGCAGCCGTGGGCTTTGTCCGCGAGGCTTTGGTCCGGATGCAACAGGAACTCGGAAAAGACAAAGGCATCGTCATGGACGGCCGCGATATCGGAACAACTGTTTTTCCGGATGCCGAACTGAAAATCTACGTGACCGCATCGGCCGAAATCCGGGCGCAAAGACGCTATGACGAACTGAAAGCCAAAGGAGAAGCTGTCGACTTCAATGAGATTCTGTTCAACGTACAAGAGCGCGACCGCATCGATATGACCCGCGCCGTCAGTCCGTTACGCAAGGCTGCCGATGCCATAGAACTGGACAACAGCCACATGACCATTGAAGAACAGAAAGCATGGCTGAAGGAACAATATCTGCAGGCGGCGTCTAAATAAACGCCCAGCAATAAAAAAAACAGGAAATACATGAAAATCGAAATTGACAGCGGATCCGGTTTTTGCTTCGGAGTGACCCGGGCCATCAACAAAGCCGAAGAAGAACTTGCAAACGGTTCGCGCCTTTATTGTTTGGGCGACATCGTGCACAACGGCAAGGAATGTGACCGTCTGAAAAAGATGGGACTGATTACAATCGACCACGACGAATACAACCAGTTGCGTGGCGAAAAGGTTCTGCTCCGGGCCCATGGAGAACCTCCATGCACTTACGAACAGGCGAAAAAGAACAAAATTGAAATCATAGACGCAACATGTCCCGTTGTGCTTCATTTGCAGGAACGGATCAAAAAAGAGTATGATGCCAATGACAACCCTCAGAAACAGATTGTCATATTCGGAAAAAACGGCCATGCCGAAGTACTCGGTCTGGTCGGCCAGACCGAGGGAAAAGCCATTGTCATCGAAAGTCCGGAAGAAGTCAGCAAGCTGGATTTCGGGCGCGACATCTGTCTTTATTCCCAGACCACAAAACCACTGGATGGTTTCCGGACCATCGTGGAATACATCAAAGAGCATATAGCTCCGAACGCTACGTTCCGTTATTACGACACCATATGCCGACAGGTAGCCAACCGCATGCCCCACATCCGCGAATTCGCTTCGCGCCACGACATGATTCTGTTTGTCTGCGGCAAGAAAAGTTCAAACGGGCGCGTGCTGTTCAACGAATGCCAGTCGGTCAACCCAAACGCACATCTGATCGACGATGCCTCGGAAATAGACCCGGCCTGGCTCGCGAACTGTTCTTCGATCGGCATTTGCGGCGCCACCTCCACCCCGAAATGGTTAATGGAGGAGTGCAAAATACGCATCGAGAAGCTGCTTGGCCGCCACGAATGATGTCTGCCGCCCTTCGAGCACCTGCCGTTCTTCGGCTGCCAGCATTTGTGCAATGGTTTCATTCTGATAGAAACTGTTGCGCAAATGTTCGTTTATGGTTTCATACATCCAGAATTTAGCCTGTTCATTGCGCCGATGCTCAAAATAACCATTGGCACGAACAAAATCAATATATTGGTACACCATATCCCAGATTTCCTTGATTCCCAAACCATAAAATCCGGAATAAGTCAATACTTGAGGCGTCCAACCGCTCTCGGGTGCCGGAAATAAATGCAAAGCATTGCGGAACTGGGCAGCTGCCAACTGACATTTGTCCACGTTATTCCCGTCGCATTTGTTAATCACAATGCCATCAGCCATTTCCATAATGCCACGCTTGATGCCCTGTAATTCGTCGCCCGTACCGGCCAGCTGGATCAACAGGAAGAAGTCGACCATGGAATGGCAGGCCGTTTCGCTCTGCCCCACACCGACCGTTTCCACAAAGATTTTATCGAATCCGGCCGCTTCACACAGAATAATGCTTTCGCGCGTCTTGCGGGCTACTCCACCCAACGAACCGGCCGAAGGACTGGGGCGTATGAATGAATCGGGGTGAACCGCCAGTTTTTCCATACGGGTTTTATCGCCGAGAATACTTCCCTTGCTGCGCTCGCTGCTCGGATCAATAGCCAGTACGGCCAGTTTTCCGCCATGTTCTTTCAACACATGAAGCCCGAACTCGTCGATACTCGTACTTTTTCCTGCTCCGGGTACCCCACTGATTCCCACACGAATGGAACGTCCCGAATAAGGAAGGCATTTTTCGATCACTTCCTGTGCCTGAACCTGATGTTCGGGATTCGTACTCTCGACCAATGTAACTGCCTGACCAAGTACCGTCACATCTCCTTTGACAATTCCCTCTACATAATCATTCACCGAAAGCCGACGATGCTTATACCGTCCGCGTTTCAGATACGGATTAATATTCGAAGGCTGTTCCACTCCGCTGTTTACGGTCAGCCCTTTATATTCTTTACTGTTTTCAGGATGTTCCATAACCACATAATATTAATATTATTGGAAAACTTTGAAACCAAATATCTATTATTCTTCCAGAAGCATTTCTTACTTCCGCGCAGCATCCTCAGCAACCGAAATCGGAACGATTACCTTAGGCATCTGCGGATCGTTTGTAATCAAGACCACACGTGGCTTATTCTTAACTTGCTTCAAATACTTACCATAAACGGTAATTTTCAGTTTTGCAGATGTTCCGGCAGCAATTTTCCGATTGCTCAGACTGACACCTAGTGAACGATTCGTCACCTGAATGGCGCGTATTTCCAACGGATTTTTTCCGGTATTATGCAGTGTTATCGTTGCACTTTTCCGATTCAGCAAACCCATTTTTTCGAAATGCAGAGAATCTGCCGACATTTCCAACTGAGGTGCCTGCGCCAGTTCATCCGCCGAAAGCCCGGAGAAATCCGGCAATAATACCGCCGAAACAACAATCTCATTTTCCGGACTGACCTTATCGCCCGGTTCTTTTGCCAGATAAACCGATGTCTGATTCAACCCCAACTGATACAACTTTTCACTATCCAGCGTCAGCTGGATCTTTCCGATTCGTCCGCCCGAAAGTTCCTCCGGCAGATATTTCACCTCCAGATAAGGCGGAATGTGCATCAGCGTGGGAACATAACTTTTCCGGGAAGTATTCACCAAGGCAATCTCCACCATCGGGCGGTCTCCTTTGTTCACATCATCAAACTCCACATTATTGGTGCTCAGCCGGATCTGCCCGACTCCGATCGGGAACATGCCCTCATAGTTTGTCAGCGTCGAAACCACACGGCCCTGAAGATGCAAATACACCGGTTTCGGCGAAGCATTGGTATAGACTTCCAGGTCTTTCTGAAAAACACCCAGCATCTTGGCATCATATTCCGCTTCAATCTCGCCCGTTTCTCCAGCCGCTATCGGCGTACGGGTCCATTCTACGGTCGCACAACCACACGAAGGATGTATATGACTGATAATCAAAGGATCTTTTCCCGTATTTGTCACCGTAAACTTCACTTTGGCCGGCATCTGAAACATCAGTTCGCCCATATTGGCCACATCACTGGCCACGGTAAACTCCGCCTGTGCCCAAAGACCACAAGAGCAAAACCAGGCTGCCGCCCACAATCCTATTTTTTTCAAAAACATAATTTTCCTGATATTATTCCAAACAAAGATACAGATTTTGAAACAGAAAGCAAGAGCATTGTTTCAAAAAATTATCTTTCGACACGTTCCAGAGTCCTCAGGGCTGCTTCCATACGGCGCATCAGATTTCTTTTATTCGTACGCGGAGAATAAACAAACCCTTCGCACACAACAAAACGTCCTTTCACGGAATCCAGACGGGCCAGCGAAACAAACGGACCGCCGATGCCGCCATGCCGTAGTTCCCATAGTCCGCGCAGTTCCCAGACATGTTGTCCGTCCAAATTCCGTTCGCGCAATTCGACAATCGGCATGTTCTCCTCCCAGGTGGTCGTCATCCACTGATCCGGCTCGGAACCGGGTATATTACGTTTCAGCACCGAATCCCGCTTGCAGACCCAATAAGTCTTATCGAGCAGCTCCCGACTATCATACGGAAACGTATACATAACAAAATTCAAGTCCTTGTCGTTCAGGTTAGTCGAAGCCCACAAGAAGTTTTCCGCTTTCTTCGTAGCCCGTATTTCTTCTGGCACTTTCACCGAATAGCCGAACAAAGCCCGCACGTCCTGATCCACTTTCCGATGATATTTCTTTCTCAACCGGTTGGCTTCCAGTTGCAGTTCCTCTTCTACGAACAGATCGGTCAGTTTCTGGCGGTTTTCCCACAAAAAAGCACCCAACGATTTCAGGTCCGGTCCTTCGACCGTCACATAAATCTGCGGACGAGCCTGAACATTATAGGCCACCCCCATGCGCGGCCGGGGCGTTTCCGAATTCAAACGGACGAAAAGCGTATTGCGCATCGTCACATACATCTGCACATAGTTTTCGGGAAACACGCGCAACAATTTAAACATCGGTTCATGTTGCGGTAACCCCGGCACGCTGCCCTTCAGAATTGCCTGTAAAGTATCCCCCACCGCACTTTCCCAAACCGGTTTGTCCACGACTAAAAGCAATTCATAAGGTATCCCTTTTGAAGGAGCTATAAAGTCATCCGTTTTCTGTTTCCTTCCGCATGAAGAACATAACAAAAATCCCCCGAATACAACAACCAAAGCTACCCCAAAACGTCCTATTCTGCCGAAATAATTCCTGATTCTTTTCATGACTGCCCATACTTATTAACTCTAAGGACAAAGATAACCATATTCACCGGAAAACAAATCAAACTGATATTTTTAACAAAAAACGGTCAAAAAAAAGCCATCTCGAACTCAGGTTCACGAGATGGCCATCTGATTCAAACGAGTTGCCCAACTCAGGATGATGAGTTGGGCAACTCATAAACAAGTATTAATCAATAAGATACAATTTTATACATTAATAACTTCTAACAGTACTTTCCGATGAGGATTCGAAGGTCCGTACTTTACGTTGTTTGTTTTTGCTGCTCTTACCCTTTCTGAAAGAATAGCTGACGCCCAACATGGCCCGGAAAGAACGGCCGATATCATCACTGTAATATTCATAATAACCGTCTATATCCGTCTCGCCCCGGTAGGTCAACGGCTCAAAATAGCGGCACTCAAGCAACAGCATCCAGGAATCTGTCAGCCGGTAGGACATGTTCAGACTACTTTCGGATACATTTCTGGTATATCCGGTGAATGTACGCTGTTTGAACGTAACCGGGAATCTGAAACTGGCATAAAAGCGCTTGGCATTAATCGTTCCGTAGGGCATGAGCGAAGTGCGCCAAAGATTTTTATTGAACTGCTCCTCACGGTCATCCTCATACATAGAATAGGAGGCGGTTGCATAGATACCCAGTTTCAGCCACGAGTTTATAAACCAGGCAATATCGATCGAACCTCTCGGGGATTTCCAGCTGGAAGCGCGGCCGTAGGTAATGATGTTGATTCCCTCGTCGTTGACCTTGCTCAGGGAAGAGAACGAATTTCCCCATCTGTATCCCAGCGTCAGATAAAGATAAAGCTTCTTCACATAAGAATAGAAGCCCAGAGTCGTCGAATGGGTATATACGGGCAGCAGTTCGGGATCGCCCTGATAGACGCGCACGGAATCTACGGTAACCGGCGTCGGATTGAGCATCGACATGCCGGGCACCCGACGCGAACGCGCATAGCTGGCGCTGATAAACTGTTGCGGCGACAGGGTGTAGCGAAGACTGGCCGAAGGCATCACGTCGGCATAGACGTTCGAACGCCCCAGAATCGCCGTCTTGGCAATATCCATCGTGGCTCCGGCCCGGTAGAACCATTTGGGATGGAATTTACCGGAAAGGTCGACATACAGGCTGTTGCGCCACTCCTGATACAGCAGGTCGGTGATGTCCTGATTGATCCGTTTGTAAGCGTCATTCCGTTTCCACGAAAACCGGTATCCTTCGCCCAGTGTCACCGGTTTCCATTTATGTTCCATATTGACCTGTACGTCGGCACTCATGTTTTCATTGTCCTCATACTGATTGAGCCGGTTAAACGGAGCGCCGTTTTCGGTTTCCATTTCCCGATAATCCAGTGTAGATTTCGTATTTATCCACTGATAATCGGCATCTATGCTCAACGTATGGATTTTGTTCCATGTGGTCTGATGATAAAAACCGGCCTTGGTTGAGTAATAGGGATTTTCATCATTTTGCGCTGCAAAATAATCATGTATGTTTCCTGCCTGCTCTTCCTGAGTCTGATATGTAGCTCCTGTACGTTGATTTGAGTATGTATAAGATAAAGACAGCGAACTGTACGAACGGTCAGAAGGCGTATAGTCAATATTCATTCCAACATATGGGTTCACCATATTAAACGTACCGTCTCCATAAGACTGCCGTTCCATACGGTTCCACTGTTCTCCCTGTCTTGTCTTACGCAACGTATAACTCTCCCGGTTATCTTCATCGAAATAAAAATTATTTCCATACAAAGAATAAGTCCATTTCTCATAGACTCCGGTAAAGCTGGCGTTTTGTGTTCCAAACTGTAGCAACGGATCCTGGGTTAAGGACAAGTTTCCTGAATAGCCCCGGACAGGTTCCTTGGTGACAATATTAATCAGGGCCCCGACACCGCGCGACAAATAGCGCATGCTCGGAAAACGACTGACCTCTATCCGCTCGATTGTCTTCGGATCGATGGTCTGCACATAATATTTATCACGCCGGATGTTGTTGACCATGATCTGCGTCGCCCCTTCGCTGCCCCGTACGGAAGCATCGTTATTGATCGGATTTACATCTATTCCAGGTATATCGGCCAGGGCCATAAACGCCGAAGCAGCATTCCGCTTGACCCGGCTGGACAGGGTGTAGACCTCCTTGTCGTCTTCCATCCGGACCACCGTGTGCTTCACTTCGCCACTGACCGAAACTTCTCCGAGCGACTTGACCGACTCTTTCAAGAGAATATCGCCGATGTAGGTCTGCTGGTCCGCGCCGCGTACCGACAATGCACGTTCGTAGGGCACGTAGCCCATGTGCAGCACCTGCAGGACATATCGGGCTGTATCGGCCTGAAACCGGAACATGCCCCACTGGTCGGTGGAGACAACCCTCAAAGGGGTGGAATCGTTGGCCAGATAAAGCAGCACCGTGGCCTGCTGCAATGCGACACTGTCCTGATTCAGGACGCGTCCGCTCACGGTTTTCTGGGCTTGTGCCCCAAGTGCCGTGCATAAGAACAGCACTAATGCAGAGAAAAATTTTTTCGTCGTCATCATATAAAAATATCCGTTTAATGATTATTACTATCTATTAATATATGCAAATATACAAGTATATTTACAATATGCAAAAAAAATAGACAAAAAAGATATTTTTTATTTAACAAGGGAATATAAATACAATATGTAATTATCTATTCAATATTTATTCTACATTTAAACTTTCAAATATAAATTTGTTTGTACAATTATAGAATAATGCTATTTGAACTCGCATTACATTAAAAAAACTCAAAAGAGCAAGGTTTAAAAATATATCTTAATCCCTGCTGTTCTGAGAAAAAAATAATTCAGGCGGCCATAATCAGACCGCCTGAACCAATTATATTTTGATTAAAAATTGAGACGAATATCATTTATTCTTGAACCGCACCTCATACAAATCCCGGCGACGGTCCTTCAAGGTCCGCACACTACCATATGTATGCAGTTCGTTGAGCAAGTCCAGATCCACATCAGAAACCAGAATCATCTCAGTGTTCGGAGTGGCTTCGGCACGCTTGCCATCCGTAGGGAAGGCAAAATCACAAGGTGTGAACACACCGGACTGGGCATACTGAATGTCCATGTTATGCACACGGGGCAGGTTACCCACACTTCCGGCTATCACGACGAAACACTCATTCTCGATGGCACGCGCCTGAGCACAGACACGCACACGGGAATAAGCATTCTGCGTGTCGGTCAGGAAAGGAACAAACAGAATCTGCATACCCTGATCGGCCATAATACGCGACAACTCAGGAAACTCAACGTCGTAACAGATCAGCACGCCGATTTTGGCACAATCCGTGTCGAACGTCTGAACCCGGCTACCTCCACTCAAACCCCAACTTTTTGTTTCTTCGGGGGTAACATGAATCTTTTCGTACATCTCATACGTTCCGTCGCGACGGCACAGGAAACCGACATTATACAAACCGTCTTCACGCTGCAACGGCATACTTCCGGTAATGATATTAATGTTGTAGCTGATGGCCAGTTTCAGGAAACGTTCGCGAATCTCATCGGTATAGGAACAAAGACCGCGAATGGCCTGTGACTCGCTCATGTGGTTGAACTCCTCCATCAATGGAGCATTGAAATATTCCGGAAAGAGGATGAAATCGCTTTTATACCCCGACACGGCGTCCACAAAAAACTCAATCTGCTCGAACAAGTCGTCGATGGAATGATAGTTACGCATCTGCCACTGTACCAGACCGACACGGACGCTGGTCTTCGCCGGAATCGGATTGGCATTCTCCGTAGGCGGCTGATAGTAGATATTATCCCACTGCAACAGGCAGGCATAATGCTTGGACTCTTCGTCGTTGGGCAGATAATTGGTCATCACCTTGCGCACGTGGAAATCGTTCGAAAGCTGGAACGTAAGCACGGGGTCGTAAATTTCACGTTTACCCACCCGTTCGATATATTCTTTCGGACGCATCCGGTCGGCATATTTGTGATAGTTCGGAATACGGCCACCAAACATAATCGCCTTCAGATTCAATTGCTCGCAAAGCTCTTTGCGATATTCATACATACGGCGGGCCAGGCGTAACCCCCGATAGTCGGGATGAATAAACACCTCGATACCATAAAGAATGTTTCCCTTGGGATTATGTGTCGAGAAAGTTTCATTTCCCGTCACCTTTGCATAAGTGTGGTCGCCTTTCACCAGATTGTAGTCTACAATGATCGACAAGGCACAACCGACAATCTTGTCATCGGCAACCGTCACAACCTGTCCTTCAGGAAATATACGCAACAAAGTTTCAATCTGATGATGGGTCCAGAAAACATCGCTACCGTCTGAATACACGCGACGGAAGGATTGGGCCAGCTGGGCATAGTCTTCAATCTGAAGCGGACGCACCAAGACTTTTCCTATATTTTGCTCTTCCATAACATATAATGATAATCGGATGCAAAGGTAAGCGATAATTAAACTCATTGTCATCCGCACCCCTACTTTTTTAACCTAAAAAAGAGGATATGCCCTTCGACATATCCTCTTCGCCATCAAATATTAAAAATGATTTACATTAATCTTTCTGCACTTTTTTCCGTCGGATTTCCCGATAAAGCAGGAACAGAAAACCGACAAACAGAATAGCCAGCGCCGTATAAGCAATAGCCTCGGTCGTATGAACACTTTGCGGATCAAACTTGAATTCCACAACATGCTTTCCGGCCGGAACCTGAATAGCACGCAGGATGTAGTTGGCACGGGCTATCTCTACAGGTTCTCCATCCACAGTAGCCGTCCAACCCGGATAATAGATCTCCGAGAACACGACGACACCTCCCTTTGAGGAATTCACCTCATAAGTAAGTGCATTGGCGTCATACTTGGTCAATTCTACCCGGCTCAGCGAATCTTTCGGCTGTTGTTCGGCGGCATTCCCCAATTGTTCCTTGAAACGCTGGTCGACAATAGCCACTTCTTTCAACGGTTCATGGTGCAGACTCAAAATTTCTTCGTCAGCATTGGGAACATACTTCACCCGACTGACAAACCAGCCGTTTCCATTAACATGCGGATTCAAAACAGGGAAAGACTGACCACCTTGCTGTCCCATAATCACATATTTTACATTCAGCATATCCAGCACCGGATAGATAGAATCTCCATTCACCTGATCCATCTGTCCGTTCACTTGTGTTGCTGCCGATGCAAAGGCACTCATTTCAGGAGTAATGTGCTCTTCAATCATTTCCTGATAACGACGCAATTTGGCTGCATGATAACCACCTACGCTCTTATGGAAAAACGAAGTGTTGTTCTCATTAAAGGTATTCGTAGTCAGATTCAAAACACGATAATACAGTTGCGGATCTTTCAGGATTTGTTCGTCGGCCGGTGTCTTGACCATTTCTTTCATGTCTTTTACCGGTTCGCTGAACATACCGTCGTTCAGATAACGCTTGTCTACCTGCCACAAATCGACCAGACACAGAGCTATCAGAGTACCGATAAAAATAGGCTTGTTGATTTTCTTCATATAGAAAGCCAGCAACAGCAAAGCACCAAGGAAGACGACAAAGAAACTTCTCCAGGCATCTTCAACAAATACGGCACGGCGCATTTCTTCCAGATTGTTCACAATCGGCAACAAATATTCTCCGGGAATATAACCGGCTGCAGCCGCCCCCTGGAGCATACTGTATTCTGCCGTAGAAATGTATTGGCCGAAAAAGACATCCGGAAGCAAGGCAAAAAGTAAAGCAATACCACCAGTCACGGCAAAACTGCCACATACAGCCTTGAACTGTGTCTTCAGGATCTCCGGTTTCTCAACAATTTCCTTCAGGGCGAGCATAGCCAGTAAAGGAATGGTAAACTCGGCAATAACCAAAATAGAAGCTACCGTACGGAATTTATCGTACATCGGAACATAATCGAGGAAGAAATCCGTAAATCCCATGAAATTCTTTCCCCAGGAAAGCAGGATGGAGAGAATCGTTGCAATCAGCAAAGCCCACTTCATTGGTCCTTTAACAATAAAGAGTCCCAAAACAAAAAGCATCAGCACAAATGCACCGACATAGACCGGACCACTCGTACCGGGCTGTTCGCCCCAATACTGTCCGAAAGCCTGATAAATGGGTGCAAACTGCGGATCAGCCTTTTTCATGGCTGTTTTGCTGGCTGTCAGCGGGAACGATGCTCCTCCCTTTGTATTGGGTACCAGTAAAGTCCAGGTTTCTCCAATACCATAGCTCCACTGCGTGATATAATCGCGCTCCAGTCCGCTACTGGTCTGATTTTCGGGATCTTTAATGTCGCGATGCGTCAGTTCGCTCTTGCTGCGCATACTTTCCTTACTATACTCATAAGTATGATACAAATTGGAAAGATTGATGCAAATACCCAAAAGACCGGCTACGACCAACACACCCGTTGCTTTAAACCATTGATTCAACGTCTTATTCCGGATAGCCTGAGCCAAATAAGCCAAGGCCATGAGCAACATAACCGACAGGAAATAATAGCTCATCTGCACATGATTGGACATGATCTGCAGGGCCGTGAACAAAGCTGTCACCACACCACCCCAAAGATACTTGCCACGATAACAGAGCACCAGACCGGCGATTGTCGGCGGAATGAAGGCCAATGCAAAGAATTTCCAGATATGACCGGCCGCAATAATAATAAAATAATAGGAAGAGAAAGCCCAAAGAATGGCTCCCAAAGCCGCCATCCAGACTTTAAAGTCAAAAGCACGCAACAGGATATAGAAGCCCAACAGCATGATAAACACATACATGGCATAAACCGGAAGCCCTAACTGATAGATTTTCTGGACACCGACTAATATATCTGTCGAATCATAACTGGGCGCCATCTGATAAGTCGGCATACCGCAAAACAAAACATTCGTCCAGCGACTACGCTCACCGGTACGCTGATAATACTCTGTAAGTTCAGATCCCGAACCAGTACCACCGGTATGGTCATGTCCGGTCAACACCCACCCCTCACTGATCGGTTTGAAAAAATAGGCAAAACCAATCAAAATGAAGAATACGATGGCCAACACATCGGGAAGGATCGTTTTCAATTTGTTCATTTTATTATTGTTTTAATTAATTGCATGACAACACAGGCAGCAAAACCTGTCGCCAAATCTTATCGCTGTCCGTGCAAAAATACAAAAAAAACCGCCTTCCAAACAGGAAAGCGGTCAAAATCTTTAGCAGTTGCGAAATTACTTACGCAAACCAAGTGCTTTAACGATAGCACGATATCTTTCGATATCACGTGCCTTCAGGTAGTTCAACAAAGCGCGACGCTTTCCTACCAAACCTGTCAAAGCTCTTTCAGTACTATAATCTTTACGGTTCTGCTTCATGTGCTCCGTCAAACGGGAAATACGGTATGAAAACAATGCAATCTGGCTCTCTGCTGAACCAGTATCAGTGTTAGACTTTCCGTACTGTCCAAAGATTTCTTGCTTTTTAGCTGCGTCTAAATACATAACTTTTTGTTTTTGAGTAAAAATTCATTTAGCGGTTGCAAAGGTACAACTATTTTCTTTTCACTGCAAACTTTTTGTTCTTTATTTTAATGCTATCCTGCACTTTTTCAGTGCATTTGTTGCCAATTCAGATCATCCTTCTTAAAAGCAGCACTAAATTTGTTTTTTCTTTTTAAAAAGGATATATTTGACATCAGGACTACAAAAATCTTGCTTTTTATTCAAAATCTAAATACATACTACTATGAAATGCAAATACTTATTCCTATTCCTGATGCTAAGCACCCAGTTGCTCTATAGCCAGAAAAAGAGCATGGTTAACTTCAATATTTATGATCGTATAAGCTATGAGTCCTTGGATAGCGCCAAAATAGAACTGTATTTTCAGGACACCATAAAAATAAGCTACAAGACCTTATCACAAGAAAACGGAAACTATAAACTGGAACTAGATTACCACCCCGGAAACTATACGCTTCTGGCAGACAAGGAAGGTTATGCCACTGGTATCAGGCATTTCTCCATCGGCAGTTACCGAGGCAGCGTCGTGGGAATAGACAATCTGCTCTTGGAAAAGGAACGGCATATCAAGATGAAAGATGTAACTGTCACCAGCACACGCATTAAGATGGTGATGCGCGGCGATACGATCGTATATGATGCCGCCGCTTTCGAACTGGCTGAAGGCTCTATGCTGGATGCGCTTGTAGCTCAACTTCCCGGTGCGGAACTGACCGACGGACAAATCAAAGTCAACGGCCGGGTTATGGAAAGTCTGCTGGTAAACGGCGAGGAATTTTTCTCAGGAAACCCGAAGATTGCTCTGCAAAATCTTCCGGCTTATACCGTGAAAAACATTAAGGTGTACAACCGGGCATCAAAAGACAGCTATCTGAAAAGCGAAGCCCGAAAAAGACTGGAATATGAAGAAAACATGGTAATGGATGTCACATTGAAAAAGAAATATATGAAGGGCCTCATCGGTAATCTGGATGCCGGTTACGGTCTACCGAACAACCGATATATGGGTAAGGCTTTCGCTTTAAGCTATTTCCGCCATACCCGTCTGGCCGCCTTCGTCAATCTGAACAACATCAAGGATACACAGACCGGCTCTTCGGGAGGTTACTGGGATTCCGGATGGAATCCGGATGGTGAGATGGATCTGCAGATGGGTGGAATAGACATCAATTACAAGCGAAATAAAGTGAGCTACAACGGATTTGTCAACCTGACCCGTGAAGATATATACACCGAAAAGCAGACCAGCAGCGTCAATTATTTTTCAACCGAAAACATTTACGGACGAAGCGTAACAAAAAACCAAATATTCAGAAAGCACCTGATATCAAAACATCAACTGGAAATCAGTACCGACAGAGCTTTTATTTTTATCAAGCCAAACATTGACTATAAACGCGACAATTCTATCTTCCGGAATCGTCTGGCTGAATTCTCAGAATCGCCCGAAGAAAGCTATCGTCTGGAATCGCTCGATTCACTCTTTGCCCCCAGCTGGACTACCTCACGCTATAACCGCATGCTGCTTAACCGCCAAGCACGGGAAAATGAAGAAAGCAAAGAACGGCTGAATGCGAACGGATACGCTCTGTCCACCATCAACCTACCCCATCTGGCTAACGACCTGCTTAAAATATTCGTCAGCGGTCAATACATAAAAGACAAGAAAAATCCGGCCTTGTCTTATCTGCGCCAATACGGTTCGGCCTCCAGTCAAACCGGTGGTAATCGCCTGTTACAACTAACAGACGAGACTTCGGAAAGTTATAATGTTTCCGGAAAAATCAGCTATGATTGGATATACGCTCCTTATCAGACTGGACGTACATACAGCTGGACCATCATTCCCACTCTGGAAGCCAAACGCCACCATCAGGACCAAAACAACCTGACCAATGCTCTGGAGGAAAGCGATACAAATCCGGAACAACCGATACTACCCCCCTCTGCCATCAACCCCGGCATGCTGGCACTGGATCGCGAAAACAGTTACCATTCCGTACTGACACAAGACAACTATATACCCTCGCTGGCCATCAAATACCACATTTCTCCTTCGGCAACCGCCAAATCTATATATGCCATCAATCTATACATAAAAAGTCTGATGCAGAACGAGCATTTACATTATCGGAAAGACCAGACCGATACGATTGTAAACCGATTCTCAAACAGACTCAGTCCGACCTTCAACATCATGCATTATAGAGAGGACAACAAGGAATCTTGCATGTGGACTTTGGAATACAACTACGATGAATCTCTGCCGAATATTAACAATCAGATACGTACCAGCAACAGCAGTGACCCGAATAATATCTACATGACCCGACCGGACCTGAAACGGCCGCAAACACACCTACTGAACTTCCATTTTCAGCAATTTCTCAAACAATCCTATCGGTTTTTCCTGATTAAAGCTTCGTTTTCCCAAACCAATCGAGCTATAGCCAATGCCAAACGATATGACCGTGACAGCGGTATAAGTTACTGGCAACCGGAAAACATAAACGGAAACTGGAACGGCAACGCGGAGCTAAATTATTCCACTCCTTTGGGCAAGAAAAAGGCTTTCCAGTTGGAAATGAATACCAAAGCTTCGTTCATCCATTCCGTGGATTACGCCTCGGAAACAGAGCAACTGATACGTAGCGTCGTAGACAATCTCAATCTGTCTGAAAGACTGGACATCAGCTATAAAATCGGAAATCAGGCACTCGGAGCTAATATACAAGCAGGCTGGCTAAGAAGTTTTTCCCAGCGCAACGGCTTTATGGAAACCAGTGCCCTTAATCTAAGCGGCGGAATAAATGGTACGTTCAATCTCCCGGCAAATTGGCAGATTGTAAGCGAATTTCATATATTCAACCGCGACGGATACGCAGACAACACCTTGAACACCACTTATTACATCTGGAATGCTTCCGTTTCGAAAAGTATCTTGAAAGGAAATCTTACCTTCAAGATAGACGCATCGGATATACTGAACCAAATCAGTAATGTGACTCATAACATCAACGCACAGGGACAAACCGAAACCTGGATTAACAGCCTGCCCCGTTATGCCATGCTGCACGTTATCTATAAACTGAACAAGACACCGAAAGAGTAAAAGAATCAATTCTCAAAAAATACTACCGCAATCTACTGTTTTTTTGAGGATATTCCACAGATTTTGCGTAAATCTGTATAAGGAATATATCTCTTTGAAATCAAGAGAGTTAGAAGAATTACTTCGTTTTCAGGTAATGAGTTGGCAACCGTCCTAATTGCCGTGGT
>CALUIV010000010.1 GCA_944320775.1 uncultured Paraprevotella sp. | reverse complement strand
TTCATCAGGAGTAAAAACAAATTCATTCATCATTCTTCACAAAATCTCTACTGCAAAGTTACAAAACAATCGGATAAGAACAGGGCATCTTCCCCCAAAAATCATGCCGGACAACGCAACAAAACGAGATGCCCAACTGAGCACAACGAGTTGGGCATCTCATTGCGTTCAGTTGGGCATCTCGGAAAAAGGCAGTAAAAGGGGCAGAACAATCGCAAAAAAAGCATTATCTTTGCACCAAATTATCTATCCGCATCAAAATGAAAGAATTTGCACAGAATCTGCTGGCTGAAAACCGCACAGCATCCTACGACCTGACGATTATCGTGCCCGTCTACAACGAAGAAGACAACATGGCTGCACTCGAAGAAAAACTTTCGGCCTTCCTGCCGAAAGCCAAATGTCCGGCTTGTGTCCTGTTCGTTAACGACGGATCAAAAGACAACAGCCTGGAAGGTATCCGGACCATCTGCGGACGCAACGAGCATTTCTACTACGTGAACTTCCGGAAAAACGCCGGTCTGAGTGCGGCTATCAAAGCCGGTTTCGATGTGGCACAGTCGAAATATGTGGGGTATATTGATGCCGATCTTCAGACAGCTCCCGACGATTTCAACCTGTTGCTGGACTATATCGAAGACAACAAGCTGGTGATGGGCATTCGTGCTGCCCGTAAGGATTCGGCCTTCAAACGTCTGCAATCAAAGATTGCCAACAGTTTCCGCCGCATGATGACTCACGATGGCGCTACAGACACGGGCTGTCCGCTGAAAGTACTCCATACGGACTATGCCAAGCGTATTCCGTTCTTCACCGGCATGCACCGCTTCCTGCCGGCCCTGATCCTGCTTCAGGACGGAGGCTGCTATAAAGAAATAGCCGTACGCCATTTCCCGCGCACGGCCGGAGTTTCGAAATATAATCTGTGGAACCGGTTGCTCGGTCCGTTCAAGGACTGCTTCGCCTACCGCTGGATGAAGCATCGCTATATTAATTATGACATCAACGAAAACAACATCTAATCCGCAGCTATAGCCATGACATTGGTCTACATCATCGGATTCCTGGCCCAGATTTTTTTCTCGGCCCGCATCCTTATTCAATGGATTCTGTCGGAACGGGCCAAGGAAATCGTTTCGCCCGCCATCTTCTGGATTCTGAGTATCGCAGGTTCTTATCTGCTTTTCATCTACGGCTGGTGCCGGGACGATTTCTCGATCATCCTCGGCCAGGTGTTCTCTTATTACATTTATATCTGGAATCTCAATGCCAAGGGTATCTGGAAAAAGATTCATCTGATATTCCGTCTGATTCTGGTGCTGACCCCGATCGTGGCTTGCCCGTTCCTGCTGCACGATCCGGCGGCCTTCTTCGACCAGTTTTTCCGTAATGAGGATGTACCGCTTTGGTTACTCATTTTCGGTTCGGCCGGACAGATTATATTTACCCTGCGTTTTGTCTACCAATGGTTCTACTCCTACCGGCGTCATGTGTCTACCCTGCCCGTCGGTTTTTGGATTATCAGTCTGACCGGTAGCGCGATTATTGTGAGCTACGGTATTTTCCGGCTGGATCCGGTACTGATTCTCGGCCAGTCGGTCGGCTTCATTGCTTATACCCGGAACATCATTCTCGGACTTCGTAACAACAAAGAAAAACAATCCATTACTCCGAAACAATCATGAATCATCCCATCAGCCCACGGAAATCTGCAACGATAGCCAACATTCCCCTTTGGGGCTGGCTGGCATTCATCATCGTCTGTCTGCTCCCAATCTGCATCCTGCGCGACTACACACCGGCCAACGAACTGCGCTATATCAGTATTGCCGACGAAGCGTTGCGCAACGGACACTGGTTCACGCTGACCAACCACGGTGTGCCCTACAGCGACAAACCGCCCTTTTATTTCTGGCTGATCATGCTGGTAAAAAAACTAACCGGAACTTATCCAATGGGAATATTGGTGTTGTTTTCGCTTCTTCCGGCTTTGGGCGTGACGTTGACAATGGACCGCTGGTGTCGTGAAGCACTTGGAGAAAAATTCCGCATGCTGGCTCCACTGATGCTCATCACGACGGGTTACTATGCCGGAACGGCTCTGGTGCTTCGCATGGACATGCTCATGGTGTGGTTCATCGTACTGGCCCTGTACCGGTTCTATCGCATGTATCAGGGCGACTGCTCTCCACGAAACCAGTTGCTTTTCGGGCTCTATATCCTGCTGGGGTTCTATGCCAAGGCATTCATGGGACTGCTGATTCCGCTGGTCACATCCGCCCTGTTTCTGCTCATGAAAAAGGAAATCAGAACATTTGGCCGCTATTGGAGTTGGCGCGTCTGGACTGTCCTGCTGGGCGGACTGATATTCTGGTTCGGCATGGTTTATGTGGAAGCCGGAGGAGAGTATCTGTATAACCTGACAGTCGGACAGACGATGAGCCGCTCGGTCAACGTTTCGGTCCACAAGCATCCGTTCTATTTCTACCTGATTTTTCTGAGCTACGGCGTAGCGCCCTGGACACTGCTCTATGTAGGTAATCTGATCTGGGGATTCCGGCACAAGGCTTTCACCACGGATTTGCACCGACTTTTCGTCATTGAAATCCTGTCAACATTTGTCCTGCTGTCTTGCTTCGGAAGCAAACTGGCCATTTATCTGGTGCCGATTTTCCCGTTTATGACCTATCTGTCGCTGATGATGCTTGAACAACAAAAGTGGAACGGATGGTTGGCAACAGCTGTCAGCCTGCCGGCCATAGCCGTCATCGCGGCCCTACCGGCTTACATTATTTTCTGCATACTTTTTCCAACGTTCAGCCATCCGGCACTTTATGCAGCATCAGCTCTGCTTACGGGTTCGGCCATTATGTCGCTCCATGCAGCCTGGAGCAAACGGCGAAGTCTGGTGGCATCAATCCAAATATTCTGTGTCGGTTTTCTTATAGCAGCATTTGCCGTCGGACTAGCCCTGCCCCGATTCAACGACCAGATCGGCTATGACGCACTGGCCCGGAAGACACAACAAATGGAAAAGGAATGGCAGACGGAAGGTGTGGCCACCTATGGCGTTTGGCGTGCGGAAAACATGGATGTCTATTTTCCGGAACGGCTTCGGGTCTTTTCAAAGAAACAGACCGACAGCCTGGAATTATTAGACAATCATCTGCTCATCGTAGACAAAAAAATGCTCAAGCAGGAAAAAGTGATCGAACTGATTCAAAACAAGAAACAAAAAGAAATTATTAACGGAACTTATCTGCTTGTGCGGATGAAACCATAAATCAACAAAAATGTCCTGTCCTTTGCTCTGTAAGCATTCGGACAGGACATTTTTTATTTAGATACATTTTTCAAAACAGTGCGGATATCAAAGATAACAGCTATAGACTGCTGCAAAAAACAATGTCAGATAAAAGGCAGAAAGCAACAACTGCACATCGGTCACCAAATAACCGGTCGACGTGTATTGTGAGGAAATAAACGAACGCTGCTCACAAATCCTACGATACAAACGAACGTAAAGCCAATAAACTACCGCACCTGTAAATAATCCCCAAAGCATACCAGCCAGAATATCGCCAGGATAATGCACCCCCAAATAAATCCGGGAATAGGAACACAAAACAGCATTCAAAAACAAAGTGAATGTCAAAGCACGCTTACGAATGAGCAGGGAAATAAAAACAAATATGGAAAAATGGTTGGCAGCATGACTGGAAATAAATCCATAACGACCGCAACGGTAATTATCGACCACATCGACCTGATACATCAGCAAAGGATCATTGGTCGGACGGAAACGTTCGAAATAGGGCTTACAGAAAGAAGAAGCAAACTGGTCGGCAACCGTAATGCACAAAGCAATCATGATGACAATCAACAGCATGTCACGCCAACTGGTATTCTTCACCAATACGTATATTAACGCAACAAACAAAGGTATCCATGTCACCGTTTCTGTAACGGCCATCATGAAATGATCCCAAAATACGGAATCACTCCCATTTAACTTCAAAAGCAGTTTCTGGTCGAATTCGATGAGTTGCTGCAAATCCATATATTTTCCTGTATTCTTAGTTTTAAATCCGTTCGATTGTCTCAGTCTGAATCCAACCGACTTTACCATCGGCCAGACGAATCTCTTTCCAACCTTTCATAGTGTCATCGGTGATTTCCACACGAGTTCCTTCATGAAGCACGAAAAGATCGGTTCCGGATTCGTTTGGTGTACTTTTGACTGTTACCGAACCGGCCATTACCACAGCCCCCCGACGGTCTTCAAGCTTATTCTTCTGCTGAAAAGCAAAAAGATTGGATAAGATTACAAGCAACAGGAACAAACATGCTGAAAAGAATCCGGCCTTTTTAAAGGCCACACGACTACCAAAAAGATAAAGAACGAGCGCCAGCAATAACAAGACAAAAGAAACAACGGCAAGTACGGCCCATTCATCGACACTCATCCAATCGGCAGCCGTACGATACCAGGTGACAAAAAACATTTCACGCTCGGGCACAATCTTGTCTATCGTCTTGCTACGCGCCAAATCCAGATTGAAACGGATATCGGCATCACCCGGATCAAGCAGACGGGCTTTCTCAAAATAAAGCACCGCATGAGCTATGTCTTCCTTACGGTAAAAACAATTACCCAGATTATAATACAAAGCAGCATGTTCGCCATGACGCAACAAATTCTGGTAACCGGCAATGGCACGGTCGTAATCTTCCTGAGCATAGGCACTGTCGGCTTCGGCCTTGAGCTGCTCAAGAGCAACAGCATCCAGTGCCTCAACCGACGGTTCTGCAGCCGTTGCTACAAAAGCTCCACTGTCGACCTGCATCTGAACGGAATCCGACATGACATCACGATCAGACACCTCAATGATTTCCTCCTGAGCCGAAACAGCCGTTCCCAAAAGAAATACGGCCAAAAACAAACAGAGCTTATTCATATATTTATTCATAGATTCATTATTTCTTGATTGCATTTTCCAACTCACTGATGATACGCACGGCCTCATCATAAATCTTATCCATTGTAGCATCGGGATCGCCCGGAGCAAAACGGGCAAACTCGCAGTCGTTAAGCACTTCGATAAACGTATCGGAAAGTTCTGAAGCAACCTGACGGGCCTCAAGCCGTTCCTTGATGTTATCTTTATTCAACTCGGCAACCGGAATAGCCAGCTTATCGCCTACATAGCCCCACAAAGCTTTCAATGTTTCGTCGTAGAAAGCCTCTGTCTTATGTTCGGCCAAAAGTTTCTGAGCCAGTTTCAGACGTTTGGTAGCTACCTTGCTGGCCTTCTTTCCCTTCATCTTCATGACATTGGCATTCTCTATGGCTTTCTTACGATAGATAACGAGCAACAACACAAAAAGCAACAACGGAACCACGTAACTTAAGGCATAGCGATAAGTAGCGAAATAAATGGCCGATGAAAGCGGACGTAACCGCACAGGAGCCGTTTTAATATAGCGAATGTCTGAATTGAGCAGTTTCAAATCTTCCTTGTCGGTATAGTTGGCCACAGCTGCTCCACGACCACTTCCCCGGGCAACCTCAACTTCATAGGCTTCGGTCCGAATCGTCTTATAAGTTCCGGCCTTAGGATCAAAATAGCAGAATTCTACCGGCGGAACCTGATATTTTCCGGCATGACGGGGAACGGCAACATAATCAAACGTCTTGCTACCCGAAGCACCGCCTTTCTGTAATTTCGTATCATCGGTCACCTTGGGTTTGTAGGCTTCGAAATCTTTCGGGAATTTCACTTCTGGCGCACCGAGCAGTTTCATATTACCCGTACCGGTTACCGTCACTTTCATATTAATGGCTTCGTTCGCCTTTAGCGATCTGGGCGTCAACTCGGAAGCAATGGAAAACTGACCGACAGCTCCGGAAAAATTATCCGGCCGTTCGGGTAAAGGCTCCACCTGTAATGTGATAGACGGTGCTTCGATGGTCTTCTTGACCTCAATCAGACGGTTACCACCACCGAAAAAGGCATCAAAAGGATCGATATTGGTATTCTGTTGAACCACAATACCCTCGAATTTGATTGCCGGAACAGTCAGTTTACCGGTACGCTGCGGGAAAAGCAAATACTGTCTCCAGACTACAGTACCATAGTTACGCCCATTGTAATGCTCCAATTTCATGCTTTTCTGCTGCGGCAAGGGAATTTCCTGCGTATGGAAACCATCCAGATCGGGCATGTTACCTGCCAGCTGAGACAGATTGACAAGAGAATAGACCTTATAAGTAAGCAGAACTGCTTCCTGTTCATAGACCTTCTTCTTGTCGGCTGTAACTTGGATAAACAAATCTTTTCCGGTAATTTCAGATCCCGCCTGCTGCGTATGCATCCGACTGCTTCCCGATGAGGAACCAGATGATCCGGAACCGGATGAAGTCTTGTCGGGAGGCAATACCTCTATCTCCAATCTGTTGGAAGCATATTGTTTACCATCTACTTCGACAGTGGCCGGCGGAATGGTAAATTTTCCTTTTTCATTGGCCATCAGGATGTAAGTATAGGTCACGGAACTGCTCTGCGTGGTCTTTCCGTTAATCATCTGAAAACTGCTCTGAGTAGACGTGCTCGGCCCCATCAAAACTTCAAAACCAGACATTGCCGGTGCCTTGAAGCCATCGGTCTTCGAAGTATTCACCGTAAATGACAGGCGAAACTGTTCGCCGGCCACCACTGTCTCGGGAGCCGATGCCGTAATCCTGACCTGAGCCCAAACGGAGAGCATCCACACCAAACCGGTCATCAATACCAATATTCTTTTCATCTTTGCGGATATGATCTTGTTAAACAAATAATCTGAATTTGAATTACCATTGTTTTTCCAGACGACGACGCTGCGGTTGCTGCATAGCCTTCTTCACCTTGTCCTGAGTGGACTTTTCGTCCTGCATGGCAGCTTTCAACAACTGCTCGGCATTTTCCTTGGACATCTCGTTCTGCTGTTGCTGCTGCGGATTCTGACGCTGCTGCTTTTCCTGCTCCTGGTTCTGATCCTTCTTCTCGTCCTGATCCTTCTTGTCGCTGTTCTTGTCTTCCTCTTTGTTCTGACCCTGCCCGTCCTTATTTTCATCCTCCTGATTCTGTTCCTGATCTTGCGGACTGTTTTTCAGTAAATGCTGACAAAGCACCAAATTATAACGCGACTCGTCGTCGGACGGATCGTTGCGAAGCGCATTCTTGTAACATTCTATGGCCGGCCCGTATTGTTTCTGACTCTGAAGAATAACCCCCATATTATGGTAATTGTCCGACAAACGGGCTTTATTGGTCTCGAGTTTCACAGCCTGCTCGTATTCCTTCATAGCTTCCTTGGGCTTCTGCTGAAACAGTAGCGTATTAGCCAGATTATAACGGGCCAGCGCATAACGCGGATTCAGTTCGACAGCTTTCCGAAAATCCACTTCGGCGTCCGTATAAGCACTGTCGCGATAGAGCCGATTACCTCCGCGCATATACTCCCGGTAAGTCTGTGCGGAAAGCTGACTGGCCTGCAAAACCAACAGCAGGCACATCATAAACTTTATCTGAAATCTGATCATGATTCTCCTTTCTTTCATCTAAACAGTTTTATCCCTTTAAAAAGCGGATTTTTGCGTTCCAAAATACAAATCTCGACAATCAGGAAAAACAAAGCCAATAAGGCTACAGCTTGAAACTGCTCGTCGAACTCCGAATAAACCGTGGTTTCAATATCGGCCTTGGCCAGCTTGTCAACATATTGTGAGAGTGCTTTCTGAGCCGAAGAACTGTTGTCGACATAAATGTATGCACCGCCGCCGGCCTTGGCTATTTCACGACACATCTGCTCGTTGAGTTTGGAAACGACTGTCGTTCCGGTATTGTCTGTAATGAAATCGGACGTCCCAGGTATCGGAATCGGCGACCCGTCGGGCGAACCTACTCCCAATACATAGACCTGAATGCCCTTCTTAGCTGCTGCGGCAGCAGCTTCTATCGCACCTCCTTCGTTGTCTTCACCATCGGTAATGACAAAAATGGCCTTTCCGGCTTCTTCGTTCGCAGTGAAACTACGCATAGCGAGATCAATGGCCTGACGGATATCCGTACCTTGAGTGGATATCAGATCGGGGGATATGGTTTCGAGAAACATTTCGGCCGAAACATAATCGCTCGTAATCGGCAATTGCGTAAAAGCATCGCCGGCATAAATAATCAGACCTATTTTGTCGTCCTGCATCCGGCTGATCATACTGCTTACGAGCATCTTGGCCTTTTCAAGCCGGTTCGGAGCAACATCCTCGGCCAACATAGAGTTAGAAACATCCAAAGCAATAATCGCCTCAATTCCCTGACGACGCGATGTATCAACCCGAGTACCAAACTGAGGACGGGCCAGTGTAAAAATTACAAGCGCAAAAGCAGTAAGCGTCAGCCAAAACTTCAAATCGGGACGATATTTGGAAACATCGGGCATCAGTTCGGCCAACAATGCCGGATCGCCATATTTTTTCAGGCGTTTACGCCGCACGTAGTTCATATAATGATGAACTGCCGCAAGCAAAGGTACCAGCAGCAGAGCATATAAATAGACAGGTTCTTCAAAACGAAACATAACACAATCTTTTTAAGGTATTTTTTTTAGGACAGTAGTACGCAGCAACATTTCCAGCAACAGACTGAGGGCAGCCACAAATGCAAAAATGGAATACGCTTCATACTTTTTGCTATACTGTTTCACGTTCAGCTTGGTCTTCTCGAGTTTGTCGATGTCCTGATAAACCTGTTGCAGTTTCTTATTGTCGGTGGCCCGGTAAAAGGCACCGTCAGTTTTCTCAGCAATCTCGGCAAGTGTCTTGCTGTCAATTTCTACCGGCACGTTCAGATATTCCACACCGCCGGCCACCGGCACCGGATAAGGTGCCATACCGTTAGTTCCGACTCCGATTGTATAGACACGGATACCGAAAGTCTTGGCAATATCGGCCGCCATCAGCGGAGAAATATCTCCCTTATTGTTCGTACCATCGGTAAGCAGAATGACCACTTTACTTTTAGCCTTACTGTCTTTCAGGCGCGATACGGCATTGGCAATACCCATACCGACAGCAGTTCCATCCTCAAGCATGCCTTTCAGCGTAATGTCGCTACGAATGCTGTTGAAAAGATTCATCAGTACGGCATGATCGGTCGTCATAGGACACTGAGTATAGGCTTCGGCAGCAAAAATAGTCAGACCGATATTGTCATTCGGACGACCGGCAATAAACTCGGATGCTACTTGCTTGGCTGCCTCCAAACGATTTGGTTTCAAATCCTCGGCCAACATACTCGAAGAAACGTCTACGGCAAGCATAATGTCGATTCCCTCAACCTCAGTATTTTTCCAACTGCCACTTGTCTGAGGACGAGCCAGCACCAGTACGATCATGACCAAAGTCAATACGCGCAGGATAAAGGGAACATGCAGGAGATAATGCTTATAACTTTTAGGAGCATACAGATACATGTGGGTATCGGATACCCGCATGGCCGGCTCACTTTTCTTGTGCCGCAATACATACCAGATAATATAAGGAATGATCAGCGGCAAGAGAAACAAATATTCGATATTGGCAAACGTCATAACAGCTATTTTTAATAGACCACCTTATAAATCATCCAGGATATCCATCCCAAAAGGCCAATGGAAGCCAGCAAAAGAACAACCAGCGACAAACGCAAAAGCAGAATGCTCCGACGGCTTCGTTTCTCCTCGACCGTTACCTCTTCGGGCTCCGGTTTCTGGTTCGGATCGACTTCGACCTTGGTCTGATTAATAAAATCGATGGCATTAACCAGATTCATATCATTTTCATTGATTTGCGTGACATATTTGGCAAACTTCACCAAATCGGCTGTGGCAAACAACGTACGCAGTTCATCAAGCGCCACTTCATCCTTGTTTTGCATCAGCCGATCAATGATCTCGGCCGATGTCATCTCCAAGGCATTGAATCCATAACGCTGACGAATATAATTACGCAATGTATCCGTCAAACGGGTATAATACTCTTTAGAATCTTCTCTTGCCCAAGCTTTTTCGGCCTTAATCTGTTCGATTTCCTGCATGGCCTGCTTGTGAGGAGGCAATTTGGGAGCAACCTTAATGATTTTGATAATCGGCTTATTATCGCGATAACGCACATAAAGATAAATGCCGACAATCATCAAAAACAAAAGCAAAAGGGAATAACCGAAAATGTCCGCCCAGTCTTCTTTCCACGAGAAAGGAAGATCCATAATATCTTTCGGACCAAAGAACTGATCGGTATGCAACGTATCGACCGGAACAGTCAATACATTCAAAGCCAAACTTTTCGATTCATAAAGAACACTATCTACCCGAACAACAAAAGGTGGCAGATAGTAAAGAGCAGAATCAAAAGAGGTCACCAGATATTTCCGGGATATCAGCAAGCGTTTTCCATCGTTGAGTTGCTGCGTATCAGCCGGCAATACATCAATCAGCTCAACTCCAGGCACCACCATTGTCCCACGTTTCAAAGCAGGCCATTCCACACGTGCTCCGGCATCGCAACTGACATCAACCGTGACTCCGGTCTGCTCGCCGACCAACAACTCCAGGGAGTCGATCTTCACATCTACGGTCACCTGAGCCTGAACGAACTGCATACCTGTCAGCAACAGGCACAGCATCATTCCGATTTTTATTCTCTCTTTCTTAATAAAAAAATTCATGTCTAACTTCTTTTGGCAAACAACGACATCAAAGCCGTCACATAATCCTGATCCGTACGGACCGAAACGGCATCAACCCGGCAGCGGGCAAACAATTCGTCGAGACGACGGCGATGTCTGAGCCACCATTCGCGATGGGCACGCCGCAGTTTTGAACTCGACGTGTCTATATATTGCTCATGGCCAGTCTCTGCATCAACCACTTTCATAAGTCCCACATCGGGAAGTTCGGCCAAACGACGGTCATAAACCTGAATGGCCACCACATCGTGCTTGCGATTGGCTATCGTCAACGCCGTAGTATAATCGGCAGGATCAATAAAGTCACTCAAAAGGAAAGCCGTACAGCGGCGACGCATGACGCGCGTCAGATATTTCACAGCACAGCCAACATCCGTGCGTTGGCTTTCTCGTTTGAAATCAAGCAACTCACGGATAATATAAAGAATATGTTTCCGACCTTTCTTGGGCGGAATGAACTTTTCAATACGGTCTGAAAAAAAGATAACCCCGATCTTATCATTGTTCTGGATTGCCGAAAAAGCCAACGTAGCGGCAATTTCTGCTACCATATCTTTTTTCATCTGAACAGCCGTACTGAAATCCAGACTGGCAGACACATCTATCAACAACATAACCGTCAGTTCACGCTCTTCTTCGAACACCTTCACAAAAGGCCGTCCAAAACGGGCTGTAACATTCCAGTCAATGTCACGGATGTCGTCGCCATAATGATACTCGCGCACTTCCGAAAAAGCCATACCACGGCCTTTAAACGCGGAATGATATTCGCCGGCAAAAATATTGTTCGACAAACCGCGCGTCTTAATCTCGATCTGACGGACGCGCTTTAATATTTCGCTCGTTTCCATCAACCGACGATTAAGGTACTTCGACTTTGTTCAGAACACGGCTTACAATTTCTTCAGCCGTCACATTATTGGCTTCCGCTTCATAAGTCAGACCGACACGATGACGGAGCACATCATGAGCCACCGCACGTACATCTTCCGGAATGACATAACCACGGCGCTTAATGAAAGCATAAGCACGGGCTGCAAGCGCCAGACTGATGGACGCACGCGGAGACGCACCAAAACCGATGTAATCACGAATATCCTTCAAACCGTACTGTTCTGGGTAACGTGTCGCAAATACAATATCAGCAATATACTGTTCGATCTTTTCGTCAAGATATACCTGACAAACTACATTACGGGCTTCAACAATATCCTGAGTTGTCAGAATCGGACGAACAGTTTTCTTTTCACCGGTAATATTCTGACGAATAATACGTTTTTCTTCTTCCAGTTTCGGATAATCGATCACGACCTTAAGCATGAAACGGTCGACCTGTGCTTCTGGCAACGGATAGGTACCTTCCTGTTCGATCGGGTTCTGCGTTGCCAAAACCAAAAACGGATCGGGTAATTTATAAGTTTCCTTACTGATGGTCACCTGACGTTCCTGCATAGCCTCGAGCAAGGCGCTCTGTACCTTTGCAGGAGCACGGTTGATTTCATCTGCCAAAACGAAATTAGCAAATACCGGTCCTTTTTTCACCTCAAACTGTTCATCCTTCTGGCTATATATCATGGTACCGATCACATCGGCCGGCAACAAGTCCGGAGTAAACTGGATACGACTGAACTGAGCATCAATTAACGAAGCCAAAGTCTTAACAGCCAAAGTTTTGGCCAGACCCGGAACACCCTCAAGGAGGACATGTCCGTCGCTCAACAAACCGATTAAAAGAGATTCAGCTAAATGTTTCTGACCGACAATAACCTGATCCATTCCGGTCATCAAGTTGGTCACAAAGGCGCTTTGCCGCTCAATTCGCTCATTTAATTCACGAATATCAAATGCTTCTGCCATATTATTCTTGATTTTAATTCTATTCTGTCAATGGTTTATTTTGGTTCAAAATTAGTGCATTTGGCAGGGTTTCCCAATATTATTATATTAAAAAAAGTTTCTTAAATCGGCATTTAAGAAACTTTTGACACTATAACCATTACTTTACTCTCAGTTCGGGAATGGCAAGCGCCATACCGACCGGAATCACATCCGGATTCTTGATACCATTATGCAAAACTATATAGTTCACAAAATCTTTCGAACCATAATACTTCATGGAAATACGCCGCAGACTTTCCCCCGATTTCAAAGTGTGCTGTAAACGCGTACCGACAACAAGGTATTTGCTTCCTTCAATCTGCGCATATTTTTTCGCCAATTTTCGTTCTGCAGCGGTTGCCTTAGCATTGATTCCGACTGTCTCCGTCCGTCGTCCACGAGTTTCAGGAACATTCTTTACTTCGGCCTTCTTCGGCTGCTGAACAGTTTTTTTCTCAACAGGCTTCGCTTCAACCGGGCGAACCGGAGACTCAGGTACCAAAACAACAGTATCCTCTTTGGGAGCTACACGAACAACAGTATCTTTCGATACCGATGGAACTGAATCGACCGGAACCGCTACAAGGCGAAGTGAATCAGAAGAATCAGGACGATTGACCTGTTCGGAATACTCCTTGAGCTGTTCAACAGGTGGAACAGTTTCTTCAAGCATTGTCATAAAGCCACAGGGACACAGCAGACGATAATACCCTACCAGGTAACTGGCAGCCATCAGAAGCAAAATCACCAGTACCAAGACGATAACCGCCCACAAAGACATTCGGTTGTCTTTCTTGCCGGATTTACGGTCGGAGGTCTGAACAATACTCTGATGCTCGACAGTCTGATGTTCGATCCGTTGACTGGAAACATTCAACTCAGAAACCTGCTGCTCGGCAATTTTCTGATATTCGGTATGCTGATGCTCTACGACTGTCGCACGAACCGTCTTTGGCTCGTCCAGAACTTCTTTCTTCAATTCAACCGGCTCTTCCGGTTTTTCTTGCCCATCGCCGAGCTGGTCTGAATCAGAATCCGGCATAGAATCATCCGATTTTTCCAAATTTTCTGATACTTCTGAATTTTCTGAAAATCCTGTATGTTCCGGAACATCCGATACTTCCGTTTCAGAAATATTTTCTGAGACAGCCGTAACAGGAAGTACGACAGACTTTTCCTCCGAAACGTCTTCCCGATCCTTTTCATCAGGAATTTCTGTCTCTTCCAAATCGGCATCCGAATCGTCAACAAGTTCTACCGGTTCTTCCTCTTCATCCACCCGCTCCATATCTTCAACCGACGTACCGTCGTTCAGAATGACCGTTTCAAACTGGGCAAACGGTTTGTTCACCTGATCGCGCAACGTTGCATCGGGCGTAAAAGCTACTTTAACATATCCTTTAATACGTATCCGTTCGCCTGTATTGACATCAACACTTTCCCTACTTTCTACAGATACCAGTTTAAACGTGCCCAATCCCTTAATCTTCACAATCTTGTCGGTCTGGAGATATTCTTCAACAACATCCAGCACACTACGCACAAACAACTCGGCATCACGACGGGACACATTACCGCGTAAAGCCAAGCGCTCGGCCAAATCCTGCAAGAGTATTTTGTTTTCCATGGCTAATCCTCCTTATTGTATTTTTCTTTAAGCAGAGGACTCGGTTTAAAGGTAACGGCCAACTTAGGCGGTACAAGCATACGCTGTTGCGTGGTGGGATTCACCACAACACGCTCCAGTTTCTTCTTGACCTCAAAAGTACCGAAACCCTGCAAGGCAATGGTCTGCTCTTCTTCCAGACAATCACCGATCTCAGACACCAGAACAGACAAAAGTGCCGAGGTGTCTTTTAAAGAATATCCCATCCTGCGGGATACCTCTGCCATGAAATCCTTGTTGTTCAAACCGTATTCTTTTAATTTTAAACAATATGGGCGTAAAGATCAAAAGCATCAGATTCATAAACCTGAACTGTATAAAACTCACCCAAATGCAATTCTCCCTCGGAACGTAAAATCAAGACTTCAGGATCCACTTCGGGTGAATCATACTGTGTACGACCGATATAATAATCACCTTCCGTACGATCTATAATTACCCGGAAACGTTTTCCTACTTTTTCAGCCGTAAGTTCTTCGGAAATATTCTGCTGAACAGCCATCAATTTACTCAAACGGCGTTCTTTTTCCTCCTGAGGAATATCATCAGAATAATGCTCGGCAGAATAAGTGCCTTCTTCCTCGGAATAAGCAAAGGCTCCCATCCGATCAAAACGTGCCCATTTGACAAACTCGAGCAATTCCTTGAAATCTTCTTCTGTCTCTCCGGGATGTCCCACCATCAGCGTTGTACGCAAATGTATACCGGGAACTTCCCTACGAAAACGCTCCACCAAATCATAAGTTTGCTGTTTCGTCACATGACGACGCATACGGGTAAGCATATTATCGCTGATATGCTGTAACGCAATATCCATATATTTACAAACATTGTCACGTTCGCGCATCACACGAAACAAATCCTCAGGAAAATGAGCCGGATAAGCATAATGCAAACGGATCCACGCCACACCGGGTACCTCCGAAATACGCTCAATCAACTCCGGCAACATCTGTTTTTGATAAAGATCTACTCCGTAATAGGTCAGTTCCTGAGCAATTACTTGAAACTCCTTGACTCCCTGTCCTACCAGATAACGCACTTCCTCAATGATATCTTCCATCGGACGGGAAACGTGCCGCCCCGTAATGATCGGAATAGCACAATATGAACAATGACGGTCACATCCTTCAGATATTTTCAGATAAGCATAATGCGAAGGAGTCGTGATTTGTCGTTCCAAACGCAGATCCTCCCGATATACCTTTCCCAAATCGGTAACCAGCTCTTTCCAATTAAACTTACCGTAATACTTATCGACTTCCGGAATTTCCTCACCCAGTTCCTTCATATAACGTCCGGAAAGACACCCCATGACAAAAAGCTTTTCCAAACGACCTTTTTTCTTTGCTTCGCAAAATTCCAAAATCATATTGATGCTCTCTTCCTTAGCATCACCAATAAAACCACAGGTATTGATGACTGCAATAGCTCCTTTCGGGTGCTCTGCATCATGAGTCACCTCATAACCGTTAGCCCTTAATTGGGTAATCAGCTGTTCCGAATCGACCAGGTTCTTGGAACAACCCAAAGTGATAATATCAATCGTATTCTTTTTCAAAATGCAATTCTTTATAGTCCACAACAAAGATAATCCAGACGCTACTTGCTATCCCCAAAAAGAGAATTGACAAACTCCCGACGATTAAAGGGCTGCATATCCTCCATTCCTTCGCCCAAGCCGATATAACGCACAGGGATCTTAAACTGATCGGATATACCAATCACTACACCTCCTTTAGCCGTACCGTCTAATTTGGTAATAGCCATGGACGTAACTTCCGTCGCCGCCGTAAACTGTTTGGCCTGCTCAAAAGCATTCTGTCCGGTACTACCGTCCAGAACCAACAAAACATCATGCGGCGCATCTGGTACAACCTTCTGCATCACACGTTTGATTTTGGTCAGCTCATCCATCAACCCCTTCTTGTTATGTAAACGTCCGGCAGTATCTATCAAAACTACATCGGCTCCATTTGCCACAGCAGAACTTAATGTATCAAACGCGACAGAAGCCGGATCGCTTCCCATATTCTGTTTCACGATTGGAACTCCGACACGCTCACTCCAAATCACCAACTGTTCGATAGCTGCAGCACGGAACGTATCGGCTGCTCCCAAAAATACTTTTTTTCCGGCCTTTTTAAATTGATAGGCCAATTTGCCGATTGTAGTCGTTTTGCCGACTCCATTGACACCAACGACCATAATGACATAAGGCTTTTTATTCTCTGGAATTGTAAAGCCTTCGGTATCATCCGTATTGTTTTCTGTCAGTAAAGAAGCGATTTCATCGCGAAGGATGCCATTCAGCTCGCTGGTCGTCACATACTTGTCACGTGCCACACGTTCCTCGATCCGCTTGATGATATTGAGCGTAGTATCAACTCCAACGTCGGACGTCACGAGCACTTCTTCCAAATTGTCCAACACCTCATCATCCACCTTGGACTTACCGGCAACAGCACGCGTTATTTTACCGAAAAAACTTTCTTTGGTTTTTTCAAGTCCCTTGTCCAAAGTCTCTTTTTTTTCCTTCGAGAAAAAGCTGAATATTCCCATAATACACCCAATTTATTATATTCCAATCACAAAGATAGTATAAGTATTTCAATTAATATTCAACAATATAAAAAAACTTATCCGAAGCGAAACAAAAAATCCCCTTCACCATCGTGAAGGGGATTTATATAAAAATGCATTTAAGCGATTAGTTCTTGAAGAAGTCCTTAACCTGCTCGTTAGGAACCATCTGCTCATCAAAGATGTAAGCACCAGTCTTCGGGCTCTTCACCATCTTGATCACCTTTGTATATGAACGTCCATCGGTTTTACCCGTCTGGAGGGTTGCCACGGTTTTCTTTGCCATAGTTACTTATTATTTAATTTCCTTGTGTACAGTCATTCGTTTCAAAATAGGATTGTACTTCTTCAGTTCCAATCTTTCCGGAGTGTTTTTTCTATTCTTCATTGTAACATAACGAGATGTTCCTGGAAGACCACTCTCCTTCATTTCCGTGCATTCCAAAATCACCTGCACTCTGTTACCTTTAGCCTTTTTTGCCATAAGTCTTTACCTCCCAATAATTAAGCAATTACTTTAATGCTTTTCCAATCACAATATCCCTTGGCAACCGCATTGTTCAACGCAGCATCCAAGCCAACTTTATTAATATAGCGCAGACCAGCAGCACAAATGTTCAGGCTAATCCAGCAATCCTGCTCTACATAGTAGAACTTCTTCGTAAACAAGTTCACATCAAAACTTCTCTTAGTACGACGTTTTGAATGAGAAACGTTGTTGCCAATCATGGCTTTCTTTCCGGTAATTTGACAAACTTTCGACATTTCTATCTTCTTTTTTTGTTAACTTTCTAATAGCTTCCTTCAAACAGAGTGCAAAAGTAATAGTTAATTTCCAAAAATACAAGTATTTTCCCGAAAAAATCACTCTTCTTCTGATGGATAGTCTTTTTTTAACTGGTCAAGCAACATTTGCAACGCAACGTGTGTGGCTTTCGCAACATTAACATCCCGCCCCTCATCGCCTTCGAGCTTCAACACCGTAACGTCATCACGTTTTCCGACAGCAATCCAGATGGTACCAACCGGAGACTCACTTCCACTTCCAGGACCAGCATATCCGGTGATGGCTATGGCATAGTCAGTATCAAAAGCCTCCAAAGCTCCCTGATGCATCGCCCGAACGACTTCCTCGCTGACAGCTCCATGAGTTTCCAGCAAATCTTGAGGAACTCCCAACATACGCATTTTCACTTCGTTGGTATAGCATACGACACCTCCCTTAAAATAAGTGGAACTTCCCGGAACACTTGTAATCGCAGCTGAAACATGACCTGCAGTACAACTTTCGGCAGTTGACAACGTCACTCCTGCTCTCCATAAAATAGGGCTAATCTCCCTACTCAATATTTTTGATTCAATATTCATGGCTTTTATAATATTTAAACCGTTTATTTTAATGTCACCCGGGAATAGGCCGGCAAATCAATTGTACAGAAATCCCGATCCAAATACTTGAAATAACCTGTAATTGCGATCATCGCTGCATTGTCTGTCGTATATCCGAATGGAGGAATAAAAATTTTCCAACCGTACTTTTGAGCATGTTCATGAAAAGCATTCCGCAAACCATTATTCGCAGAAACACCACCAGCCACAGCCACCTGACGAATACCTGTGTCCTTGGCAGCCTGTCGCAGTTTCTTCATCAGAATATCTACAATCGTTGCTTCAAGTGAAGCAGCAAGATCTTCTTTATGATGCTCAATAAAATCCGGATCCTCCTTTAACCAGTCACGTAAAGAATACAAAAAGGAAGTTTTCAAGCCACTGAAACTATAATCATATCCATCTATATGTGGTTTTGAAAAGCTATAGGCCTTCGGGTTTCCCTGACGGGCCAAACGGTCAATAATCGGACCACCAGGATAGCCCAATCCCATCACCTTGGAACATTTATCAATCGCTTCACCAGCAGCATCATCTATTGTCTGCCCCAATACTTCCATATCGTTATAGGCCTTGACTTTAATGATTTGGGAATTACCTCCGCTAACCAACAGACACAAGAACGGAAATTCCGGTTGCCCCGTATCCCCATCATGCTCTTTAATAAAATGAGCCAATACATGTCCCTGAAGATGATTGACATCAATCATCGGTATATCCAAAGCACGTGCCATACCCTTCGCAAAAGATACGCCAACCAACAAAGACCCCATCAAACCCGGACCTCGGGTAAAGGCAATTGCCGACAAATCCTCCTTAGCAATTCCGGCTTTTTTCAGAGCCAAATCGACGACCGGAACAATATTCTGCTGATGAGCCCGTGAAGCCAATTCGGGAACAACACCACCATAAGCTTCATGAACGGCCTGACTTGCAGTCACGTTACTCAACAGAACACCATCACGAATCACTGCGGCCGAGGTATCATCACAACTCGACTCAATTCCCAATATATATATATGTGTTTTCTCCATATTTTCCAGATACATTCATTTCCGGCAAATCCGGTTTCTTTAATAGGTCAAAATTTCAAGACCGTTTTCTGTCATGACAAACGTATGTTCCCACTGAGCGCTAGGCAACTCATCTTCCGTTACCACTGTCCAACCATCTTCCTCATCAACAAATACACGCCAGTCTCCCATGTTGATCATCGGTTCGATAGTAAATACCATACCTGGAACCAACAGCATACCAGTCCCTTTCTTTCCGTAATGCAAAACTTCAGGTTCTTCATGAAACTCTAATCCGACCCCATGACCACACAAGTCACGAACAACGGAAAAGCCATTTTTTCGGGCATGCTGCTCAATAGCGTGTCCGATATCTCCGACAAAACCGTAAGGTTTGGCTGCCTGCATACCAATTTGCAAACATTCACGCGCTACGTCTACCAATTTCTGTTTTTCAGGTGTCGTCGTTCCCCCGACAACAAACATTCTGGAAGCATCACTATAATAGCCGTCGAGAATTGTCGAAACATCCACGTTGACAATATCTCCTTCTTCCAGAATATCAAATTCACTGGGAATTCCGTGACAGACCACCTCATTGATTGACGTACACACACTTTTTGGAAAACCTTCGTAATTCAACGGGGCCGGAACAGCACCATGACTAATAGTATAATCAAAAACGAGCTTGTCTATTTCCAACGTACTCATTCCTGGGTGTATCTCACGCTCGACCAAGTCAAGAACCCCCGTATTGACCACTCCACTTTTACGAATACCTTCAATCTGTTCAGGAGTCTTGATCAGACTACGGGAAGGAACCAGACATCCCTTATTCTCGTAAGCCATCATGACACGTTCAAAATCTGTAGGCTCTACACCTTCAGGAACATACCATTTTCTTTTTTTTCGCTTTACCATATTCTTGTGAATTTCCCACAAAGGTACGAGAAAAACAGCACAAGTCCTGCGTTTTGAACTAAAAAAGGAAGATCTGTAACGATAATTAATACTGCATCTGCTCATTTTATCGAATCAACAGATACAGCTGTATAAATACAAAAACTTATCTTCTTTTCCCAAAGAGACCAAAACGATAGGTAAAACCTAACAAAAAATAACTGTTTACGCCCTCATTGTAATGAATTTCACTTCTAGAAGTTACATCTGACGTACCATTAACCGTCCTTACCTGATCAAATAAATCAAAAGCCTGAAAACGAATCTCGGCTGATTTGTCTTTTAGGAAAGTATAAGAAAACTCCAAGTCGCAAACAAATTCATCTCCATTTAATGAAGCATCCATAAATCCACGACGACAATTATTGTAAATATCCACGGCTATATCAATACCACCAGCCCAATTATAACGCAACATAGCACCATAACCAAAACGATAATAAGCTGTACTCCCCTTAAGATCCAGCTCACTATTCTGCACCCGACAAGTCATATAGGAATAGGGTTTCACATCCAGAAAACGCCATTTATATTGAACAGCCAAATAATGCGTTAATGTATATGTATCTACCCGATAAGCACTAGATGCCTCATCAAAGCCATCATCTGAAACGATCGTTTGAAAAGCTTTTCGCCTGGTATAAGCAAACTCTTCCTGCCATTCCAAATACCATTGGGGAAATGCAACAAACGAGGTAGAAAAATTCATCTGACTTCCCAAATTCCAATTTCCCGAAACATTCTCCGGTATCGTCAGGCTGGAACCGGTCTGTTCATTATAATATGTTTTTTGCGTTACATCATTTTGTAAAACCGCAATATTGACACTCAGATTGACCTGACGCTGACTTTCAATCTGAAACGAAAAGAAAGTAGTCGTCAAACTATGATTGAAAGTTGGTCGCAAACCAGCATTACCCATATAACAACGCAAAGGATTTGTATCATCCATTATCGGCAACAAACTAAAAATACTTGGTTGCTCATTCCGTCCAAAATATGAAAATGACCAATTCCAACTATTAGGCTTACGATAATACAACACAAGCTCAGGAGCAACAGAAGTCAACTGCTGCAAGGTATCAATCCAATGCCTATTTTTTCGATAATTCAACTTTAAAGTTTGTGGTGCCAACAAAACGCCGGCAGTCATACGTAATGGACCATCAGCATATTGTAACACTGCACGGCAAGTATGCATCAGATATTTAGTATCAGCATATTTACTCAAGCTATCACTTGGCAACCAATCTATAACCCCTGGTTTTTGACCTAAAAGTTCATCTAAATCTGTTACATACTGATTCACCTCATCCCGATCCTGCTGAATATTATATTCAACCTGTAATTTTAAATGCTCAGCCACAGGTTCTGTATACAGTATTTGGAAGCGAAAAGAATTATTATCAGCCGGATTGTCTGAAAAACGAAATGTTTTTTCATTCTTTTCCAAAAGATTATAAAACACTGTAGACTGAGATGAATAATGTTCTTCTTGGTTTCCATAAGACAAATTAAATGTAAAATCCAAATTCCGTCCTTTTTTGTTAAACGCCAGATTTAACCCTCCACTTAACGACAGACTTAATACACGATTATACATTTCATCATTCATATCATTACGATTGATCTGACTATATTGTGTTTCATCATCTCCAACATCTGTCCACTGCGAATTTACTGAAACATATTGGTACTCAGAACTAGCTTTATTATAAGTCATTGACGGCGAAAGAAAACATGTCAACCGGTCGCTTCTTTTCCGAATATCGACAGTAGAACTCAACGAATTACTTTCATTACTCCCTTTTGATCTGGATTCAATAAAAGAAGCCGGTTGTTGCAAATAATTTTCCGAAAATGTTTGTTGCCCAGATTTTACACGCCCTTTGTTATAATAGAATGTACCACTCACCTCCCAGTCCTCATTCATTCGAGTAACAATAGCATTAAAACTACGCTTATCAGCATCACTGATATTAGGTGCACGATAAAGCTTATCTGTATAAGAATCTCCCAACCCAAAAGATGATGGCAAATTATCTGCAGTTGTCGAAATCATATTCTGCCACTTATCATTAAACTGACTTAAAGATAAATTACCTACAAAACGTTTTTCAGAACCACCGGCACCAACCAAATCACCAAACCATCCATTATCCTTATCTGGCAAAGTTTGAACGTCAATAACCTGTTCTCCATCACCCAATGCAACTCCAGTGCGCTCTTCCTGTTCAGTTTGTTTCCGATACAATTTGATCTCACTCAATATTTCGGCTGGAATATTTTCAAGTACGACCTGTTTGTTGTCCTTAAAGAAATCCTTACCATTAAGCAGAATCCGAACGACTTCTTTGCCATTAGCTACTATACGGCCGTCATTCATAACCTCTATACCCGGTAGTTCTTTCAACAGTTCCTTTAATTTACCTCCATCAGACACATGAAATGAAGCAACATCAAAGACAAGTGTATCTCCTTCGAGCCAAACAGGTTTACGACGAGCAGAAACGACTAATTCGCGCATAGCAACAGAATCAGAATATAATGAATCTGCAGACACAGAACACAACAAAGATGCATGCACAGGTACAACCCGGAAAAACCAGGCCGCAGTCCACAATAACAAAAACAAAGCATGCATCAGTTTCATTGTCCCAATAAGAAATTCTATATAAATCGAAAAACTATAAATGAGCATAATGTACGGTATCTCTTCACCGACATCGTGCTCATTTACAGATTAATCAGACAAAAATTCCATGAATATTATTCATCAAGCAACTCATCATCCTTTACATCTGCTTCTGGAGTATAGCTGCCATAAAAAGTATCATCATTAGCATCATCATTAGCATCATCACCCATTTCATCGGCATCATCATCTTCATCATTATCATCTTCTATAATTCTCCGATTACCATCTTCATCATACTCTGGTTCAGGTACAAAACGTAATTTTTCCTGTAAATCCTTCTTCTTGGCAAAAATTGCTTCAATCCAAGTTCCTTTTTGGATTTCCAAAACCTCATAACCATCTGCAATTTTCCGTTCCAGCGTTCCTCCTTTGGCATGAATACGAGTTGCAGGTAAAGTTGTAGTACTGATATCAAATGCAGATTCAATAATATCTTTAATCGCCAAAGATATTGAATCCCATCCACCACCAAAGTTACGGTCTATCAGTTCAAGCAAAGTCGTTGCCGAAATGTGCTTGACATTTTCATATGATAAATCTGTAATACGTTTAATCTCACGTTTTCGAATTGCGATTGCTCCTTTCTTATTATTCCAATGAGGCAAAATAACATAATCACCACCCGTATAACGTGCCGCCTCACGTTCATTCTCATCATCAAAGTGAGAAACTTCAAAAGCCAGACGAAGAACATTCAATGCCTTTTCTTCGGAACCCTCGAAGTCTTCTTCCTTCATATCGTTTTTCCACAATTCCAAAACATCCTTTGCATCAAGCCCCCAAATATTGCTTGAGTTGATATCCAAGATGGATTCTACACCATAATTATTGTTCTGCATAACTAAATTTTATCCTATAAAAATTCGTACTAAAACAATCAAAATAACTAGAAGTCAAGCTTGCTGTACCATTGTATCTTCCGGCAAAGTCATTCCTAGATACTGAAACTTGAAATTCTTTCCTTTTGCAGATGGAAACTGACTACGTGGATCCACATCCTGCCGGTCTCTCAAATGTTCGATTATACGATTGTAGCAATCAATCGGACTATGTGCCTTGACCCTTGCCGTAAAATAGGTATCTTTATATTGAAACTTATTCGTTCCCGGAATAGCAATAACCCGTTTAAACGATAACATCCCTTCATACCAACCGATTTTTTCCTCCATTAAACGATTTACCGGCATTTCCTTAGCAATACCATCAGAAACATTGGCTGCACTACGCCCCCCATTTGCTTTAAATTCCGCTAAATCCTTCGCCGTCGTCTTTATAACTATAAAATAGACCCGAGGACGAACCTTATAACGTTTAGGATAAGGCATAGGACTTTCCATGTATTGTTTCAGATCATTCAAAAAAAATTCATCCAGTACAATTCCTGGAATAGAAGAAAGGAATTCGTAAGCTTCACTTACATTACTTACGACACATTCCTCGTCAAAATAACGGATATATAAGTTCATTAATAATACTAATATAATAAATTAATTCCAGCAAAAGGGATTTAGAAGAAAAACAATACCTTGAACCCTTCTTTTACAAGTGCAAAATTAAAGAAAACGACTGAAATGAGCAAACAATAAAAGGATTTTAATTCATGATGTATTTAAATTGATTAACTTTGCAACCAACTATCAACAAACACAAAAAGCAATGAAAGTTCTTAAGTTTATCAAAAACTGGACTTTGCCTATCTCCATGATTGTCGGAGCCCTTTCATATTTTATCTATATCAATATACCTGGCATAGAAATCACCAAACCATTTGTCAATCATTTTATCTCTATCATACAACCCATACTGATATTCAGTATGTTATTCATAACTTTCTGTAAGATCAGCCCAAAAGAATTACGTCTTTGCAAATGGCACCTTTATTTGCTTTTATTTCAAACAATAACTTTCACTGTTTTGGGATTTCTTTTGATTGGTTTTAAAGATTTACCAGGAAAAGTTCTCATCGAAGGAGCAATGCTTTGCCTGATCTGTCCCACGGCTACTGCAGCTGCCGTCATAACAGGAAAACTAGGTGGCAATGCAGCACGATTAACCACCTACACCATATTAATCAATCTGACTTCTGCGCTGATCATACCGCTACTGCTTCCATTAATCCATGATAATCATCAAAGCTTTCTTCAAGCATTTCTAACAATCCTGGCCAAAGTTTTCCCTATGCTTTTTCTACCATTCATCGTTGCTATGGCAGTACGATTCTTCCTGCCCGGAATACACAGACTGATTATCAAACAAAAAGATCTGGCATTTTATTTATGGGCCGTAGCTTTGGCTCTTGCTATTGGCACAACGGTAAAAAGTATGATGCATAGTCAAGTTTCTATCGGATATCAGCTAGGCATAGCCGGTATATCATTGGCATGCTGTGCCCTACAATTCTTCTTAGGCAAACGTATTGGAGCTAAATTTCAGGATGAAATCAGTGCAGGCCAAGCACTCGGACAAAAAAATACCGTATTTGCCATTTGGCTGGGTTATACATTTCTAACTCCTGTAACCTCTATAGCCGGTGGATTCTACAGCGTATGGCATAACTTATTTAATTCCTACCAACTTTACAAACAGCGAAAACAAAACAATCCATAAAACAAAAAAAGGATGAATAGTCATTCATCCTCACAGAGAGCGGAAAACGAGGCTCGAACTCGCGACCCCGACCTTGGCAAGGTCGTGCTCTACCAACTGAGCTATTTCCGCAATAAAAAAATGATGATTATCAGTGAAGAGGAGGAGACTCGAACTCCCACGACACAATTGTCACTACCCCCTCAAAGTAGCGCGTCTACCAATTCCGCCACCTCTCCAAAAAAAACAAACACTTATGTGCCCAGAACAGGACTCGAACCTGCACGTCTCTCAACACTCGCACCTGAAACGAGCGCGTCTACCATTCCGCCACCTGGGCATGTTTGTTACCTATCAGAGCGGAAAACGAGGCTCGAACTCGCGACCCCGACCTTGGCAAGGTCGTGCTCTACCAACTGAGCTATTTCCGCAGATATTGTCCATTAACTTTTCGTCATTCATTCTCTCTCGAATGCGGTTGCAAAGGTACGCTATTTTTTTTAATCTCCAAACTTTTCAACGATATTTTTTGATTTTATACTCAAAAAAATTAATCAAACAAGGAATGATAGAGTTTTTTGATTATCCCCTTTCATTCCTTATTAATATCCATTCATTAAAATTTTCACTAACACATACGTTCACGATAGTCTTCATAACCAAAACGACGGAAATACTCTAAAGAACCATCGATATGAAGAAAAGCGATAGATGGATGCGTCACACCATTAAACATATTCGTCTTGACTGTTGTATAATGGATCATATCCTCAAATATTAAACGATCACCAACTTTTAATTCGTGGTCAAAACGCCAACATGACATAAAATCACCGCTCAGGCAACTATTCCCTCCCAAACGATAAACATGTTCATCAAAGGATGCCGTTTTAATATAATCGGCAGGTAAAGCCTCTGCATTCCTTATTGTCGGCTGGTACGGCATTTCAAGACAATCTGGCATATGACAAGTAAAACTAACATCGAGAATAGCCGTACGGATACCATGATTTTCGACTATATCAACAACACTGGCCAACAACGGTCCTGTCTGCCAAGCAAAAGCCGATCCGGGTTCTAAAATAATCTTCAAATTAGGATAGCGTTTCTGCAATCCATTAAGTAAAGCAACCAAATGCTTCACATCATAATCCTTACGAGTCATTAAATGACCTCCGCCCAAATTCAACCATTTCAGGCGAGGCAACCACTTTCCAAACTTCTCCTCAATATGCTTTAATGTATGCTCCAAAGCATAAGAATTACTTTCGCAATGACAATGGCAATGAAAACCTTCTATTCCTTGAGGTAAATCATCATTCAAAGCATCGGCCAATATACCAAAACGAGACCCAGGAGCACAGGGATTATAAATCTCCACTTCTATTTCCGAATATTCCGGATTAACCCGTAAACCACATGACACCGGACTTTCCGCATGATTCCGATTATATTCCCGAACATAAGGCCAGAAACGTTCATACTGTGTCAAAGAATTAAACGTTATATGACTACTACATTCCAAAATCTGACCAAATTCCGTCTCTGTATATGCCGGAGAATATGTATGCGCCTTACTCCCAAATTCCTCTGCTGCCAACCGAGCCTCACTTAAAGAACTTGCCGTGGTATGCGCTATGTATTCCCGGAAAACAGGAAAAGACTTCCATAATGCAAAAGATTTAAAAGCCAAAATTATTTCCACCCCCGTACGATCCATAACACTCCTAATCAACGACAGATTCTTTCTCAAAAGAGACTCTTCCATCACATAACAAGGAGTAGGAACACCTTCGAAAGTAATATTATTTGTTTTGATCATTTTTACAATAATTTAATACAGGAATTTAAAAACAGAAATAGACAAAAACATCAATAAACAACCCCGACATTATCTATCCAAAGCGTGTTACCGACAGAACCGACATAAGCTCCTCCATAACTGGAATCAAATTGCAAAACAATATGTGTGGGCTGTTCATCGGCATCAGCCCATCCAATTTCTTTAATCGGTACATTTTCTCCCTTACTGTTCTTACAATATTTTGTATCATCTCCTTTCAACAATCCCATATATGACTGGTATCCCTTTTGTTTTGTAATATCGCCATATAATATCTCAAATTCTGCACCATTCACCCAATCTGATGTATTCTTATTAAAACGGTGAACCAAAGTACCCACACGCTTGGCATATATATTACCATCTTTATCTTCCCAACGCTTCTGAAGCAGACAAATCACATCTGGCATATCCATTCCTTTTACCGTGGTCACCCGGCTAAATCCGGTCTCTCTGATTCGGTTCGGCTCACCAGAAAGCTTGACTTTATAATCAAAAGTAATAGCTTTCGGACGTTTATTAAACGGAATACCTGCTGACAATTTACTCATGGGATTCGAAGTCCCCGTTACCGGTTCCAAAGCTTCTCCCAACCAAATCGACCCTGCAGCCAATACCTTAATATTCACAATTCCAAGCACAACACACTTTTCTATATGTGTTTTCAAGCAAGCACAATAACCATTCCCTCTTTTTTCTCGATAAACCGATGTATTTGTTTTGGTAATACCCGCAACTTTAGCCATAACATTTGACGTACCCCAAGGTGAACCGCCCTGATTTGTATATGCCTTATTTTCATTCCAAACAGCAGAAGGACCAATTTCATATAACGTTTTTGTCCCACCGCCAATTATACCGCTTTCCTTAATATTTCGGACAATCCATTGATCTAGATTTCCATATTTAAACAGTTCCCTTTGGGCCGAAACATGTGTTGCTGACAGAACAAACAACAACATAAACAAACATTTTTTTACTCTCATATTTTTTGTTTTTATTCAATGATTACAATTTGGCAAATTTCATCGCATCAATGATCAAAATGCTTCATTTATATTAAAACTGAAATTTGCTCCATCCCGAGTAAATCCCAAATCCAAACGTATATTTACCCGTTGTTTAAACTCCCATCGATACCCGATACCTCCATTTGGCAACGTATGGCGGATCTGTAATCGATCAAACTCTGGAAACACATTTGCAAAACCAACCCACACAACAGCTCCATGCCTGCCTTTAATATGTTGACGTAATTCTAGCTGTCCTTCAACAATATTTTTATCCCGGAATTGTCCTTCATAATAACCTCGCATACGATTTGGTGTCCCTACCAAAGCCAAGCTGGTCCAAGGTACATTACCATAATTGAACATAGAATGTAATTCCAAAGCCAATACACCGGTTTTCCAAAATTGTCGATAAGCACAATAAGTCAAATCCGTATAACTATACGCATATTTATTGCCAAAAGCTTTTGGATAACTCATCTGCTCAATCCGAATATAATTACCCCTATAGGCATTAAGGACAAAATCACGTGTATCATAAGTAAAATTCAATCCCAACCCGACATTGACAATCTTGGTATCCTGTCCCTCTATCAAAGCGATATTTTCAAAATTAGATGTTTTCATCCAAGTTACATCTGCCGAAGGACCTAAAAAAACGGATGGAGTCAAACGAAACAGAAAATCAGGCCGAAACTGAAATTTCACACGATCATATTTACTCTTATTCGCATCCTGTACACCATTTTCATATCCTATGCCCCAGAAATAACTAGGAAATGTATAGACATACATTTGATAATTCAATCGGTAACGTTCCTTTGGAAGAAAGTTATTTCCCCGCAATCCGACACTGAACATACCCGCTAACGTAGCATTTGCAAAAAGCGATACATTTGATTTGGGCAGATCAGGGTCATCACGATCCCATTTGTACAACCCGGAAGCTGTCGCACCTAATCCCAATGATGTACTTGCCGTATAACTCGGCCCGAGAAGGACACTGAAATCAAAAGGCTTGTCACTTTCTTCTTTATTTGTATTTTTCAAATAATCAGCAATCCATTTAAAAGGATTATGCGATTTGTGTCGGACAGTGTCACCCACAAGAGTATCTGTAATCAAAGAATCTACTCTACCAAAAGTTTCAGTATAAACAGAATCCTGTACGTAATATTCTGTCTGAGCCCCAACTCGCACGCTGCCGATAAGAGTCAATATACAGCAGAGACAAAAGCCTCTCCAAAAATTCATTCTTCTCATCAAATGTTACAATCTCATTATTAGGTGCAAAGATAACCAATTTATTCCGTCTGACCCGACTAAATGTTTTATTTAATACTGATTAAGGAATTATGGAACAGACACCGATACAATCTGAACACAAATATTAAATTCCAGTAAAACATTTCTTTCTCGTTTTTTCTCATTATCTTTGTTTCGTAATCCGTATCTAAAAATATTATTATGACACGTACAAACAACACAGAATATCTGGAAAAAATCGAATCAGATCGAAGAATTCTAGAACTGCTTTCACAAAGTTTCCCCAATGTTGCAGCAGCTAGTACGGAAATCATTAATTTAGAAGCTATTATGAATCTCCCCAAAGGTACAGAACATTTTGTTGCTGACCTTCATGGAGAATATGAGGCATTTCTACATATTTTGAAAAATGCATCCGGAAACATTAAACGGAAAGTAACGGAAATATATGGAACGACTATGCGCGAATCAGAAATCCGCTCTCTCTGTTCACTCATTTATTATCCGGAACAAAAACTAGAATATGTAAAGGCGTCCGAAAAGAATATAAACGATTATTATAACATTACGCTGCACCAACTGGTCAAAGTTTGCCAGGAAGTATCTTCAAAATATACCCGTTCTAAAGTCCGTAAAGCTCTACCCAAAGAGTTTGCCTATATTATAGAAGAGTTGCTTCATGAATCTCCTCAAGAAAACAACAAACAAGCATACTTCAACCAAATCATCGAAACGATCATTTCCACGGGAAGGGCTGATGAATTCATTGCAGCTATTTGCAATCTGATCCAACGTCTGAGTATAGATCAGTTACATATATTGGGCGATATCTACGACAGAGGTCCGGGAGCTCATATTATTATGGATACTTTATGCCAATATCATAATTTTGATATTCAATGGGGCAACCACGATGCACTCTGGATGGGTGCCGCAGCAGGTAACGATTGTTGTATTGCCAACGTGTTGCGTTTATCTCTCAGATATGGCAATTTAACAACCTTAGAGGAAGGATACGGCATCAACTTAGTTCCCCTTGCAACATTTGCCATGGAAACCTACGCTCAGGATCCATGTACCCAGTTCATACCTCATTTAGACGAAACCGATACAACACATAGCGAAAAGACCAGACGTCTTATCGCACAAATGCACAAAGCCATTTCAATTATCCAATTTAAACTTGAAGCAGCCCTGATTGACCGACGCCCCCAATGGCATATGGAGAATCGGAAACTGCTTGGACTCATAGATATAAAACAGAATAAATTTATTTGGAACGGTAAAGAATATGAAATGAAAGATACTTTATTTCCAACGTTAAACCCATCCCATCCATACCAACTGACAACAGAAGAACAAGAACTGGTAGAAAAACTGCATCATTCTTTCTGCGTCAGTGACAAACTCAAAAAGCATATTCAATGTATTCTGTCCCATGGTTGCCTTTACGGAATCTTCAACTCAAATCTTCTATTTCACGCCTCTATACCACTTTGTCAAGACGGAACCCTCAAAGAAGTCGACATCAACGGGAACAAACACAAAGGAAGAGACTTGCTGGAACATCTTGGACGACTGATGCGGTCAGCTTTCAACAACGACACAGATCCAGAAGAAAAACAATATGCCATAGACTATTATTGGTATTTGTGGTGTGGTCCGGATTCTCCACTTTTTGACAAATCCAAAATGGCGACATTCGAACGTTATTTCCTGACAGACAAAGAAACATATAAAGAAGAAAAAGGTTATTATTACCAGCTGCGGGACAACGAAGACATCTGCAATATGATCCTTGATGCTTTTCAGGTAGATGGAAAACACCGACACATCATCAATGGTCATGTCCCCGTACGTGCAGCGAACGGAGAAAAGCCAGTAAAAGCAAATGGCAGACTTATGGTTATCGACGGCGGATTCGCCAAAGCCTATCATGATACAACCGGCATTGCAGGATACACTCTGGTATATCATAGCCGAGGTTTTCAACTTGTACAGCACGAACCATTCCGTTCAGCAGAAGAAGCAATTAAAAACGGAACAGACATTGTCAGTACAACCCAATTAGTAGAATTAAGCAGTCAACGCATGATGGTACGTGATACGGATAAAGGCAAAGAATTAAAAAGTCAGATCGACGAACTGAAAGAATTACTTTACGCCTACCGCCACGGACTAATCCAAGAACGTTCTTATAAAAGATACGAGAAATTTTAGTATCCTTTCCCCGTCATCGCTACACTTATCCCACAAGGACCAATATTGATAAGTCTTGCAGTGACGGGGTTTTATATTAATCTGCGTGTATTTTTTCAGGATATCATTCAAACTTTTTTACGGCACGCAACATTTCCCGTTTTCCTGGAGGTCCTGGCAAACGTTCTACAATAAAACCAACCTTTTGCATTATTCTACGTACAGTTCCCTTTGCGCAATAAGTTGTCAGTACTCCTCCCGGATTCATCACTGAATAAATACGCTGAAATAAATCTTCCTCCCAAATCCCCTGTTGTTTATCTGGAGCAAAAGCATCGAAATAAACCAGATCAATATGTTCCGGTAAGACAACCTGACGAAAATCGCCATAGATCTTATGCAAAAGGAAACGATCAGATAACATCACATCCTTATCCCATGACGCGTCATGTAACCGACTGAACCCATCTTTCTCTTCTGGCCAAACCTGATGTCCATATTGCAATTTTAATGCAACATTCGTATCTAAAGGATATTTCTCAATCGTATAGTATTGAATAGAACATAAACTTTTTTCAGTGGCGTGCTTCCATGTAATCAACGCATTAAGTCCAGTACCAAATCCAAACTCCAGAACACGCATTCCAGATGGAAAGCAACTTCCTTGACATAGCCGAAAATCGAACCCTTTCTGAATAAAGACATACTCCGATTCTTGCACAGCTCCATTCACTGAATGATAATGTTCATCCATTTCGGGAATAAACAAAGTATAACTTCCATCTGCAGTTTGTTGCAATACCTTTTGATTTTCTTTTGTAATCATATCATCAGTCTATATTTTTACTTCCTCGGTCCGCTTCATGTAATCTCTTCCATCCAAAGAGTAATTCTCTATCTCGTTGTGTCGCTTTAGCGACCCAATCTTCAGGAATAAAACACCAATGATTCATTGGCTTCAGGGACACTCGTTCATGCCGTTCTACGTATTCCATAAAATAATAACGTAAATCACGTTCCGAGCACCAAACAATCCGATCCATCAGTTCCTCATGGGTCAAACCGGCACCGATTGTAAACAGTTCCCCTCCGCCATTTGCCCGATAAGAATTCGTGGCAACCAGATACTCACGCTCCAAATCAAAAACAGATCCATCCGCCATACATTCAATAAGGACCTTTTCTCCATCCGGTCTTCGTACATCCACCTGATAACGGATACCCGCTGCAGAATCAAAATTAAAAGTCAAATTGACAAAACCATACCCCTTACCTCCATTCAAGAGATTATCAATCAACAACAAATGATCATCCTCGTTGGTCATACGATTCGTCCACAGCCGATAACTCATCTCCAATATAGCCTTAATTTCATGTCCTTTCATCCGAAGAACATAAAGCATATTCTCATATTTATAAAGTGAAAACATATCACGCACATATACATCACCGGCGTGTATAACCATATCAAAAAAAGAAGGAGCAGCAAAAGACAGATCAGCACCACTGATATCCAGTTGCAACTGATGCACAAAATCAATCAATGCAGAAGAACCAAAAAATGCATCCTGTCCATACACGGTATTTGAGAAAGCCCCTATCCTCCTATTGACAAAATGCTCCACAGCCACAGAATCATCCTGAAAATGACGTTCAAAATCAAAGACCGAATCATCCTGTACATAAAGCGTACTCACAACCTGAGCCCTTGTTCTCTTACGCACAAGTTTATCTTGTTCAAATTCCAATTGCACATCAATCATACTGACACTGGCCGCCTGACTCCATAAACCGACGCAAACTACTTTTCCTCCCCAGTCCGGACGAATCACCTCTATTCTTTTATCATGATCATGACCAAAACAAATAATATCAAAACCGGGAACCTGGCTTGCTATTAAACGAACCATGTTTTCCGTATATTTATCGGTTTGTACGCCTCCATCCCATCCGGAGTGAAATAACCCGATCAGCAAATCCGGTTTTTCTACATTTAAAATATATTCAGACCATTTTCGGGCAGATTCCAACATATTCTCGACCGACATGCCACTCCACAAGTTTTTGGGCAACCAATGCGGAATAGCAGCCGTCAACAAACCCAATACAGCAACCCGAACTCCCTCACGTTCTATCATGACATAAGGTGTAAAATAAGGAGCTCCACTATTTTCGTCCAAAACATTAGCACCTAAAATCGGGAAGTTACACTCTTTACAGAAACGATCATAGACACCATGTCCTGTTTCCAAATCATGATTACCGATACACATAGCGTCATATCCCATCAGATTCATAGCCCGTGCTACAAGATGAGGACGTTCCGGAACAACAAAATTATAATAATAAGCCGTTGGCTGCCCTTGCAAGACATCTCCTCCGTCCAATAATATCAAATTGTTTCCCTGGCGCTCACGTTCTTTTTTAACCAAAGCATACACCTTGGCCAGACTGCCTTTTGCCGGTCCATTTTCAATGAAATCATGCGTAAAAAGAGCTCCATGCACATCCGAAGTATGCATGATACGAATCTGTTTTATTTGTTTGGACAAATGTTTACCTTGTTTCGGTTTGCTTTGATTCACATCGGAACGTTCTGGCCGGTCCGCCACCTGTTGTTCTATAATCATTCTTTCGTATTTGTTGCAAAAATACGAATAAAAAAAGCGGAAAACAAGCTGACTGGCACTGATTTTGTTGAAAGAATAAGACAGAAAGGAGATATTGATATGGCATTCATAGACTATTACAAGATTATGGGTATCCCTAAAGATACTCCCCAAAAAGACATTAAAACGGCTTATAAAAAAAGAGCCAAACAGTTTCATCCTGATCTACATCCCGATGACCCAAAGGCTAAAGCCAAATTTCAAGCTTTAAACGAAGCTTACGATGTACTCAATGACCCTGAGAAACGAGCCAAATATGACCAATACGGTGAACATTGGAAACAAGCAGAAGCATTTGATTCTGCTTCACAGGGCAACAGTGCAGAGGGATTTGATTTCAGTCAGTTTGGAAACAGCGGATTTTCCGAGTTTTTCGAACAACTTTTTGGCGGCCCCAAAAACAGTCGAAGGACCACCACGCAGGGACACTCCGGATTTAATGGATTCTCTAGTTTTAACGGATTCGGTAACTTTGAAAATACAGACAATTATCAAACAGCTTATACAGACCACGAATACAAAGTTGACATTGATATGTATACAGCTTTGCTCGGTGGCGAAATCCTGATACAGACTCCAAAAGAGAAACTAAAATTAAAAATCAAGCCGGGAACACAACCTGGATCCAAAGTACGTCTGAAAGGTAAAGGTGACCAATATCCCGATGGTACCCGAGGTAATCTGATTCTCGTTTTCAATGTTACATTACCGAAACAACTCAGCGAACGGCAAAAAGAGCTGCTTGAACAAATGAGACACGCGTGACGAAACACCTAAATGACTTTTCAAACCTTTGCATAAAAGCATAAAAATACCGATATTTGCAGAAGCTAATCATAATAAAAACATCAGAACTATGATCACAGACATTACAACAAGTATCAAATACATTGGCGTAGACGATACAGACATCGATCTCTTCGAAAGCCAATATGTTGTACCCAATGGTGTTTCTTACAATTCTTATCTGATTCTCGACGAGAAAATCGCCATTATGGACACTGTAGACAACCGTAAGACAACAGAATGGTTAGAAAACCTACAGGAAGCACTAGCAGGTAAAACCCCGGATTACCTTGTCGTACAACACATGGAACCAGATCATGCAGCCAATATTGCCAATATTGCAGAACGATACCCAGAATTAAAGATTGTCGTAAGCAACAAAGCGGCACAAATGCTTCCACAATTCTTTGAATCTACAGATTTCTCATCACGTACAGTTATTGTAAAAGAAGGAGAAACCCTAAGTTTAGGTCAGCATACACTGCAGTTCTTTATGGCTCCAATGGTTCACTGGCCGGAAGTTATGGTCACCTATGACCAACTCGATAAAGTACTTTTCTCTGCAGATGGATTCGGTAAATTCGGTGCACTCGCTCATGAAGAAGAGTGGAAAGACGAAGCACGACGCTACTATATCAACATTTGTGGAAAATATGGTGCTCAAGTACAGGCTCTGCTCAAAAAAGCTGCAACATTGGATATCAATTATATTTGCCCGTTACATGGTCCTGTGCTAAAAGACAACTTAAGCTACTATATTGGATTATATAACACATGGAGCAGTTATGAACCAGAAGAGGAAGGAGTACTTATCGCTTATGCATCCATCCATGGAGGAACAGCCGAAGCTGCAAAGAAAATGGCAGACATTCTGATCGAGAAAGGTGCTCCTCGGGTCGTTTTAGCAGACCTGACGCGTGACGATATGGCCTCTGCTATTGACCAGGCATTCTGTCTCAGCGCTACAATTCTTGCTGCATCTTCATACGATGCTAATGTATTCCCGCCAATGTATGATTTCTTACATCATCTGCAACTTAAGAATTTCCAAAAACGTCGCATCGGACTTATCGAAAACGGTTCATGGGCACCTACTGCAGGTAAAGTTATGAGAACTATGGTAGAACAAATGAAAGATATGGAAATTGTAGATCCGATGATAACGATCCGCAGCCGTATGAAACAACCTGACATTTTGGCATTGGAAACATTAGCAGATGCCATTTTAGCAAAATAACCGAATACTCGGTATTTCCCAAAAACAAGTCCTGTTCTATTCCTTACAAAAAGGATTGAACAGGACTTGTTTTTTATCTATTAAATATTCGAATCTTATAAAAAATAAATATAGAGATTACCACTCTATAAATTTTCCACGTTCTTTACGTTTTTTCAATTCCTGCTCCAGGAATTTACGACGATCTTGAGCAATATACCGACGAGCAAAAATATTCGGAACTGCAACTCCCAAAGAAATACATAAAATAACCATTGCCGAAGTAATTCCACTCTCAAGGGCCTTAATCAACGGAGTTACCTGCTCGATACTTTGTACATTAATATTTATCAAACCAAAAAGCATACGATACATCAAGACTCCTGGAATCATCGGAATCACAGACGGTATCGTCAAAACATGATTCGGAACATGAAACCAATGCACAGCCTTAATCGCAATCAGACTGACAACCAAAGCACCAGAAAAAGATCCGACGACAACACCTAAACCCAACTCAAAGTTCACATAATTACGTACACAAACTGCGATAGCACCACCAATAGCAACTACCCACAACAGACGACGCGGTATATTGAATATCATAGAGAAACCCATTGCAGAGATAGCCGCAGCTATGGCATAAACAAAATAAGAACTATGAGGCACAATACTCAATGTAGTAAAATCGGCTACATTTGCAACTTTCAAGGCCAAAACAATACCAAAAGCCATTGCCGAAACCATTAATAACGTATTGATGGCACGAGTTACACCAACCATAATATAATTGTCTATCATGTCATCAACAAAATTAATCAAAGGCACTCCTGGAACAATATACAAGGCACAAGCCAACATCGGATGATGCGGTGTTGACGACCACCCCAACAGACTGGTCAAAAATGCCAAACAAGTAGCAACAAAGGCTGATATAGCAATACTCATATAAACATTTACACCAAACTCAATCAGTCGAGCCCGTACCCGGAAACCAACAAACGCACAAAGCGAAGCCAGGAAAAAAGCAATCCAATCACAGCCGAATAATTTACAAAAACCGCCACACGCAAATCCTGCTCCAATTGCTACCAGATAAGGAACAAAGTTTCTTTTCTTATTTTTAATTTCTTCCAGTTCCTTTTCATATTGGTCCAAGGAATAATCCTGTTCTATCGCCCGCCACGACAATTTGCTGACAGCAGAAATTGCGGTCATATTAATTCCATGCTTTTCACATTTCTGAAATTTGGAATATGAGTGTGATTCATCACTGACATTAACCATAAGCATGGTGTAACTAACATCAATGTGCAATTTCTCTTCTGGCAAGCCCAAAAATGCAGCTACCCGATTCATGTTTCGCACAATTCTATTAGTATCAGCAGCACTTTCTACCAACAATTGTCCAGTACGCAATAACAAATCCAGCTTTCGCCGCAACAAAAGTTCCTGATTTTCTGATCTTTCAACCTCTGACATAAAAAAATAATCTACACCTAATTTAACAATTCAGTTTTCGAGGTGCAAAATTACAAAAAAAGCCCAAAAACAAATCAAAAACGAGCAACTAACAAAAAAAAAACTCTGGTTATCAACAAACCAGAGTTTTTAAAACTATGAATAAACTATTTTTTCGAAAAACAGAAACACCCTATTAATATGAACGAGCTATCAGAACACGACAAGTTGCCGGTTTTCCACTCACCATATCAACACCTGGTGTCTGCTCGAATTCAAACGGTACACAACGGATTGTCGCCTGTGTATCTTCCTTGATCTTAGCTTCGGTTTCCGCTGTACCATCCCAGTGACAAAGGAAAAATCCACCGTCTTTTACACGTTCTTTAAATTCCTCATAATTATCACATTCATAAATATGAGCGTCACGATATGCCTTGGCTTTGGCAAAAATATTATCTTGAATCTCATCAAGTAATGTCTTCACATAATCTACAATTCCGTCACAAGTACGTGTTTCTTTCTCCAAGGTATCCCGACGCATTACTTCTACGGTATTATTTTCCAGATCACGACCTCCTATAACCAACCGAACCGGCACTCCTTTCAATTCATAATCAGCAAACTTAAATCCCGGACGTTTGTTGTCAGCATTGTCATACTTCACAGAGATACCCAAAGCACGCAATTCCTGAACAATACCATCAACCTTGGCATCAATTGCTTTTAATTGCTCTTCGTTCTTGTAAATCGGAACAATAACGACTTGTATTGGAGCAAGTTTTGGAGGAAGCACCAGTCCGTTATCATCTGAATGTGTCATAATAAGCGCTCCCATCAATCGTGTTGAAACACCCCATGAAGTCGCCCATGCATATTCCAGCTGGTTTTCCTTATTGATAAACTGTACATTAAATGCCTTACCGAAATTCTGTCCCAAGAAATGTGATGTACCGCTCTGCAAAGCCTTTCCATCCTGCATCATGGCCTCAATCGTATAAGTATCCAAAGCTCCGGCAAAACGTTCCGTTTCACTCTTCACACCTTGAACTACAGGTACAGCCATATATTTCTCGGCAAAATCAGCGTACACTTTCAACATCTGCTTGGCACGCAACTCTGCTTCTTCGCGTGTTGCATGAGCCGTATGTCCTTCCTGCCACAAAAATTCAGCCGTACGCAGGAACAATCGTGTACGCATTTCCCAACGCATCACATTACACCATTGATTACAAAGAACCGGAAGATCACGATAACTCTGAATCCAGTTTCTGAACGTATTCCAGATAATCGTTTCCGATGTCGGTCGGATAATCAGTTCTTCTTCCAGTTTTGCAGCCGGATCAACAACGACTCCCGTCTTATCCTCGTTTGTTTTCAAACGATAATGAGTAACTACTGCACATTCCTTGGCAAATCCTTCAACATGCTCAGCCTCTTTACTCAAAAACGATTTCGGAATCAACAGCGGAAAATAAGCATTCTGCACGCCTGTTTCCTTGAATTTGTCGTCCAAAATGCGTTGCATTTTCTCCCATATGGCATAGCCATAAGGCTTGATTACCATACAACCACGTACATCTGCCTGCTCAGCCAAATCAGCCTTAACAACCAATTCGTTATACCACTGAGAATAATTTTCACTTCGTTTCGTCAGATTCTTTAGTTCCTTTGCCATAATATAAACTTTAATTTCTGCCACAAAATTACAAAAAAGTTTTTATTGACGACGGGAAAAAAGAAAAATGTACTATCTTTGCTTTTGCATTACAAAACTAAATAAAAAGATTTAGCTATGAAATTGACCAAAATGACAGCAGCGTTACTCTGCTTTACGCTGGTTTTCAGCAGTTGTAACATGACAAACACGGCAAAAGGTTCTTTGATTGGAGCTGGTGGCGGTGCAGCCCTCGGTTCTGCAATTGGTGCTTTAGCCGGTAAGAACAAAGGAAAGGGCGCAGCAATTGGTGCTGCAGTAGGAACAGCAGTAGGTGTTACGGCAGGAGCTCTCATTGGTAAAAAAATGGATAAAGCCAAAGCCGAAGCTGAAAAGATCGAAAACGCTCAGGTAGAAACAGTAACTGACAACAATGGTCTTCAGGCTGTTAAGGTTACTTTCGATTCTGGTATTTTATTCTCTACAAGCAGTGCAACTCTCAGCAGTTCTGCACAGGCTTCTTTAAAGAACTTTGCAAACAACGTATTGGTTCCTAATGCTGATATGGATGTCGCTATTCAGGGATATACAGATAATCAGGGCTGGAAGAACAGTACTGCAGCCGAAAGTGTGCAGAAAAATATCAACCTGTCTTTACAGCGTGCACAATCTGTAGAAACATACTTGAAGAGCTGCGGTGTAAGTGCAGCACAAATTAAATCTGTTGAAGGACTTGGCGAGTCAAATCCGGTAGCCGACAATTCAACAAAAGCCGGACAACAGGCTAACCGTCGTGTAGAAGTCTATCTATACGCCAGCGAAGCCATGATTAAGGCTGCAGAAGCAGAAGCCAATGGTAAGTAAAAAACACTATTTATTAGGTTCAGCACAATGATTCTGATCCTGAAGAAAATCCAAAAATGTATGCAATGGATTGTACTTCTGTTTTTTGGAAGTACAATCCTTGCTGTTTTTGCCTATCGTTATATTCCAGTACCCCTCACACCGCTCATGATTATCCGGTGTGTTCAACAAGTAAGCAACGGGGAAAAGATTCGCCTGAAACACCACTGGGTGAAAATGGAAGAAATTTCCAAATATTTACCGGTAGCAGTTATGGCTTCCGAAGATCAACGTTTTCTCGAACATCGGGGATTTGATTTCACTGAAATCCGCAACGCCCTCGAAGAACGCAAAAGCGGCAAACGACAAAGAGGCGGAAGCACTATAACCCAGCAGACTGCCAAGAATGTCTTTTTATGGCCTTCTTCCACTTGGGTCAGAAAAGGATTTGAAGTTTATTTCACCATATTGATTGAACTCATGTGGGACAAACACCGTATTATGGAAGTCTATCTGAATTCTATTGAGATGGGCGACGGCATCTATGGTGCTGAAGCTGTTGCGCAACAACATTTCGGCCGCAAGGCAAAAGACCTGACACGTGCAAACTGTGCCCTGATTGCAGCGACATTGCCTAATCCAAGAAGATTCAGCTCAAAAAATCCTTCCAGATATATGTTGAAAAGACAAACTGCCATCATGAGACAGATGAAACATATCGATTTATTTCCTTCCAAAGAAAAAGAATAAGACAATGATTTACCGACTATCGACTTTTCTCCTGATTCTAGGGATACATGTAACTTTATTGTCTGCACAAGATTCTAAAATATTTGACAAGGATATCAAAACACTGCAAGTTATAGCTAACGACAATCCCCTGCTCCCCCCTGTTATCGAACTGGGAGGCGATAATCATATTGAAATCAGTTTCGATAAACTCTCGCACGAATACCACAGATATACTTACAAGATACAGCACTGTAATGCCGATTGGACACCTTCTACGGAAATTTTCGAATCTGCATATCTCGAAGGATTCAATGGAGAACCTGTTGAAGAATACGAAACCAGTTTCAATACCAATCTGCTTTACACAAACTATCGCATACGGATTCCTAACGAGGATATATCCCTGAAAATATCGGGAAACTATCTGCTCACTATATATGGTGATGAAGAAAACGACGACCCGGACAAACCGGTACTGACCGCAGCATTTTCCATTGTAGAACCACAAGTCGGCATTTCGGCCTCTATAAGTACCAACACAGACATAGACTACAATGACAAACATCAACAAATCAGTTTTCAAATCAATCACAGCCAGTTGAATGTCGTAGATCCCAAACGCGATCTTAAAATTTACGTACAACAAAACGGACGTACAGATAATATGGTGGCCAATCCTCAAATCAACATTCAGAAACCGGGAGTATTGGAATATGCTTACAACCGCAATCTGATTTTTCCTGCCGGAAACGAATATCATAAATTCGAAATTCTAGGTTTTGCCCGTGCTAATATGAATGTAGATCAAATACAATGGTTTTCACCCTATTACCATGTCACACTATATCCGGACAAACCGGCTCGGAACTATATTCTGGAAAGCGACCAGAATGGAGCCTGCATCATCCGTAACGAAAATGATGTCGACAACGCCACAGCATCTGAATATGTATTCGTCCATTTTACGTTCGAAAGCCCAGAAATTCCTGGAGGTGACGTTTATTTGCAAGGAACCTGGACTCATAATGCTTTCACACCTGAATTTAAAATGAAATACAATCAGGAACGCAAAGCTTATGAAGCTACCCAACTGCTAAAATTAGGCTATTACAATTATCAATATTTATTTTTACCCGACGGTCAGAAAAAAGCAAATACAGACAAGACAGAAGGTAATTTCTACGAAACAGAAAACAACTATCAAATTCGGGTCTACTACAGGGCTTCTGGAGACAGATACGACCAGATGGTCGGATTTCAGAACATACAATTCCAGACACATTAAAGAAACAACGTTTGGTTTCTTATGTAAAAACAAACGGAATCACCTGTTTCTCAAAAGAAAGTATTACCTTTGCAGCCGTAAAAGAAAAACAGAAAAAAATCATGAAAATAGTCGTATTGGATGGATACGGCCTGAATCCCGGAGACCTGTCCTGGCAGGGATTACAGGCTTTAGGCGAAGTGACAATTTATGACCGGACAGCCCCTGACGATGTTGTGCATCGTGCTGAAGGTGCAGAAATCATCTTAACAAACAAGACAGTTTTAACTGCAGGTACGATCATGAGTCTGCCCAAACTTAAATATATAGGTGTACTGGCAACGGGCTATAATGTGGTTGATACCGAAGCTGCAAAAACTCAACATATCGTTGTGACCAATATTCCGGCATATAGTACGGAGTCGGTTGCCCAAATGGTTTTTGCCCACATTCTGAATATAACCAATCAAGTCGGATACTACGCCACAGAAAACAGAAACGGGAGATGGAGCAGAAATCTTGATTTTTGCTATTGGGATCAGCCTCTGACAGAATTAAGCGGAAAAAAAATAGGCATAATCGGACTTGGAAATACTGGTCAGGCCACAGCACGTATTGCTTTAGCTTTTGGTATGAAAGTATATGCCTACACCTCAAAAGAACAACAGAAATTACCTGCCGGCATCACAAAATGCAGCTTGGACGAATTGTTCGCCACATGCGATATCATCAGCCTGCATTGTCCACTGAACCATGAAACCCGTCATATCATCAATACCCGGAGATTGGAACAAATGAAAGCAGACTGTATCGTTATCAATACCGGACGCGGTCCTCTGGTCAACGAACAAGATATGGCCAACGCGCTTAACAATGGCATGATTCGTGCCTTCGGAACAGACGTTCTCTGCATGGAACCAGCAGACCCCAACAATCCTTTGCTGACAGCCAAGAATTCCTTTATCACTCCGCACATCGCCTGGGCTACCAAAGAAGCCCGCGAACGCCTAATGGACATTTGTCTGCAAAACATTAAAGCATTTATAAACGGAACACCCATCAATGTAGTAAATCAATAACCCCTATTACCTTGACTTTTATGCAAGAGATCATTAACCTACTTCAATTTATGGGCGATACCTTGCGTATCCCCGCATCTTTCGTGATTATCGAATTTATCGGTACGTTTGCTTTCGCCATCTCCGGTATCCGTCTGGCTTCAGCCAAACAATTCGATTGGTTTGGAGCATACATAGTCGGAATGGCCACAGCCATCGGAGGCGGAACCATTCGTGATGTCATGCTGGGCATCCCTCCTTTCTGGATGACTAATTCCATTTACATTATCTGCTGTGCTTTGGCATTACTCTATGTCATCGTTTTCGGAAAACAAATCATCCGTCAGAACAGCACTTGGTTTATCTTCGACGCCATTGGACTCGCCTTGTTTAATATCATCGGTATCGAAAAAACATTAAATATGGGATATCCTTTCTGGATGGCTATCATCATGGGTAGCATCACAGGCGCTGCTGGAGGTGTAATCCGTGATGTATTCATCAACGAAGTTCCCTTGATTTTCCGTAAAGACATCTATGCCATGGCTTGTGTGGTCGGTGGTATTGTATACGTCATCGGACATAAATTTGGACTGAGCGCTGAAATCAATGCCGTACTCTCAGGCATCGTTGTTGTAGCGACAAGAATACTGGCCGTCAAATATCATTGGCAGTTACCGGTTCTCAAAGGAGAAACAGAAGATAAAGCCAACAAAAAATAAAAAAGAAAAATCCAAGTTCTTTCAAATATATGAACTTGGATTTTTCTTTTTCTATCCCTTATATTTATCAAGTTCAAGCATGATAACGGATATATCACTCAATAAGTCCTGCTTCATGCCATTGTTTCATAATCAGCTCTGAATCAGACAAAGCAACATCATCCGTCACTTCATACTCCGCAGTCAGCGCGCCAGCCAAATCAGCAGCTTCAAAATCCTTGCCCTGCACAGCATTCCACAAATAAGCAGCCGTCTCATTCAGACTAATAATCTTACTGAAATCAATATTTTCTTTTCCGCTGGCTACGATAATATTTTCTCCGCATACATTGCGTAATTCAAATCCTTTCTTAATTCTCATACTATATTCTTTTTTATTTAGAAACCTCCAAATTCAATTGATAACACAAAAGGAGAAAACGCCTAAACGGCAATAACTTTCTCCAGACAACACCACACCGCACCCACATTTCGTTGTCAGCTGCTATCTGTTTGCCGTTACGTATAAACACCTTTACGATTCCGGCAACCTGCTCAGTCTTACAATATTCCTTTCCCTTCAGATTGCCATCTCCCATCAGAACCAATTGTTCGCCGCATATTTCTATTATCCGATGCAACACATAAGTTCCCGGAGCAATTTCCGCCAATACGACATCGCCAACCTGTAAATGCTCAAAAGGCCCCAGCACCACCTTGTCGCGTAAATGTTCCAAGAAAGGACGCATGCTATACCCTTTGACGTTAATGGTTACCGTGTGCCCTTCCTTTATCAGAATCCGCACCTGAGCCAGCAGTTCCTTATTCGGTAATATCACTTTACCCCCAATCTGTTCGTTCTGTTGTCTGTACGGTCTTGTCAATTTCCGTATCGGCCAAAAAGCGACATAAAGCAGACGTTTAACCGTTGATTTCAAATTAGTCATCATGTCCGGAAATTGTTTCGTAACTCAATTTTGCGGCAGCCTCATCAGGCAGACATCCCAAATGGTAAACAGGAATCAACGCCAGAATACCGGATATTGTAGAACAAATCTGATTATAAACCTCCCGATCCCATTTCATTGTCGAAACAGAAGACAGCAGATGGGCAAAAGCATAAAGCGTGGATTCCTTACGGATAACATTCTCTTTTTTCTGTTCCAAGCGGACAAAAGCCCCGATTGGCGCTTGAATATTCCGGTAACAAGGTGTTTTTCCACTCCACGGGGAACCGTAGACTACAACCTGATGTTCCAACAGCCGAACTACCGGATTATCATCGTTCATCAAATCCGATCCCGGAATATAATTCAACCAAAGACGCGAATGCGTACTCTTTCCCGTACCGCTCACGCCTAAGAACAAGAAACCTTTTCCTGAATTACGGATCACAGATGCATGTATGAGCAACGTACCGTATGCCGCCGTGGCAAATGCATAGACAATCATGATCGCATTATTCAGTCCGAAAGCACGGTCTGAAGCCTGATCTGTCAAGAGCGCAACCTTGTTTTCCGTAAAATCCCTATTCGTTTCCACTACCGCACAAATCCGATCCGAAACATTACTGATTTCAAACCGATATCCATCAGATGCCGTACGATATACACCATGATTACATCCACCGCAATCAAACTGTCCGATCTCCTCGAGATCATCTTCAAACTTAAAAGTATCATCCACTGAAATACGAAACAAAGGCTCTTGCTTTTCAGACAATGCAAACGGAACGTATGAAGGCATAAGTGCCTCATCCGCATCCTGCATCAACACGATTTCAAAAACATGATCGGCAACCCGATAGAAACGATGTGTCATAAGCAGTATTATTGGTTAGCATCGTAATTCTCCGGTTCAAATTCGAACTGTTCTTTCGTCAGCGTCTTAACGATTACCGAACGGTCTTTCGAATACTTGTTCCATATTTCATTACGTTCTTTCTGCAATTTTTTCAAATCTTCATTACAAAAAGTAACGCAAGTGGTTTTTGGACGGTTCATTTCGCGTTCCAAATAGAACTGCAATTGGTTACTGTATGAAGTACGGTTCATCAACAAACCCGATTTATCTTGAAAACGTACCGATTCTACCTTCTGTATATCAGTAATATAAATCAGCGAATCAGAAAAAGAAGCCGAGAATCCAAACATATAGATTGAACGTACTTCAGACTTCGACTTCTGAGCCTGAAGCGTACTAGCCTGACAGAAGATCAAAGCCAGCAGAACCACCAATGATTTTATCTTATACATATACTTTATTATTTGGATTACAAAAGTAAACAAATATCTCACATTTGCCAAAAGTTGCATCTTATAAAAACAAAAAACGGACTGGTTCTCCCAGTCCGCCTATTTCATTCCGGTTCAATTGTCTTTACAGAACACCGGCATTCTAGCCTAAATAAGATTTAAGCAATTTGCTTTTTGAATTCTGACGCAAACGTCGAATTGCCTTCTCTTTGATCTGGCGTACACGTTCCCGTGTAAGGTTAAATTTATCACCGATCTCTTCCAGTGTCATTTCCTGATGATTGATTCCGAAGAACATCTGAATAATTTCTTTCTCACGGTCGCTCAACATGGAAAGCGCACGATCAATTTCGCGGGCCAAAGATTCGTTTACCAAAGAACGGTCAGCCATAGGTGAATCGTCATTCACCAAAACATCCAGCAGACTGTTGTCTTCACCTTCCACAAACGGCGCATCTACAGAAATATGACGGCCGCTCACTTTCATGGTGTCCGAAATCTTGTCCACCGGAATATCCAGTTCTTCTGCAAGTTCTTCCGCACTAGGCCTGCGTTCGTTCTCTTGTTCAAATTTGCTGAATGCCTTACTGATCTTGTTCAGCGAACCAACCTGGTTTAACGGCAAACGAACGATACGGCTCTGCTCTGCCAAAGCCTGCAAAATGGACTGACGAATCCACCAGACAGCGTAACTGATAAATTTAAAACCACGGGTCTCATCGAACTTCTCGGCGGCTTTAATCAAGCCCAAATTTCCTTCATTAATCAAATCGGGCAAACTCAAGCCCTGATTCTGATACTGTTTTGCCACAGAAACGACGAAACGCAAATTGGCACGTGTCAGTTTTTCAAGCGCAATACGGTCTCCCTTACGTATGCGCTGCGCCAACTCTACTTCCTCTTCTACGGTAATCAGGTCTTCACGACCGATCTCCTGCAAATACTTGTCGAGAGAGGCACTTTCACGGTTTGTAATACTCTTGGTAATCTTTAACTGTCTCATTCTGTCATAACCAATTTAGATTACAAAGTTAGCTATTTATTTTTAAATATATTGTATATGATTAGGAAAATCTATTTATAAAAAGAAGATTTACGTTATTTCCCGGTAAAATTCACTTATCTTTAACGAACATTTCACACATGAAAATCTTTTTGTATCTTCGCTACCGAACAAACTAAGAATTCGTTATGAAAAAAAGCCTTATTAAAATCTCAGCATTACTGTTCGGAGCGACAGCCATCGCTTCAACATTTTCCTGCAGCACCCCCAAACAGCAGGAATCTCCCATGAAAACCAAAGTTGAAGAGTACGCTCCCGTAGAGTTAAAATCAGACCTGGTAAACGGCCTGAACGATAAAGAAAAAGAACTGGTCAAGATCTTCTTCAAGGTCGGTAAGATTACCGACGATCTTTTCTGGAAACAGACTTTCGGCGACAAAAGTTTACTGGACACCATCACCGACAGTTATGCCAAGGAATTTGCGATAATTCAATATGGAGCCTGGGATCGTCTGGACGACAACAAGCCTTTCTTGCCCGGATACGGAGAAAAGCTTCCGATGTGTACCTACTATCCACAGGACATCACTACAGAGGAATTCGAAGCGTTCGAAGATGCCAATAAAGATTCCTGGTACACTGTAATCCGCCGGAACGACGACGGTTCACTCAAAAGTGTCTGGTATCACGACGAATATGCAGAAGAAATCGGTCAGATTTGTACCCTTTTAGAGAAAGCTGTTACTTTAGCTGAAGATCCGGGACTGAGAAACTATCTCGAAAAACGTATCGAAGCCTTCAAAACCGACGACTATCTGGCCAGCGACCTTGCGTGGATGGACATGAAAGACAGTAAGATCGACTTTGTAGCCGGACCAATCGAAAGCTATGATGATAAGTTCCGCGAAACAAAGACCTCCTACGAATCTTTTATCCTGCTCAAGGACGAAGCGAGAAGTAAAGACCTGGCCAAATTCGTTGCGATGCTTCCTGCACTGCAGAAAGAACTACCCTGCGCTCCGGAATATAAAACATTTGTGCCCGGCACTTCGTCTGATTTGAATGTTTACGACGCCGTGTTTTACGGCGGCGACTGTAACGCTGGAAGCAAAACCATTGCCATCAATCTTCCGAACGACGACCGTGTTCACGCCCTGAAAGGTACACGCCGTCTGCAATTAAGAAATGCCATGAAGGCGAAGTTCGACAAAATCCTGTTGCCTATCGGCGAACTGATTCTGACACCGGAACAGCAGAAGAACCTCAACTTTGATGCCTTCTTCTGGAATGTCACGTTCCACGAGGTAGCCCACGGCCTTGGTGTCAAACAAACCATCAATGGCAAAGGAAGCGTAGACGCTGCTATGGGTACTGAAAAAACTTCATGGGAAGAGGCCAAAGCCGACATATTGGGCCTGTTCATGGTAACCAAACTGGTTGAAAAAGGCGAAATCACCAATATTACAGCCGAAGAAGCCATTACAACCTACATCGCCGGTATTCTGCGTTCAGTCAGATTCGGTGCCGCATCATCCCACGGTAAGGCCAACATGATGTGTTTCAACTACATGGAAAAAGCAGGTGCCTTCTCCCGCGATGCAGAAGGACATTATACAATCAACTTCGACAAGGCTAAAGAAGCCATGAACGGTTGGGCCGCACTGATTCTCAAAACTCAAGGCGACGGCGACGTGGAGTTCGCAACGAAATTCAGAACTGAAAACGGTGGCATCACTCCGACACTTCAGGCTGATCTGGATAAGATCAACAATGCCGGCATCCCACGTGACATCACTTTTATCCAAGGCGAGGACGTTCTTTTTGGGGAAATGAAATAAACCGACAGTAATTTACTGTAAACAATCCAGCAAAAGAGGGTGTATCAGATTTGATACACCCTACTTTTATCAATACAACTAAAACAGAAGTTTCCCGGGTATTGTAACTTATCGATTATAAACAAGTTAATCTAAATTTTCTATTTTCAATACATTCTAAACAGATCTATTATTAGTTAAAAATTTCTTCTCTGAAAGTAGAAGCAGGAAGTCCTTCCACATTTATCAGATTTGCCCTGGTAAAGGGTTGCCAGCCATACCTAATAAAACGTGGTGTTTTCACTTGTGGACTGTACAATATAATACATTCTCCTTGAATAGTTGCTTTTGCCGGATAATACAATCCGTCAGTTTCCGCTATTTCGAATCCAATTAATTCTTTTCCATTAGAAGGTTGTAACCCTTTTCCGTAATGAAAATCTACCATAACTTGTTTCCCTACGATACGAGCCGATTTAAACAGTGGACCGGACGGAAGTAAATTTGAGAAACCATATTCCTTGTGTAAAGCCCAACGTGCCAGTCTTTCTCCTATAGGCTGTTTGTCCCGGGGATGCACATCCAACGAGTCTCCCTTATCTGATGAAACAGCCATCCCAGTATAAGGAATCTGTTGCATCAATAGTCTTTGACTGTCACGAAACCAAGGCCAGGAAGGTCGATTGAGACTAGACAGTTGGACAAAATAAAAAGGGAGTTCTGGTGATTGCCAGTTCCTGCGCCAACTTTCCACCAAAAGTCTGAATAATTTTTTGTGTACATCCATATTATGGGCATTCGATTCACCTTGATACCAGATGACTCCTTTGATGGGGTATTGTTCCAATGTCTGAATACTTGCTTCGTATAAATAACAAGGTTCGTATGGATGACGCTGCAGTTCGTTTGTTTTCTTTTGAAGATTGGTCAAGGCACGTCCGCGTACCCAGTCTTGAATAAAGTCGTTTTGTGTCCAATCTTTCAGGATATCAGGGAACTGAAATTCCAGTGTGTTCCGGTCTATCCATGCTTCTGTGGGCGAACCACCTACAGCGTTACAGATTAATCCGACAGGTACATTCAGACTATCCTGAAGCATTTTCCCGAAATAATAGGCTACTGCTGAAAAACCAGCAATTTGCTGTGGGGTACAGGGCTTCCATTGTGTCGGCTGATAATACAGTAAATGATTGACGGAATCCAAGGCTGATACTTCCCAAGCACGGTTGTCAGTAGCCCATTTCCCCTTTAGATGATACAGTCGGATATCTGCATTTTCAGCGTTGGGAATATCTCTACCCGCAGTGATAGCCTGTGACAGTTTGAACTCCATGTTCGACTGTCCAGAACAGAGCCAGACTTCACCTACCGCAACGTGATGAAATGTCAGTTTTTTCTTATCGGTGAAAACAGTCAGTTCATAGTTATTCCCTGCTTTTATAGGACGAAGTGTTACGCTCCACTTTCCGTTGTATCCTGTAATAGTAGTATGTTGTTGCTCATCAATGCACACTGTTACTTTTTCACCGGCATTGGCTATCCCGTTTATAGTCAGTGGACGATTACGTTGCAATACCATATAATCAGTGAAGGTCTGAGACAGATGTAGCCCTCCAAAATCTCCCGTAATGGCTGAATAAACAGCATGCGCCAGTATACCGGCACCTTCCCGATTGGGATGAAGGCCGTCTGGAAAAAAGATCGGGTAGGCATACAAAGTCTGATGGAGGTCAATAAGTTCTACATTGGCCACACGGGAAATTGTTTCAATAGCCAGTTGAATTTCCCGATGCCAGTCACGTGTACCGGATTCAAATCTGGGATGCCGGTGTGAAACAGGTGTCAACCGACATATCAGAATACGGCAATGCGGATTAGCTTTCCTGCAAGAATCAATCAAGGCCAAATAATCTCTGACAAATTCATCCCGGTAATTAGGCCAATTCCTGGGGTCTGTATCGTTAATACCCAAATGTATCACGGCAATATCTCCAGCAAATTCCATAGCTTTCCGAAATTCCGATTGTTTCATGTAAGGACGGTGTCCGTGATTAAGTAATGTTGCTCCCGATTTGCCAAAATTTCCTACAAGGTAACCACTACCCAATAGTTGCTGCAGTTGCACCGGATAAGATTCAGCTTGTGGATTTTCGGTACCTATACCATAGGTTATACTATTACCTATGCAAGCTACTTTTGTTGGTGAATCAGCATGTGACAAAGAAGCCGTCAATAAGAAGAAAAGCAGGATAAAAAAAGATTTTCGGTTCATAGTGTCAGTTTTTCAATTATAAATAGGGGGTGATGATTTCTTTCCAGTGGCAAGTATGTTCATTAAATTTATTGTAATAAGTGGTGACAGGTAAAAGACTTTGTACATAGATTTGTGTTTCTGGTGACACTTGCTTGATTTTCTGTACAATGAGCCGGATGCCAGCTGCAATAGTATCTGCCGGTTCGTTTCTTGGAACATTATTGATACCAATCATCAGGAAAATTTTGGCTGGCTTCCCGTTTACAATAGCATTCAGCCTATCGAATACACCTTTTGTCGTATCGCCACTGATACCTCGATTCTTGACATGCGGATTATTGAATAATTCGTGCCATTCTCCTCCATCAGTGATACTGTTGCCGATGAAAATGATATCTTCGGATGTAACAGGAAGACTCTCGAAAAGTGATGCACGTTGGTAATAATAAGTAGAGTACTTAGGAACTTTGTCCTGTTGTGCATAAAGTGTAGTGACTGTCAGCCAGATAAATAGCAATAAAAATGTTTTTTTCGCCATATTCTTATTGTTTTTCAGGATTAGTGGGTGAATAGATTAAATTCTCTAAAGCTTCGGTACCATCAGGGGTAACAAATACAGCTGTAAACATCCATTTCACCAGTCTTACTTGTGGAGTCTGGAATTTACCAATGGGAAGTTTCAGCATGAGCTTGTTCCATCCTTTATGTAATTGTACCTGTAAGGGTGGCCTTGATGCACTATTTTCATTGGTCAAGGGCATTTCATTGGACCGTTCCTTGTGTGTACTTTGCCATTTGGGAGGCAACAGTTCATGTCCGTTCAGCCAAGCACGACTTTCTTTATAATCCCATTTCCCGGGCTCAGGAGGAAGGTCACTTTCTGAGCGGCTATAATTCTGGAATTCTAATATAAGTCCAGCTGATTGTTGCTCTGGAGAATACACCCAAGTAGTAGCATAAGCTGTATGGTTTTCTTGTGGTTTTTTGTAAAATCCTGGTACCAAGTCTCCCCATACATGCCTCAGATAGATACCAGCACCACTAACCGCATGAGTTTTATAGCATTTACCCTCATATTCATAGGTCTCTGCTTCTGTTTCTTCCGGTGGAAATGTTTTTCTTAAATCTCCTTGGTTGGGAAAAGCATCAGTAATATTCCATCTTACATGACTCTGCCTGACATATGGAAACGGTTCTCCAGCAAATGTATGATGTTTATGCCATAGCATCCGTTGTTCGAAGTCGGCAAATTTCTGATTGGCTTCCGGAGTTTCTGTTCGTAGTAAAGTTTCCGGACCGTCAAAATAGCAAAATCCTCCGCCAAGCCATGCCCGTTCTGCCAATGCCAGCATGTTGGCATACAGATTGTTTTCTGCTACGATCTGTTTTTCATCGGTGATATAACGGTCGTTCCATATGGCAAGGATACTTCCTGCTATATCTTCATTTCCTTGGATACAGTTATATATACGGCTGTTATATAGAGCGACTAAATCTGCATATGTATCAAAATGATTCAGATAGTGAAACCGACAATCAATTGCAGGGATTCCCGGCTGTGCCTTTCCCCTATAACTCCATAGTTGGGTCATATCTATTTCACCAGGCTGATAATTCCATCCCGGATTCCAGGAAATGACTTTTTTACCTTTAGATTTTATGTAGCGGACCATTTCGGGAACAAAATCCGGATTGGTAAATTTCACTTCATCGGTTCCTATATGTATATAAGGTACATCAAATGTTTCACAGACTTCATCCATCAGCTTCTTTAAGATTTCAATACCCTTTTGGCTTTGCATGTCTGTATGAAAAGCCCGCTTGAAAGCTTCACTATGTCCCGGCATATCTATTTCGGGTATTAACATTACATGGTGTTCCTTACAGAAACGAACTAGCTCTTTGGCCTCTTGGAGTGTATAGTATTTCCCTGGCATCCGTGTCATATTTTGAGGTAAATTCAGTTCCGGATAGAGTTTACTCTCCAGTCTCCATGCCTGGTTCTCAGTCAAATGCCAATGGAAAACATTGATTTTGAATTGACTTAAGAGCTCTATTTCTTTTTTGAGTTCTTCCAAAGAAATATAGGTACGTCCTACATCTTGCATGAATCCCCGGATGCGGAAGGCAGGCCAGTCTATGATTTCACAAGTAGGAAGGTAGTATATATTTTTATCTTTACATGTCAGTTGTCGTATGGTTTGTAAAGCTCTATACGTTCCGGTTGAAGATGTAGCAGAAACATGTATTTGGTTTTTGGTTATTTTGATTTTATAACCTTCTTGGCTATTGAGAGGAATTTCGGAAAGTTGAGGTTGAATATTAATTTTGATAGTTTTAAGGGCGGGAATAGATGTTACTGTTGTATTGGTCTCATGTAGCCATGAACACCATTCCTGTAAATTTTCTGTATTTTCTAAATAGATTTGATCTAATACTAGTTTTTCATGTGTATAAATTATTTTTTGAGGCTGTGGCAGAAGAGGATAAAATATTTTCCCAACGCAAGGCAGGCTACAATAGAGTATTATTAAAAAGCAAAAATATTTCATAGTATAAATCATTAGATATTAGTGTTTTTATAAGAGTCCGTATTCACATGGCATTTCAGAAAAAGATAGTTATACATTTTCTCTTTTAAAATTAGCATTACTGAATAATGAGATCTCATTTCTTTTATAGAATTTTTTCTGTTATCTCCTCCTCGGAACAACAGAGTATAGAGTATATAATCCAACCGCTTTTTATTCTTTTATAATATCTCTCAGTTTAATGCTTTGAAAAGTTATGTGGGCGACACTGCTTTCATAAAGAATGCCAATGGTTTCCTTGTCAATCATAGTAAGGCAGGAATATCCCCAGTTATAGCCTTCGTCCAACAGTAATTGATGTTCTGGCAGCCAAGTATTGCCGCCATCCATACTGATTTTAATTGTAATATTCTTTCGTTCTGAAGTACTATTCGGATTTGAGAAAATCAATAAATCCCTGCCCAGTATGTTGTCTTTTGCCGGAACATTGATGAGACTAGCCATACATACTGGCTCTCTTAGGGCTGTACGCGAGGATTCATGTTCCTTCCAAGTTTTACCCAAATCAGTTGTGGTATAAACTGCACGGCTTCCACCACGATTATCACGCATATTCAGCATCAAGACCCCCGGAGATACTTCGGCAACTTGCGCTTCAGTAGTATTGGTACGTGCATGATGATGAATGTGCCAGGTCTTTCCACCATCTTTACTATACATGATACCAGCATTCGGTATACGAGTTTTGTCGATGAACTGAATAGGGAAAACCAGTGTCCCATCGCTCATGGTAATACCTCGTCCCGGTCCTTGTAGTAAGAAATACCATTCTGGCTTCTTTACCTGTTCAGTGATATTGATTGGTTCAGACCAAGTCTTTCCATCGTCTGTACTCTTAGTCAGTACCAACTGTGCAGTAATATTCCTGTCCATCCCCTGATGAGAACTCCACCAAGCACGCTGGTTACCCATACCGTGAGTCCAAGCAGCTACAACCCATACCGTGTTGGTTTTGGCATCTACCAGAATGGACGGATCGCCAACACCATTTTGTGCTGAAGGAAGTCCATCATGTTCCCCGAAAGAGAGTGGAAGACGCATTTTTTCCCAAGTCTGCCCCCCATCTGTACTACGACTGAGTCCTATATCAATGTGTTCCTGCAGATCTACACTGCTGTTATAGCGTACATCGTATACGCCCAGCAGGGTTCCTTTATTGGTGGTTACTAATCCGGGTATACGAAATGCAGCTGAGCCGTCATCACCAGCATGGCGTACACCTACTCCCAAATAACGAGTTATAGGGGTTCCTGACACATTTTTTACCGGATTAATTTTTCCGTCGGCCACTGCTTGAGTAATTTCAGCGATAATTGGGGTATTCAGATTTGTATTGGGTTGCATTTCCAGACTTACCCAAAAGAAGTTTATACCAGGAAAAAGATTTTGATTGCCCTTCAGCGTTAAGGTATGACTGATTGGCTGGCATTCATCTTTCTTAATGGAGTAAGACGAATTGGCAGCCAAGGTCTTTCCTGGAATATGGCTGGAAATGTATTCTACAGGAGCAAAACGTTTCTTACCCCTGTCTTGAGGAGCTTCTGTACCACTATAGTAAAGTTTGACAGATTTAATAGCTGATAGAGGAACGTTCTTGTCGAATGTTACTGTTATTTCGTTTAGGATCTTAGTCTCTTTAGCATCCATTCGCATGTAGAAAAGTACATTGTCATTCCGTTCCAGCAGGATGGGAATCTGAGGCACTTTCGTATAAATGGTATCTGCTGCCTGGCTAGCCATAGCAACCAGCAGACCCAATGTAAGAGAAAAGAATCGTTTCATAATCATGTATTGTTGGTTATATTTTAACTTTTCCGATAAGTTTTCTGATTTTTCCTTCACCGATGAGCGGAGCATGCGGATCTTCGGGAAAGACAATAACGAACTGTCCAGGTAACAGATCTACATACGTAGTAGGTTTATCAGTATATAGTGCGCAGTCGCTTTCTGCCTGATAAGGTTGCTGCTCTTGTGTCAGTTCTTCGATAGCTTTCCAGCCAATAGTTTCTTTCCCTTCCAACAAAATATGCACATCGATGTATTCACGGTGCAGTTCCAATACTTGATTGTCAGCAGCTACACAGGTCGGATTCACATTATTGACAAAAAGTTTATCTCCTTCCAATTCGATACGTCCACAGGGAGTATGCAACAGATCATGAGTTTTAACATAATCGAAAAGCTTTTTGAAAAGTGGGTGGAGAGATTCTACTCTTCCACTGTTTTGTAAGTTAGATATTATCATAGTCTTTTTCTTTAATTATTCTACATTATCAGTTTTAGGACGCAAGAAATACAGTTGCGCGCAGAGTGCAACTGCTACCACGATAGCCAGCATGGCAAATCCCATTCCTAAATTACCGCCATCACCCCACTGGCCTAGCAGATCTGTAATGGCAGCACCGGCAAATACCCCGATCATATTCATGACACCGTATGCTGTTGCCCGTTGATTTACAGGTACAAACTGGCAAAGAATAGGCATATTGTTGGCATCAAAGACACCATAACCAACACCGAACAGTAAACCGGCACCTACTACAGCTACCAAACTATGTCCGAATCCCAATAACAGTAGGGAAGGAATAGTCAGTCCCAATCCTATAGCACTTATATAGATACGTCCACGGAGATTATGTTGTACCCATTTATCGGATAGCAAACCTCCTGTCAATACACCAATAAACGATGATACGGCAATGGTTATGGTAGAGAGCGGTCCCGCTTGTGACATAGGTAAATCCAAATTTTCAGCAAACAGGGTCGGTAACCAGTTCTTAGTAGCCCACCCTGGAAGACTCGGTGCAGCAAAGTATAACAGAATAACCCAGAAAGAAATATTACTGAATAGCATCCGAAGACTTAAAAAGGCATTAACTTTTTGCTCTTCTGTCTTAGTGGATTGTACAGAGATTACAGGTTCACTCTTTTTGTCACGTAGAAAAAATATCAAAACAATCGCATAGGCGATACCGATAATTCCAAACCATTGGAAAGTAGTATGCCATGAGAAAGCTGCAGCAACAGTAGCTCCGAACCCCCCGATTGCCTGTCCGGTATACAGACCGGTCATATGAATCCCTACAGCAAGTGAACGGGAACGTCCGGTATGGTAGTCGGCTATCAGAGAAAGGCCAGCCGGAATATAGAGTGCCTCGCTAATTCCCATCAGTGCCCGTAGCCAAAATACCTGGTTAAAGGTATCAGCTATTCCCATCAAATATGTGACTGCAGACCAGACAAAAAGACTGCATACAATCAGCCATTTACGGTTCAGTCTGTCGGCAATCAGACCTGCAACCGGACTCATCAGACCATAAATCCAGAGAAAGACAGCCATCAACCGACCAAAATTAGCGGCAGATTGTAACTCTGTGATATCAATCTGCATTGAATCTTTCATGGTACTGAGCATTTGTCTGTCCATATAATTCAATAATGCTACACCCCACAATAAAGCGACGACGATCCAAGGGTAAACGTTCGTTTTTTTCATAAAATAGATTAGATTTAGACGGATAGAATCAGATAATTTTCCGTATTCCGTGCAGTTGTTTTTTCAGATAATAGAATTTGGGTTATAATAGTAAGTAATAAAGTTTGAACTTAAAGGTTTAAAGAGGTTTTCAGACCCATCCGGAAGCCGGAAAGGGTCTGAAAATCATATTAAAAATACAAGAATACGACATTATAGCTCTGTCAATATTTCCTTGCACAAGACATATCCTTTTGTCATCATTCTAGGAATATGGAATGGTCCTTTGAAAAGATTACCTTTAGCAGGTTGAGCTACACTCCCATCCCGATGCAAGTAACCAAACCACTCTCCGTATCGTGGATCAGGAAAATGAGCATAGGTCCATTCGCTTATCTGACGGTGTTTCTGCAGATACTTCTGATCCTTGGTTATCTTAAAAGCATACAATGAAGCGATAATAGCTTCTGTCTGCGGCCACCAGAATTTCATATCCTGTGAGTAATCCTGTGGAGGCAGGTTCTTGCAGTCTCTGAAATTGATGATACCTCCATATTGGGGGTCCCATCCCCATTCCCAAGACCAGTTGAAAATGGTCAGTGCCAAATCTATGATATCTTTGTCTTGATTACGGTCCATGGCGACATCCAGCAGGAACCAGGCTGTTTCGATACAGTGGCCCGGATTGATGGTACGTCCATTGATAGTGTCAATGAATTCTCCTTTTGGCCCGACTGTTTCCAGCAAGGCTTTGAATTCCGGGTGGATGAAATAGTTTTTCAGTGCATGCAGTGACGTATCAATCTGCTCGTCCAGTTCCGGATCATCGATGACTTTTTTGATGCGTGAAGCTACGTTGATGAGAATCATGGTAATGGAGTGTCCCTGTGCCTGTACAGTCGGCAGATACTTCGGCTCCAAAATTCCCGGTGTCTGCAGGAAACGGCGCATGTCCTTGAAAATCTTCAATGCTTTTTCTGCGTAGCTCTTGTCTCCGGTGGCAAGGGCATATTCAGCCATAGCTATAGCTGCAAAACTCTCGCTGAATACGTACCTTCTCATGCGTAACGGGGTACCGTCGGCAGCTACTTCGAAATACATACGTCCGTTGCGGTCAAAACAATGTTCTTCGATGAAGTCGAGGGTAGATTTAGCTGCTTCAAGCCATTCCGGACGTGCTTCAATATTGTTATAGGCGTAGCAGCAGGTAAATGCAAAACGTCCTTGGAACCAGACAGATTTAGTACTGTCCATCAATTCTCCATTCCGGGCAACACATGTGTAGATACCTCCATGCTCTTTATCAACTCCGTAGCGGAGCCAGAACGGCATGATGTTGGTCAGCATGTCTGTCTTGTACAGTTCTTCCCAGTAGCTTAAATAGGTGCGGGTATCCATAATATCAGAATTTGTTACAACGTTCAAAGAAATTAATAGCTTCCAGTTCTGCTTTCATACGGGTTTCTTCTTCGTCGGTCATATTTTGGAATGGAGTACGGTTCTTACCCAAGTCCAGTCCAATCAGTTTCATGATACGTTTACCACCTACGATGTTTCCGCGATAGTGGCAGATAACATTGATGACTTCCTGCGAGAAGTTCTGCAGTTCGCGTGCCTTTTCGATATCGCCGGCTTTCCATGCATCGATGATTCCTACCAGGTTGATACCGTTGTAGTTGGTTGTACCGCCGATACCACCTTGTGCACCCCCCATGGCCAGTGAAGGAAGGATAGTTTCGTCCTGACCATGCAGCATGTCGAATTTACCATTCTTGTAAAGACGGCACTGATTGTATTCATAGATACTTTCGTATGTATATTTGATTCCCGCAAAATTCGGAATACGTCCGTCTACAGCTTTCAACAGTTCTGTCATTGGCAGGAAAGCACCGTTGAATGCCGGAATGTGATAATAATAAAACGGGAGGTTCGGAGCCCCGGCTGCAATTTCTTCGCAATATTTCACCAACTCTTCGATACGTCCTACTTTCGGAAATGGAGGAGCCATAGCACCGATACCCCATGCACCGATTTTCTGGGCATGTTCGGCCAGCATTTTGCTTGCCTTTACACAGCAGCTTCCAACGTGTACGATTACTTTAAAGCCTTCGGGTGCTACTTCCATCCAGCGTTCAGCCAGTTTCATACGTTCCTCCTCGGTTAGCATATAGCCCTCACCAGATGAACCGTTAATAAAAACACCTTTCAGACCGTTTTTTGCCAGCATTTGAGCATAGGCTTCAATCGGTTCATAATTCACTTCTCCATTTTCATAAAACGGAGTAAATGGGGCATCAATTAATCCAATGATCTTTTCCATAACTTGGTTTATAAAGTTTTTTATTAAGTATCAGCAAAAGTAATGATTTACTTTTTAAAATACAACAATATTGATATGTTATTAAAAAAAACACATTTATTTTATGTGATACGATAAGAAAACTCGCTATTATATAGTGTATCATATAAACAGTCTGATTATAGTCTTGATCTTCCCTCCTTTGACTACATATTTATTCGAAAAGTTACAATCATCTATAGAACCGATAACCTTGTCTGATGGAAAAATCGGAAACATGAATTCTAGACTTTTGTGCGGATCATAAAGAAGGAATACAAACGCTTAAAAAGGGAAAGCAACAGAAACAGAAGAAATTTCATCTTTAATTTGCTTCGAATATAATAAGAATCAGGGATTTTTAAAAACAATGATGTACCTTTGCTGTCGAATTATAATCTATTATTATGCCACAACATCATTTATTGCTCGAAATAGCCCAAGGGGCAAAGAGTGCTGTAACAAAGAAACGTATCATTACCTATTATATGTATAACCGTTCTTCCACTATTCCAGATTTGGCTAAGGAACTTGATTTGAGTGTGCCTACTGTAACGAAGTTCATCACTGAAATGTGTGAAGAGGGATTCATTGTCAATTATGGTAAATTGGAAACAGGTGAAGGAAGACCACCGACGCTCTATGGATTGAATGCTGATTCGGGCTATTTTATCGGAGTAGATGTCAGGAAAACAGACCTCAATATCGGCCTGATGAATTTTACTGGTGATATTATCGATGAATGGCTGAACGTTCCTTTCCGTCTGGTTAATACCCCTGAAGCCCTGAATATACTTTGTGAACAGATTCAGGCTTTTATAGACGACAATATAACTTTACGCGACAAAATACTTCAGGTAGGAGTCAATATTTCAGGACGTGTCAATCCTGATTTGGGATATAGTTTCAGTCTGTTCAATTTTGAGGAGCGCTCTTTGAATGAAGTACTGACTGAAAAGATAGGGATCCCGGTAAGTATAGATAATGATACCCGTGCCATGACATACGGTGAATGTATGAAAGGTGTAGTAAAAGGTGAAAAGAACATTGTTTTTGTCAATTTAAGCTGGGGCTTGGGTGTCGGTCTGGTCATAAACGGACAGTTATATGCTGGAAAGTCCGGTTTTTCCGGTGAATTAGGACACTTCAGTGTGTTCGATAATGAAATACTTTGTCATTGTGGCAAGAAAGGATGCTTGGAAACTGAAGTTTCCGGAATGGCCTTGTATCGAAAGTTGTGTGAACAGATAGCTGAGGGAAAGAATTCTATCCTGTCGGAACAGATTCTGACGGCTAAAGAATCTGTAACATTAGATGACATTATTAAAGCAACCAATAAAGAAGATCTGCTTTGTATTGAGTTAGTGGAAGAAATTGGAATGTTGCTGGGACGATATTTGTCAGGAGTCATTAATTTGCTCAATCCTGAACTGGTGATTATCGGTGGATCACTTTCGGCCACAGAGGATTATATTCTATTGCCCGTGAAAGGAGCTATCCGGAAATATACATTGAATTTGGTCAACAAGGATTCTTCTGTCGTTTTGTCCAAACTGAAGGATAAGGCCGGAATGATAGGCGCCTGTCTGTTGGTACGTAGTAAACTGTTTGAAGATTAAAGGTTAGGAAAAGGACATACATTCTGCGAAAAGGAAGCCATTACAGTGCGGTCAGCACAAGCATGGCCGTAGAGTAAAAACGGTATCTGTTTGCCAATTTCTGTAACTGAAAAGTTTATTGCATAAATTTTTCCAAATAACAGTATTGACTTAAATAATTATATTACTTTTGCACCCCAATTCAATATAATAACCAACGACTTAACAACAATGAAAAAACTAAGCAAAAACGCTCTGATCGGTTATCCGGCTGGAATCATCACCGGAATTACTTATGGACTAAACCCACTCTTTGCCGTCCCACTGATGAAGAACGGCGCTTCCATCGAATCAATCCTTTTTTTCCGCTATGCCATTGCCGTATTGCTGCTTGGCGCATTTCTATTTTTCAAAAAAGAAACATTCAAAGTCTCCTGGAAACAGGCCGGCGTGCTGTTCGTCCTCGGTCTGCTCTACACGTCGAGCAGCCTTTTCCTGTTCGAAGCCTATCATTACATTGCCTCCGGACTGGCCACAACACTAGTATTCCTCTACCCCGTGCTTGTTGCGCTGATTATGGTCTTCCTGCGCGTGGTTCCGTCCTGGCCGGTATGGCTCTCCATTTTTCTCACATTCGTTGGTGTAGTCATTATGACTCAAAGCGATTCGTCGCAAACCATCAATCCCGTTGGCGTCCTGCTCTCGTTGGGATCAGCTCTGGTCTACGCTTTCTTTATTGTCATCATCAACCGCAGTAAAGTGATTGGAAACATTTCGAACAGCCTGCTGACTTTTTATGCGCTTTCGGTCGGTGCCATCGTCTTTTTGGGAAAAATTGCCATGTCCGACCACGGCATCACAACCGGACTGGAAAACCATGCCGCCTGGCTGAATCTGATCGGATTAGCCCTGCTCCCGACCATCGTATCAACTGCCACACTGGCCATCGCCACACGAAACATTGGAGCCACCAAGGCTTCTGTCCTGGGTGTATTTGAACCCATCACGGCCATCCTCGTCGGAACCCTGTTTTTGGGCGAACCACTGACCACGAACATCGTCATCGGTATTCTAATTTCCATGGCTGCCGTCACGTTTATGATTGCAGCGACGAAAAGATAAACTACAATACAAATATTCATTTTATCAAAAACACATTTGCATGATACTGTTAAACGAATAAATATATGTCAAAATACAGTATCATGTAAATACTATAGTTTCATCTTTTATAAACAAACTATCATTCTGACACATTGCTCTCCAACCGCCTCTATACTTGCAAATTTCCGTCCGTTTACCATGCAATCTGAAAATTCGCAAGTATAGAACATTAATTTCGTACACAAGCTATTGTTACACAAATCATTAAGCATTAATATTTCGTCAACAAAAGTCTTCCATCTACAAAAAATCAGGGAGCACAAAGACCTGAAATCAAGCAGTTGCCCAACTTTTTCCGACGAGAAGCCCAGCTCATTATCACTTCATGCCGGTGATATTTTTTTCTTGTCGGGAACAGCCGAACCGTTCACCGCGGACGACAAGCATAAAAATCACGGAAAAACCTCATAAAAATGACATAAAACGGTTCGTTCTGCATAAATTTCAGAATAAATATACAGTCTGAAAACCTAAACGAGACTTTTCTGAAAAAGACAAGAAAAGCAAAAGAAAGATTTCAGCGGCAAAAAGACAAGAAAAACAGTATATTTCCGACAAAAAGTCAAGAACAGTAATCTCAATAAGAACGGTATACAAAAGAAACAAAAAAGAAAGAGCCTCGCACGCAGATCAAAGCGCGCAAGGCTCCTTACAGACAATCAATAAAACTGTTCTACCTTATTTAATCTTCAAAAAAACGAATCTTATTTTTCATTTTCAGTCAGGTCGATTACCAGACTCTTCTTGATGCCACTTTGGGTTGTAGCACGGATCCACAAGGTGCGGTCGGATGACTGGTTCGCTTCCTTCACGGCAGCTTCAAAATCTTCAACCGTACGCATCGGATGATCGTTGACCATCAGGATGATCAAACCTTTCGTTACACCAGCTTCCATCATCTTACCGCGCTTGATAGCCGTAACTTCCAATCCGTATGGCAATCTGAGCTGCATCTTTGTCTTGTCGGAAATCGGTTTCAAAGCTGCACCGAATTGATCGATATCCAACTCTTCCATCACCTTCGTATTACCTTGCTCGTTGCGCAAAACGACTGTAGCCGACTGTTTCTTTTTGTTGCGCACATAAGTGATATTCACTTTATCTCCCGGACGATGCTTAGCCAACTCTTCCTGCATCTCAGCCATCTTAGTCACTTCTTTACCATCGATAGCCGTAATCACGTCTCCCTTCATCAGATTGGCCTCGGACGCTGAAGAATTTGGAGTCACCTCGCTCACGTATACACCAGATACGGTACCCAAATCCACTTCATTTCCTTTCTCTTTCTCACTGTCAATATAGTTGGTCACATCGCCACCCATGACACCGAGACGGGCACGCTGCACAATACCGTATTCTTTCAAGTCGCTGACCACCTTATTCATAATCGTCGTCGGAATAGCAAATCCATAACCAGAATAAGAACCGGTTTGAGAATACAACATGGCATTAATACCTACCAATTCTCCACGCTCATTTACCAAAGCACCTCCGGAATTACCGGCATTGATGGCAGCATCGGTCTGAATGAAACTTTCCACACTGTTTGCTCCTAAAGAACGGGCTTTAGCACTAACGATACCTGCCGTTACGGTTGAAGTCAAATTGAAAGGATTTCCAACGGCAAGTACCCATTGTCCTAACTTCAGATCATCAGAATTACCGATTGGAATCGTAGGAAGATCCTTACCTTCAATCTTTATCAAAGCCAGGTCGGTCTGTTCGTCGCAACCGATAATTCTGGCCTTAAATTCACGATGGTCATTTAATTTGACCAAAAGTTCGTCGGCTCCGTTCACAACATGATTGTTCGTTACAATATAACCGTCGGCAGAGATGATCACACCCGAACCGGATGACTCGCGCTTCGGAGTCTGTACCTGGCGACGTTGAATGCCTCCACCTCCGAAACCGAACAAATCACCGAAAATATCGGCAAAAGGATCTTGAACAGCTACGGTTTTAGTCTTGCCGTTTGTTGTCACCTTAATATATACTACTGCGTTGACTGAAGTCTCAGCAGCCTTAGTCAGATCCACCAATCCGGTTGATACGGTACTTTGTGTTGTTGGTACGCTTGCAGGCGCAACGCTGTTTGTCTGTACTCCGGAACGAGGAACAAAACTCATCACGGCTGCTCCAAATAAAGCAGCTGCCGTTACACTGAATACCATTTTAGTTGTCTGTTTCATAACTTGATTTGTTATTTATGTTAATTACCAATTTCTTTTTAACTATCTGAACGCAAAAATAAATACAAAATTCTTCCATTATACTCATCAGACCTATATTTTTATATTCTTTAAAACGATAATACAGCTGATTAACAGCAGTTATCACGACGGTTTTTCATTTTTACATTCATTTATACATCTAAAATCAAGAGCATGCATCCGTAATTAACCATTGTTAAAGACAACCTATAAGTTTTTGCAGTTATAGAATTTGTCTTCATGAAGATAAATGATTAATTTTGCACACAAAAGCAGCAGGCCGGCCTGCCGCTGGTCTTGTAACAAGACGAGAGGAAAGTCCGGGCAACATAGGGCACTCCGCTTCCTAACGGGAAGTAGTCCGCGAGGATTAGATCATGCAGAAGAAAACAACCGCCTGTCCGCAGGTAAGGGTGAGAAGGTGAGGCAAGAGCTTACCAGCCGTATGGTGACATACGGGCTGTGCATTCCGGAGGTTGAAAGTTCGCGTATACCGGCGCCACAAGAAGGGTTGCCCGCCCAAGCCGGAGGGTAGAACGATAGAGCCATGCGGCGACGCAGGGCGTGGATAAATGACAGGCATTCTCTAAAAGGAGAAAACAGAACCCGGCTTACAGGCCAGCTGCTTTTTATTATTCAGCAACACACAAACTTATTCTTGATTCAGCTTACTTTCTAATATCTGTTATCTGTTGCAGAAAAAACATCCTAAAAAAGTCTTTTGATGAAAAACTTAGTTCTAAAAATAGAAAGATTCTTTGGAGGAGGTATTTGGCGTGTAGACGAGAGTAAACTCAACAAATACCAACGATGGGGATTAAGTCTGCTCAAACGTATCTATCTGGCTACCGACTTATATATAAACGATAATATATCGGGACATGCATCGGCACTCACCTATTCTTCCATATTTGCCACAGTTCCTATCTTAGCCATTGTCTTTGCCATCGGACGTGGTTTCGGATACGGCGCTTTGGTTGAAGAAAAAATCAGGGAAAACCTGAGCATGAACGAAAATTTTGCCGACATCATCCTGAATTTCATTAATTCATACCTGGAACACACACAAAGTGGCATCTTTATCGGTGTCGGTTTGCTGCTGTTGCTCTACACCATCATCCAGCTGACCAGTAATATAGAATATTCGTTCAATACCATTTGGCAAGTAAAGAAGCCCAGATCGGTCTATCGCCGTATTACAGACTATGTAAGCGTGTTCCTCCTGCTGCCCATTCTGATTGTCGTCACCAGTGGTCTTTCTATCTTCATGGTCACAATAGCCAAAAGCCTACCCGACTACATGTTGCTCAACTCGACGGTAAAACTGATTATCTCTCTTAGTCCTTATGTCCTGAACGGATTGATGTTTACCGGACTATACATGTATATGCCCAACACGAGTGTGCGGTTTACAGCTTCTGTCGTCCCGGGGTTCATTATCGGCATTCTGTTTCAGTTTCTGCAATATCTGTATATTCATTCGCAGATCTGGGTATCTTCCTACAATGCGATTTACGGTTCTTTTGCCGCATTGCCTATGTTCATGCTTTGGGTGCAGATTTCCTGGATGATCTGTCTTTTCGGAGCCGAACTGTCCTATGCCAACCAGAATCTGGAAAACTACAATTATGCCAACGACATTTCCAGACTTAGTCGCCGTTACCATGATTTTCTGCTCATCATGCTTTTGTCCAAAATCTGCAAGCGCTTTGAAAAAGGCATGATTCCCTACACCGCACATGGACTGTCGGCTGAGCATCAGATGCCAATCAGACTGGTCAACGATCTGCTGTTCGAACTCACTGAAATGAAATTGCTGCTTGAAGTAAACGAAGACCGGACCAAACCGGTTTATTTTACTCCCGCAGAAGATATCAACCGGCTCACCGTCGGATACGTCATGGGAAAACTGGACCGGAACGGACGGGAAAACATCAAAATTAATCTGCAGGATTTCAAACAGCATTGGCGCATCATGAATTCACTTAAAGAAAAACATCAGAGTAATGACCTCTCCATGCTCCTGAAAGACTTATAAACTCCATATCAAATAAACAAAAAGCTGTAATCTCCGATCTGAAAAATCGACGATTACAGCTTTTTGTTATTATTGCGAGCAACCAACTGATCTTAAGCTTAACGCTGGAACTGCATCATACGGCTTAAATATTTTCCGATAATATCAAATTCCAGATTCACGACAGAACCCACCTGAATGGTGTGGAAATTCGTATGTTCATAAGTATAAGGTATAATGCAGACCTGGAAAGTATTGTCCGTAGGATTACAAACCGTAAGACTGACTCCGTTCACCGTTACCGACCCTTTATCAACTGTCAGATAACCACGTCGGGCCATTTCCGGATCAAAATCATACTGGAATGTATAGACATAACTTCCATTGGCATCTTCAACCTGAATACAACGAGCCGTTTGGTCGACATGCCCCTGAACGATATGTCCGTCAAGCCGTCCATTCATCAGCATTGAACGTTCCACGTTCACTTTGTCACCGACTTTCAGTAACCCCAAATTGCTTCTATCCAATGTCTCTTTCATAGCCGTAACCGTATAGGTACCGTTTTCAATACGTACAACGGTCAGACACACTCCATTATGCGCCACACTCTGATCTATTTTCAATTCATCAACAAATGAACACGATAACGTCAGATGAACATTATCCAGTTCCTTGACAATGGCCTTGACTTCGGCAAACTCTTCAATGATTCCTGAGAACATATTCTTGATTTTTTAAATAAAAACGCTTCAAAGATAATATTTTTCATAGAACAAAAAGGGAGTTTCGTCGAAAAAAAAGGGGCGTATGTAGATTGTTTTTTCACATAAAAGACTGGAAATCTAAATTTGCAGCATCAAAAAGAGAAACAAATAACAGATATAATTAATACATAAACGTCATGAAACACCGCATCTTTTCTATCGCATTACTCCAAATGCTGATTTGGAATCCCGGCAACGGATGCCTCGCAGACAATCTGACGGACAAGGAACTGCAGGAAACCGACCTGGAAACTGTTTCTACAGGACGGTCAAACAATGAAAATACGACACGAAAATGGTCGCTTCAGGAATGTATCGACTATGCACTTGAAAACAACATCCAGATTAAAAAGAACAAAGCCACTGAAGAACAGGAAGCCATAGGACTGAAAGAAAACAAAGCGGCTTTATTGCCCAGCTTGTCTTTCAGCATGAACCAGTCGCTCTCCTACCGACCGTTACAGGAAACCACAAGTAATCTGGTAGCTAACGGAATAGCCAGCAGTTCGAGCAACAAACTTACCGAAAATGGAAGTTATGGCCTGAATGCCTCATGGACCGTATGGGACGGAGGAGCTAACCTCAAGAATGTCAAGGTTCAGGAATTAAACCAACAGATGGCCGCTCTGACAACAGAAACAAGCCAGAACTCCATTCAGGAACAAATCGTACAACTGTACATTCAGATTCTTTATTCCGAAGAGGCACTGAAGGTCAACGATTCTCTGTGTGCTACGGCACAAAAACAATATGACCGGGGCGTTGTCATGACCGAAGAAGGATTGATGTCGCAAGCCGAACTGGCCCAGTTAAAATCACAGTTGAGCAGCAGTCAATATGATGTGGTCAACACACAAACCATTGTAGCCGGATATAAACTTCAGTTGAAACAATTACTGGAACTGAACAACGGAGAAGCATTTGACATACAGCCATTGGAAGTAACAGATGAAGCAGTACTCGAACTGATCCCAACAACTGTAGAAGTCTATCAGGCAGCATTACAGCAACGGCCGGAAATCAAAAACAAACAGCTTGAAATCGAAGCTGCAGACCTGAATATATCAATTGCACGTGCCGGTTATTCTCCTTCATTATCCCTAAATGCAGCCATCAGCGACAGTCATTATAGTGCCAGCCAAATGAACGTCGGACAGCAGATGAAAGAAAACCTGAACGGAACAGTCGGTCTGTCCCTGTCCATTCCGATCTTCGACAACCGTCGCAACAAAAGCGCCGTAGAAAAAGCCAAGGTAGCCAGACTGACGAGCGAACTGGACTTACAGGAAGAACAAAAGAATCTGTATAGTACAATCGAAAACTATTGGCTTCAGGCAACATCAAACCAACAAAAATATCTGGCCTCAAAAGCAAAATCGGCCAGTATGGCCAGCAGTTATACCCTGTTGAACGAGCAGTTCGAAAACGGACTTAAAAATATTGTCGAACTGTTGACCGGACGAGACGACCTGCTCTCCGCCGAACAGGAACGGTTACAAAGTAAATATACGACATTATTAAACATTCAGATGCTCCAATTCTACAAAGGAGAAAAAATGAACATGTAATCAATAACCATAAAACAAAACCATATGAAACCAACAAGTAAAAAGTATGGAATAGCAGCCGGTATCATCCTGATCATCGCCCTGATTCTATTCCTCGTCTGGCCCAAAGGCAACACACAAGCACAACTACAATATGAAACTACGCGGGTTGAAAAAGATACAATCCGCAACACGGTGACTGCCACCGGTACCATCGAACCCGTAACCAGTGTAGATGTCGGCACACAAGTGTCAGGTATCATCAGTAAGATCTATGTCGACTACAACAGCATTGTCAAAAAAGGACAGGTTATTGCAGAATTGGACAAGACTAACCTGATCAGCGAACTGAACAGTGCACAAGCCAATCTGGCCAGTGCAAAGAACGACCTGGAATATCAGAAAGCCAACTATCTGCGTTACAAGAACCTTTACGAGAAAGGATTGATCAGCGCCAACGATTATGAAGTGGCCCGGCTAAGCTACACGAAAGCGGAAGAAACCTTAAAAACAAACCAGGAAAATGTAAACAAGGCACAAACCAACTTGGGATATGCCATTATCACCTCACCGATTGACGGTATCGTTTTAGGCAAAGACGTTGAAGAAGGACAAACCGTAGCATCCAGCTACAGCACGCCAACACTGTTTACCATCGCACAAGATCTGACCGACATGCGGGTTATCGCCGATATTGACGAAGCGGACATAGGCGGTGTGAAAGAAGGACAAAACGTGACCTTTACAGTAGATGCATTTCCGAACGATATCTTCTACGGACAAGTAACTCAAGTACGGCAGGAAGCAACAGAAGAAAGCAACGTAGTTACTTACGAAGTGGTTATCTCTGCCCCGAACAAGGATTTGAAACTGAAACCGGGACTTACAGCCAACGTCACTATAAACACTTTGGAACGTACCGGAGTGGTCAGCGTGAAAACCAAGGCCCTGCGTTTTACCCCACAAGCGGAAATCCTTGGCAAAAGCATTAAAATCGAAGACTGCAACGGAAAAAACAAACTATGGATTAAAAACGGGAACATACTGAAAGCTTATGCTGTAAAGATCGGTGTATCAGACGGTATCCGTACCGAAATCATCAGTGGTATTCCGGAAGGTTCCGAAGTCATTGCATCCGTAAAGGAAATGGCACAGGAGGAACCGCAGGATGAAATTGAAGGTGGCAGTCCGTTTATGCCACGTCCGGGGAAGAAAAAATAACCGATAAAATAGAACATCATGCAGGAAACAAATAAAAGAAAAGTAGTGATCGAACTACAAGACGTGAAACGTAATTTTATTGTGGGCGACGAAACCGTACATGCATTACGCGGTGTTTCTTTCAAGATATATGAAGGGGAATTTGTCACCATCATGGGAACGTCAGGATCCGGAAAATCAACCCTGCTGAACCAACTGGGCTGTCTGGATACGCCTACAAGTGGAGAGTATATACTGGACGGAACCCCCGTACGCGCCATGCGTCGCCGGCAACGTGCCGTACTGCGCAACCGGAAAATCGGTTTTGTATTCCAGAACTATAATCTGCTGGCCAAAACGACAGCCGTAGAAAATGTAGAGTTACCGTTGATGTACAATGCATCTGTCTCTGCAAAAGAACGTAGAGAACGCGCCATTGCCGCACTCGAAATGGTCGGTCTGGGCAACCGATTATACCATAAATCCAACCAGATGTCGGGCGGACAGATGCAACGGGTAGCCATAGCACGAGCTTTGGTGAACAATCCGGCTGTCATTCTGGCCGACGAAGCAACAGGAAATCTGGACACAAGAACCTCCTTTGAAATTCTGGTCCTGTTTCAGAAACTTCATGCCGAAGGGCGAACGATCATTTTTGTCACCCACAATCCGGAAATAGCACAATACAGCAGCAGAAACATTGTACTGCGCGACGGACAGATCAAAGAAGACAAAATAAACACCAACATTCTGTCGGCAGCCGAGGCGCTAGCCCAGATTCCAGTGCCACAGGACGATTAATTAAAAACACTTATGAATACAATAAACCTTTTCAAAATTGCGTTTAAGGCTATAGCGGCCAACAAGCTGCGTTCATTTCTCACGGCCTTAGGTATCATCATCGGTGTTGCCTCAGTGATCGCCATGCTTGCCATCGGACAAGGTTCGAAAAGAAGCATCCGAAAGCAAATTTCCGAAATGGGATCCAACATGATCATGATCCATCCGGGAGCAGATATGAGGGGCGGTGTACGACAGGACGCCAGCGATATGCAGACACTGAAAATAGAAGATTTTGAAGCAATCCGCGACGAAGCCAAGTTTATTTCCGGCATCAGCCCTACCGTAAACAGTAGCGGACAATTTGTCTGCGGCAACAACAATACGCCTTCTACTATCTACGGAATAAACCAGGATTATCTGGACATCCGACAATTACAGATCGAAGATGGCGAAATGTTCACCGATCAAGATATAAAAAGTGCAGCCAAAGTCTGTATCTTAGGTAAAACGGTTGTTGACAATCTGTTTCCAGACGGAAGTGATCCGATCGGAAAAGTCGTACGGTTTAATTCTATCCCATTTCGGGTGATCGGTGTCTTGAAATCCAAGGGGTATAACTCTATGGGAATGGACCAGGACGACCTGGCACTGGCTCCCTACACGACCATCATGAAGCGCATTCTGGCAGTCACTTATCTGCAGGGAATCAACTGCTCAGCCATTACGGAAGACGCAACCGATAAAGCCATTGAAGATATCACCGGAATCCTCAGAAGGAACCACAAGCTGAAAGAAGCCAGCGAAACGACTGAAGCCGATGAGGACGATTTCACCATCCGCAGTCAGGAAGAAATGGCTTCGATGATGAATTCCACGATGAACCTGCTGACCATTCTATTGGGTAGCGTAGCCGGAATTTCTCTGGTTGTCGGCGGTATCGGAATCATGAACATCATGTATGTTTCGGTCACGGAACGTACAAAAGAAATCGGACTGCGTATGTCTGTCGGTGCACGAGGTACGGATATCCTGAGCCAGTTCCTGATCGAAGCGGCCCTGCTCAGTGTTGCCGGCGGTGTGATTGGTATCGGAGCCGGTATCGGGGCAGCTTTCCTGATCAAAACCCTGGCAGCCATGCCCATCTACATCCAGCCCTGGAGCATTATCATGAGTTTTGGCGTCTGTACGTTCATCGGCATCTTTTTCGGCTGGTATCCGGCTAAAAAGGCAGCAAGTATGGACCCTATTGAAGCAATACGTTACGAATAAGAACATGAAAAGAATCAACTTTATCAATCATTCAATTCCAAGAGAATGGGTACTCCACCTGTTCTCCTGGATTTTTCTATTTGGCTTTCCGGGTATGCTGATGCATCACGGCCGGGAAGGATTAGCCGGAACAGAATGGATACGCATACTGGGGGCTCCGCTTACCTTGTGTATTGTCTTTTATGCCAATTATTTGGTCTGGGTTGAAAAATATTGGATGACACATAAAATCAAAGAATTCTGTACAGCCAATATCGTAACTTTCCTGCTCGCTTTTATCTTTTCACGTTTCTGGTTTCTGGCAATGGACATTCTGTTCCCCCTACACACCCAACGTCCTCCATTCGAACATACGACAATGACCGAAGTGTTCTTTTATTTCAGGGAGTTTATCAACTATTGTTATGCAACAGCACTTGCCGGCAGTTTAAGAATGAGCCAACAATGGCACAAAGCAGAATTGGGACGCCAGGAAGCAGAACTAAAACGTACGGAAGCAGAACTGCAAAATCTGAAAAACCAGATTAATCCACATTTCTTACTAAACACCCTGAACAACATTTATGCTCTGATTGCCTTCGATCAAGACAAAGCGCAACAGGCCGTACAGGACTTAAGCAAACTTTTACGGCATGTGCTCTACGAAAACGACCAACATTATACATCCCTGAACCATGAAATAGAATTTCTCAAGAATTATATTTCCCTGATGCGTATCCGGCTTTCTGATCAGGTCGAGGTCAAACTGGATATAAACATACCCAAAGAGAACAACCTGAAAATAGCGCCACTCATTTTTATCTCGCTCATCGAGAATGCCTTCAAACATGGAGTCAGCCCCACAGAACCCAGTTTTATCCATATCACGCTGGAATCCGATAATCAAGGAACCATCCATTTTAAAATCGCCAACAGTAATTTTCCTAAAAAACAAAATGACGTAAGCGGTAGTGGTATCGGACTGGAACAAGTACAAAAAAGACTGGAACTCATGTATCCCAATAAATATGAATGGACTCGAAATATCAGTCTGGACAATAAAATTTATACTTCCAGTCTGACACTTCAGACTTAATTCACTATATTTGATACCAATAAAATCAACAAACATTATGACTATTTCATGTGCTATCATCGACGATGAACCGTTAGCCAGAGACTTGTTGGAAAGCTATGTGCGGAAAACCCCGTTTCTCCAGTTAGACGGAAAATATGCCAGTGCAATTGCCGCACTGAAAGAGGTTAACGAAAAAAAAATACAATTACTTTTTTTGGATATCCAGATGCCGGATCTGAACGGACTTGAATTTTCAAAAATGATTCCGTCTGAAACACGTATTATCTTTACAACAGCCTTTCAACAATATGCCTTGGACGGATTTCGGGTAAATGCTCTGGACTATTTGTTAAAACCGATCAGTTACAGTGATTTCCTGGAATCAGCCAATAAAGCACTGGAATGGTTTAACCTGACATCCGCTCCCAAAACATCACAATCATGCTATCAGAATCAGGATGACTTCATCTATATTAAGTCTGACTATAAACTCATACAAGTTTATTTAAAAGACATTCTTTACATCGAAGGTCTGAAAGATTACGTAAAAATCCACCTAGAAACAGAACCGCGCCCTATCCTGTCTCTAATGAGTATGAAATCTTTGGAGGAACGTCTGCCCAAGCCCCAATTCTTACGCGTACACCGATCTTTTATCGTGCAATCATCCAAAGTAAAAACACTCGACCGGGGAATCATTGTATTTGGCAAAGAACGGATTCCTGTATCCGAAAGTTATAAGCCGGCACTCATGGAATTCCTGAATGAACATGCGGTGTAAAAGTAGTTAAAAACAGTAAAACATAAGAAGCACCTATTTGTGCCTATTGAGTTTTTCTTAATTTTGCATGAGAAACATAAATTACCAAGAAGAATGAAAAAAATACTATTGATCCTCCTTTTATGCATGCCTCTAATGGCTCATGCCAAAACTGACGACAACAAGAAATATCTGGCAGGTGCTGTTCCCGAAGTAAACGGACAGGTTGTATTTCAGCAAACATTTGCGGTAAAAAACAAAAGCAAGCAGGAAATATACGAAGTCATGAAGAAATTTGTTGAAAACATGACTAACGAAGACATCCAAATGGAACGGACACGTATTACGATGGATGACCCGGAAAAAGGATGTATTACAGCACGTTTCGAAGAATGGCTGGAATTCAAAAAAAAGATTTTGTACTGGGATCGGACACGTTTCAATTATATCCTTACCGTTGAATGTTCCGACGGAAAATGCCACATGGATATCACTCAGATAAGTTATTATTATCAAGAGGATATGGACGGAAAGAACGGTGTCACCTACAAAGCAGAGGAATGGATTAGCGATGCAGAGGCACTCAATAAGAATCAGACAAAATTATATCCGATTTCTTCCAAATTCAGAATAAAAACAATAGACAGAATCGAGGATATATTCGAAAAAGCACGCGAAACATTTGAAATTCAAGCACGCGAAGAACATAAAGCAACAGAACTCCTTTCTGAATAAAAACAGATTAAAATAATCAATATAGGCAAGACTTATTGAAACTCATCGTTTTCATCAAGTCTTGCTTTTTTTATTTATATCTGTATTGCATAAAAACCAAGAGCATAGAAAAATGGCACACTTTACAATAAAATGAGCATTTATTGTAAAAATATCCGCAACATTCACTTAAAAAAGAAACAGTTGCACACGCAATAATACTACGATTGAAAATCAAACACTTAATCAACAAAACGGCAATTTATGTTTAGATACATTAATATAATATTTCTTTAAAATGCAACATTACAAGGTGATTTTGCAAATAAAAACTATCTTTGCAACAGAGTTAAAATCAAGTAGAAATGGAATCAAAGGAAGAATGTAAGAGATTGCTCAAAAATGGAGAAACAGCAGAAGCATTGCTCATGGTAGACAGATTGATACAAGCAGCTTCAACTCCTGATGATGAACTCTTTTACATTAAAGGAAATATTTGTCGAAAGCAGCAAGATTTTCAAGCTGCATTAAACAACTACCTTGCAGCCATTGCTCTCAATCCGAATAGTCCGGCAAAAGAAGCAAAACAAATGATTCTGGATATTCTCAATTTTTATCATAAAGACTTATACAATCCTTAATCATAATCGTAACCGGATTGGTAAAAACAATAAAACAACTACAAAATCATATAATATGGCAAAAATTAAAGGAGCCATCATCATAGACCAAGAACGTTGTAAAGGTTGCAACCTATGTGTCGTAGCCTGCCCGCTCAATCTATTGGCGCTGGCTGACAGAGAAGTGAACAAAAAAGGTTATCGCTTCGCCAAACAAATCGTAAAAGACGTCTGCAACGGATGTAGCTCTTGCGCAATCGTTTGTCCGGACGGATGTATTACTGTTTATAAAAAGAAAATAGATTAGAATCATGGCAAAAGCAGCAGAAGGAGAAATCGTACTTATGAAAGGGAACGAAGCCATCGCCCATGCCGCCATTCGCTGCGGTTGCGACGGTTATTTCGGTTATCCCATCACCCCACAGTCAGAAGTTCTGGAAACATTGGCCGCAGAAAAACCATGGGAAACTACGGGAATGGTCGTGCTTCAGGCTGAAAGTGAAGTCGCTTCAATCAATATGGTTTACGGAGCAGGAGCCGCAGGTAAGCGTGCATTCACTTCCTCATCAAGTCCCGGTGTAGCCTTAATGCAGGAAGGTATCGCCTATATGGCAGGTGCAGAAGTGCCAGGCCTCATCGTAAACGTTCAGCGTGGCGGACCGGGCTTGGGAACCATACAGCCAAGCCAGTCGGATTACTTTCAGGCTACACGCGGTGGAGGTAATGGAGACTACAACGTCATTGTTTTGGCACCGGCATCAGTACAAGAGATGGCTGATTTTGTAGACCTCGCATTCGATCTGGCTTTCAAATACCGAAATCCGACCATGATCTTAAGCGACGGTATTATCGGACAGATGATGGAAAAAGTTGTCCTGCCCCCATTCAAACCCCGCCGTACTGAAGCTGAAATCAAGGAAACCTGCCCATGGGCAACATGGGGAAAACCTAAAACCCGCCAGCCAAATATCATTACGTCATTAGACATTGATCCGAATAGCATGGAGCAAAGAAACCTTCATCTGCAAAAAAAATACCAGACAATACGGGAACAGGAAGTTCGTTATGAGGAACTGTTCTGTGATGACGCAGAATATCTGATAGTAGCTTTTGGATCCGCATCACGAATTGCATTGAAAGTGATTGAATTGTGTCGTGCAGAAGGTATTAAAGTAGGCTTATTGCGTCCAATTACCCTATGGCCGTTCCCATCAAAAAGAGTAGAAGAATTAAGTACACGGATGAAAGGTATTCTCAGTTTTGAAATTAACGCCGGACAAATGATCGAAGACATCCGTCTGGCAGTAAATGGAAAAACAAAAGTAGCCCACTACGGAAGAATGGGAGGTATTGTACCGACTCCGGAAGAAGTTGTTGAAGCGCTTAAACAGAACATCATAAATCAGACAAACTAATCATCTATGAATCGCGAAGAAATCGAAAAACTGATAGAAGAATCAGTTCAAGGAAACCGTAAACGTCGCTCCTGGGTATCCAAAGACCAAGTTCGTAGCGTCTTAAATACCCTGTTCTTAATCGCAGCTGCGATCGGACTTATTCTTTATTTCGCATTACCCGAAAACAGAATTCTGGGAATGGGAATTATCGGCGGTGGAATGATTCTGAAAATTATCGAGATGTTCTTGCGTTTCATGCTTTAAAATTATTGCAGATTATGACAGAAGAAGAAATCATACGGCCCGAAAACCTGGTTTATAAAAAACCTACGTTAATGAATGACCGCCCCATGCACTATTGCCCGGGTTGTAGCCATGGCGTTGTCCACAAACTGGTTGCTGAGGTTATAGAAGAAATGGGGATGGAAGAAAAGACAGTCGGAATATGCCCTGTTGGCTGTGCCGTGTTTGCTTATAATTATCTGGACATCGACTGGATCGAAGCTGCCCACGGAAGAGCACCGGCCGTAGCTACAGCCATCAAACGTTTATGGAATGACCGACTTGTATTTACTTACCAAGGCGACGGTGATCTTGCATGTATCGGTACTGCAGAAACAATCCATGCATTAAATCGCGGCGAAAACATTGCTGTTATCTTCATTAACAACGCAATATATGGTATGACTGGTGGCCAAATGGCACCAACAACCCTTATGGGGATGAAAACTGCAACCTGCCCTTATGGACGCCAAGCTGATTTACACGGATATCCACTGAAAATCACAGAGATTGCAGCAACACTACAGGGAACCTGTTATGTAAGCCGCCAATCAGTACATAATGTAGCAGCCATAAGAAAAGCAAAAAAAGCCATACGTAAGGCTTTTGAAAACAGCATGTCTGGAAAAGGTTCCAGCCTGGTTGAGATCGTTTCTACATGCAATGCAGGATGGAAAATGTCACCAGAAAAAGCAAATAAATGGATGGAAGAAAATATGTTCCCATTCTATCCGCTCGGTGACTTAAAAGACATTCAACCATAATAAACCCAATTTCAAAAAGAATATATATGAAAGAAGAAATCATCATATCCGGTTTCGGAGGACAGGGCGTCTTGTCCATGGGTAAAATTTTGGCTTGTGCTGCTTTGGTTGAGGGTAAAGAAGTATCGTGGATGCCTTCTTACGGACCGGAACAACGCGGAGGAACAGCCAACGTCACAGTCATCATCAGCGAAGAACGTATCTCATCTCCTATCTTAAGTCAATATGATACGGCAGTTGTGCTAAACCAGCCATCGCTTGACAGATTCGAAGAGAAAATCAAACCGGGAGGAACACTGATTTATGACAGTTATGGTATTACAACAGCTCCTAAACGCACAGATATTTCGATTTACAGAATTGATGCAATGGATGCTGCTGCAGAAATGCAAAATGCCAAAGCCTTTAATATGATTATTTTAGGCGGTCTGCTTCAGGTACGCCAGCTGGCAAATATAGAAAATGTCGTAATGGCATTGAGAAAGACACTGCCCGAACGCCATCATGATCTTATTCCGGCAAATGAAGCTGCCTTGAAAAAAGGAATGGAAATCATTACGAAAGTACAATAACATTCGTTTTCATAAAAAAAATGATAAAGGAGCACGTTTCTATTTTCAGAAAACATGCTCCTTTACTTTTTTCTTGCTATCTTTGCGGCACTTATGAAACAGAAAATCTTAACACTTATTATAGGCCTCTTGCTTCCCACATTCCTTTGGGCTCAATTTGACGAACAAAACAACGGTTTCGGTTATGAACAAGATCAGTTTAATGCCGAAAGTGGAAGTATGGAAAACGGAGGATCAAACCATTTTTCCTGGGGACGTGATACAACCAAAACGGTCAAGAACATTCCCATCGGTCTGACGATGTGGAATATTGACGAACGTCTTGGAACAATCAAACCGGCTGTAGCAGACACACTCCCTCACCACTTTCAGAATTTCAACAATACAGACGGATATAATGGACAATATAACTTTTTGGGGAATCTAGGTTCTCCCAGACTTTCCCGACTGTTCATGGATCGTCCGGTCATGCCAGACAAATTTTTCATGCAACCATATGACTTCTTTTACACAGACGTCAATGAGTTCCTTTTTGCCAATACGAAAAGTCCGATAACAAACCTTTCATATCATACCACCAACAGCAGCCAGAATGGCGAAGACCGTGTACGGGCTTATTTCGCCACCAACATCAATAAGATTTCTGGAATTGGCTTTAAACTGGATTATTCATACGGACGCGGATTTTACAACAATCAGGCAACATCGTTATTTAACGGTGCATTATATGGGTATTATTTGGGAGACCGTTATAATATGCATGCCTGGATTAACGCCAACCACTTCAAACAAACGGAAAATGGCGGTATCGACGACGATACCTATATTACCAATCCGGAAAGTTTCAATAAGTCAATCAGTTCTACCGATATCCCGACAATTCTTTCTGAAAACTGGAATCAAAACGACGATCAGGTTTACTTCCTCACACATCGATATAATGTAGGTTTTTACAAATATACAGAAGAAGGAGACTCACTGTTACAGACTGTTCCTCATGACAGCACGTTACTCAAATCATTGAGAGACAGTGCGCTGATCGCATTAATAAAAACAGATACGCTGAAACGTAAACTCGTAGCAGACTCGCTTCGCGAGGATTACATCATAAAATTAGATCCACCAGCCAAGTTTACCCCCGTAACTAGCTTCATCCACACATTGAATATACGTCATGGCAAACATGGCTACTATAGTTACGATCTTCCTGAGAATTATTATACGAACATGTATTATGGAGAAGTAGGTAGTACAAAAGATCTTTTCGATGAATTCTCAGTTAAGAATACACTTGGAATTGCTTTACGCGAAGGATTCAACAAATGGGCAAAAGCCGGACTAACAGCCTTTGCATCCCATGAACTGCGTACATTTGAAATGCCAGGAGGAATGAAAGATACGGCACTCACGTATAATCGCTTTGTAGAACATAATGTATCTGTTGGCGGTGAACTAAGTAAGCGCCAAGGAAAATTATTACACTATACAGCTTTAGGTGAGATCGTCCTCTTGGGAACCGATATCGGACAGTTCCAAATTGACGGACAAGCAGATCTGAACATTCCTTTCTGGAAGGATACGTTGGCAATAAAGGCGCACGCCTATATGAAAAATCTGAATCCACATTTCTATTACCGTCACTATCAGTCACAGTTTACTTGGTGGAACAATGATTTAAGTCATGAATTCCGTACACGAATTGAAGGCGAATTAAACTTTAATAAAAGCGGAACATCTCTCCGAGTCGGGGTTGAAAATATCAAAAACTATACTTACCTATCTTTGGATAAAACACCTTTTTCTGAAGACGGTTATGAAACAAGCGGATACAGCAATAACACATCGGTAAAACAGAATACAGGCAACATCCAAGTATTCAGTGCTATTTTAAATCAAAATTTTAAATTCGGCATTTTCCGCTGGGATAATCAGATTGCTTATCAAAAGTCTAGTAACGAGAATGCGCTTCCATTACCGGACTTATCCCTATACAGCAATATCTATCTTAATTTTAGAATTGCTAAAGTTCTGTTGGTCGAACTGGGAGGTGACGTACGTTACTTCACCAGCTACTATGCTCCCGATTATTCTCCGGCTGTCAACCAATTTGCAGTTCAGGATGTACAAACACGGGTAAAAATAGGAAATTACCCCATTTGCAATGTCTATGCTAATTTCCACTTGAAACATTGCCGCTTCTATGCTGCAATCAATCACGTTAATGCATCATTGCATGGAAATGCATTCTGGGCTCCACATTACCCGATAAATCCTATGAACTTCCATTTTGGTGTATCGTGGAACTTTTTCAATTAAACACACCAATACTCTGTTTATTCATATGTGTAATTCATAAATAATGCACCCCAAAAGTTCTTCATCAAACTTTTGGGGTGCAGATCTTTTCGTACATCTTTGTTTTCAATTAAAACAGAGATCCCTTCATTCCATCCATCTAATTTATCCTTTTATTCTAATTATTCTAACAGTAATGTAGCCCTTTCTTCTGCAATAGAACGTGCATTACCACTTTTTGAAAGCATGGTAGCCTGATGGGTACAATAATCAAATTCAACAGTCTTAACACCACGATAAGCCTTCCATCTTAATGTAAGCTTAACGGTTTTTCCTTGTGTATCAGGCAAACTATCCAAAGAAAAAGCGACCAAGCCATCTGCAGGATAACCACAAATATCACCATGTGCATTATGCCTCAATTCTACTACATAAGGATTTTCTGCCGTACCATTGTTCACTAAATTAAGTGCATGCCGTGTACCGCGACCGTCCGTCTGTGTACGAAAACGTAAAGTGAGATATCCGTCTTCCGCAATAGTAACCCAATCATCTATGATTTCCAAAGGATCGTTACCATAAACAGAGTCGTTTGCTTCTGCTTTCCATGGAGCCAACTGTTTGGTCAGAATACTGTCTATCCAATTGACGTGAACAGCTTTTGAGAATCCTTCAGACGGTTTGTCCACAAATTTAAAATGAGTCAAAGCCCGTACTTCTTTTTCACCAAATGGAGATCGCGGCATATTTACCGGAAAAAGAGTTGTTGTATCATTCAACTGTAAATAAACAACACTATCCGATGTATGCTTCACCGTAACCAGCGCGTTCGGATAGGAACTGTAAAACTGATAATCATCATCATTCCAACAAGAAACAACACCTACAGAAAGGAAAAAGACAGAAAAGAAACCTGTCAGACATACTTTAAAATGTTTCATCATGTTATTCTTATATTCATTATTAAAACAATAAACTTTTATTCTATAAACGCATTTACCCCCTATTATACGGCCTCGAAAAATGTTAATATATCTAATCATAAGTTTAAAAATAAATTTTTATCTTATAACGATA